>NZ_CP087999.1:4735000-5035000 GCF_021044625.1 Geomonas sp. RF6 | reverse complement strand
GCTCGGGAACGCCAGGAAGCTTCTCGAGATGGTGCGTGAAGGGAAAGAGCAGTTCCACGCCATCGAGATCATGTCCTGCCCGGGCGGCTGCATCGGCGGCGGCGGCCAGCCGTATCACCACGGCGACGAGACCGTCCTCGACAAGCGTACCGAAGCGATCTACCGCGAGGACGCCAACAAGCCGCTCAGGAAGTCCCACGAGAACCCGTACGTCATCGAGCTGTACGAGAAATTCCTCGGGAAGCCGCTGAGCGAGAAGTCTCACCACCTGCTGCACACCCACTACTTCAAGCGGGAAACTCCGTAACAAAAGGGCGGGGCGTGGCAATGCCACGCCCTGCCACAGCCGCATGCTGAAGTGAAAGAAGAAAGCCCTCCCGGAAGGAATTCCGGGGGGGCTTTTTTCATGGGGATCTTCGGAAGTCGGCTGTAGAGGTTCCCCCTCCCTTGACGGGAGTGGGACAGGGGGTGGGTGAAGCTGGCATCTGCCGGAATGGTGGCACCTTCCCCCCCACCCTGGCCCTCCCCCGCAAGGGGGGAGGGGACGACGCGACTCTGCGCTGAGAGGGGCTAGCTCCTGCCCCTCGACGGCCAGTAGCTCGGATCCGATTCCTTCGGCTCGGCCGGAGTTTGAGCGGCAGGCGCTGGCGGAGCAGGGTTCAACAGAGCCTCCAGGTCCTTCCTCGTTTTCTCGGCATCGCTTGCCGCGCCTATCTTCGCAAATATTTCCGCCGCACCGGTCATCCACTTCTTCGCCTCAGGGAGCTCGCCGCGGTCGCTGTGCAGCCAGCCGATGTAGCGGAAGGCCATCCCCTCCCAGTAGGCGTCCTGAGCCTTGCGCACGCCGTCAAGGCCGTCGTGCAGGCACTGCTTGGCATTGTCGTACGACTTGGTGAGCCGGTACATGCTGCCGAGGTTCAGGAGGTCGACGGAGAGACTGTGGGCATCATTGTTCTTGCGGTCTATGCTGATTGCCTTCTGCTGGTACTCGATCGCCTTGTCGTTCTCGCCTCTGCCAAGGTACACAGTGGCGATGTTGCCGTAGGTCGCTGCGTTCTTGCTGTCGTCGGGGCTCAGTTTGAGCGAGTTTTCGAAGTACATGAGGGCGAGGCTGTACTGGCTTCTGTTGTAGTAGATTACTGCCATGTTGTTGAGCGCGCTCGCTTCGTCGTCGATCCTGCCGAGCTCTTTCGCGAGGGTGCGATAGATGCCGTAATGCTTCAGCGCTGCCTCGACGTTGTCGAGCGTCGACATGATCATGCCGAGACGATTGTGGACCCGCATCAGGGAGAGCTTGTCCGTGGTGAGCTTCTCCGCGCGCTGCAATTCCTGCAGCGCGGCGGTCAGATCCCCCGATCTGCGGTACGCCTCGCCGAGACAGTAGCGCAGCCCCGCATCTTCCGGAGCACCCTTCAGCGCCTGCGTCGCACTCGATATCGCGGCGGGGTGGTCCCCTTTCTTCAACAGCTGCAGGCAGCTGTTTCCCTGCTCGTCGGCAAATGCTGTTGCTCCCTGTGCAAATATAAGAAGAGCGCCAGCAAGTAGAGGAGCCTTCTTTGACATCTGTTACCTCCATTGGACCAAGGATTTCGGATACTGATTGTTGCTTGAAAGGCTTCTTTATCTTCTTTAAGGAAGTTTGTGAGTGGCGATAAATGTGCAAAGGCTAACAGTGTCCCTGCCTCGGCAAATTTCCTTTTGTTTCAGTGAAATATTCCGAGCAATGAAATACTTTTTTCGCTTATAAGTCAATGGTTTTTGCTGCTCAGCCGGCATCGCAGCAGATGCCTGCGCTCCAGCGGGGGCACCCTGTGGTACTCGAGTAGGCTGGTTTCGAGATAGGTACCGGCGGCGCGTGGACTGCCGGGAACGCCTTTGGCTTATCCCGGCCTACATGGAAAACGAAAAAACCGTCTTTCACCATCGGTAGCTGCTGATCCGTACATTCAGAGGCACGCAGCAACCCTTGACGATGCCCCCGCTATGCTGTATTTGATGACGGGGATACGAACCAGGAACGTAAACCGACTGTGGCCCGGCATCCGGCGCGAGAATGGCGGCAGCGTCTCCGGACGAGGGCATGATATTCAAAAGGAGGATGTGCAATGAAATACGGCTTTCTGGGACTGGGAATCATGGGGAGCGCCATGGCAGCAAACCTCGTGCGCGCGGGGTTTGATGTGACGGTATGGAACCGCAATGCTGCAAAGTGCGATCAGCTCGTCGCCCTCGGAGCGAAGCGGGGGATGACTCCGAAGGAGGTCGCCTCCACCTGTGACATCACCATTGCCATGCTGGCAGATCCGGAAGCTGCCCTCCAGGTAGCTCTCGGCAAGGACGGCGTGGTGGAGGGGATCGGCGAAGGGCGCGGCTATGTGGACATGTCCACCGTCGACGACAAGACCGCCGGAGCCATCGCTGAAAGGATCGCGGCGGCAGGGGGGAGATTCCTCGAGGGACCCGTCTCGGGGACGAAGAAGCCAGCCGAGGACGGCACCCTCATCATCCTCGCCGCAGGGGACCGCTCCCTCTACGACGACGCCGCCCCTGCCTTTGACAAGATGGGAAAGAAGCGCCTCTTTCTCGGTGAGGTAGGGCAGGGCGCACGCATGAAGCTCGTGGTGAATTCGATCATGGGGGGGATGCTGGCCGTGTTTTGTGAAGGGATGGCACTCGGGAAGAAGGGGGGGCTCGATCCTGCCGAGATACTCGAGGTCCTCGACGCCGGTGCAATGGCAAACCCGATGTTCAAAGGGAAGGGGGGGATGCTCCTTGAGGGTAAGTACCCCACGAACTTTCCGCTGAAGCACATGCAGAAGGACCTGCGTCTCGCCGTGGCTCTGGGGGACGAACTGGGGCAGCCGCTCCACTGCGGCGCGTCGGTGAACGAACTCTTCAAGAGAGCCCGCGCCGCCGGCCATGCCGACGAAGATATTGCCGCGGTGTACCAGGTGGTGGAGCTGCCGTAGAGGGGAAAAGACCTGCGCCGCGGTCGCCGACCTTCAGCAGAGCAGGTGTCAAAGCGTCCCCTCCCTTTCAAGGGGAGGGACAGGGTGGGGATGGGGTAGAAGGTGGTGCAGGTGCGGGACCCCATCCCCCTCCTGTCCTCCCCCTTGAAAGGGGAGGGACGTACTGCCGGCGGCTGAGGTTCCATGGCAACTTACACTCCCTCCTACCGCTCCATCGGCGCAGGCAGCCCCACCGCCCTGCGCACCTCCGCGACCGTCTTACATGCCGTTTCCCGCGCCTCAAGGGACATCTGCCGTACCTTGCGAAGCGTGTACTCCCTGTCCTGCATGAGCTCCTGGCGCCGTTTTCGCAGAGGCGCGGCCATCTCCACGAGAGCGTCTGAGACCGCCTCCTTGAGCTTACTGTACTGCCGGCTCCCATCGCGGTACTCCCCGATCATCTGATCCGCCTGCTCGTTCTTGCCGCAGGCGTTCAGGATCCTGAAGAGATTCGCCACCCCCTCGCTCATCTCACCATCCTCTGAGATCCCCGAGTCCGTGACGGCACTCCTGATTTTCGAGCGGATCGTCCCTTCGTCATCGAAGATCCCGATGTAGTGGCGGGCGCCGTTTTGCTTGCTCATCTTCCGCTCCGGGTCGTTGAGGGACATGACCTTCGGCGCGTCGGTCTGCAGCGGCTGTGGCTCCCTGAAATAATCCCCGAAAAGGTAGTTGAAGCGGCGCACGATGTCGCGGGTCAGCTCCAGATGCTGCAGCTGGTCCTTCCCCACGGGAACAAGCGTGCCATGGTAGGCAAGAATGTCCGCGCACTGCAGCACCGGATAGGTGAAGAGCCCCGCAGAGATAAACCTGCCGGGGGAGTCGCTCCCTTCCGGCAGCGATTTCTCCTTGAACTGCGTCTGCCGGGTCAGATCGCCGAATGAGCAGACGCAGCCGAGGATCCAGCAAAGTTCGGCATGCTCCGGGACGAGGGACTGGATGAAGAGTGTGGAGCGGGGCGGGGTGATGCCGCAGGCGGCGAGGTCGATCGCCAGCTGCTCTGTGTTCGAACGCAGCTGCTCCGGCTGGTACGGCAGCGTCATGGCGTGCAGGTCGGCGATCATGAAAAAGGAGCGGTAGCGCTCCTGGTAATGCAACCAGTTCGCTATCGCCCCGAAATAGTTGCCGATGTGCAGCTCGCCGGTGGGCTGGATTCCTGAGACGATCACATCCTCTGAAATGGTCGTACCCTCCTGACGCATGGGGCTCTACCGGAGTGCGCGCAGATAGTTGATGATGTTCCACCGCTCCTCGGGACTCAGCTTGTCCTGGAAGGGGGGCATCCGGCCGAACCCCTTGGTAATTGCCCCGAAGATGATGGTGTCGTTCAGCGCCTGTATCAACGGGGGGGTGAGCCCCGGTGGCGGAGGGTTCAGCTTCAGCCCGACCGCCCCCCTCTTCGCGGCATCGCCGTGGCACATGAAACAGTTGATGGAGTAAAGGGCGCGCCCCGCGTTCACGGACGACTGGCTTGTGGGGACAGGGTTTTTCACGTCCCCCTCCGGCACGGACTCCACCCCGGTGACGGGGACCGCACCGGCCGGCGGGGCGAGGAGCGGCGCCTGATTCGGCTTGTGGCTCGGCTGCTCGTCCATCCAGATGGCGGCTGTCAAAAGGGGCGCGCACGCCAGCACAAGAGCGAGGAGTATCCTTTTCATGCCGTATCCTCCAGCGCCGGGATCACCTGCGCCTCTTTGATGGTAGGCAGCGCCCCCGTCTCCTTCATCACCTGCTGCGCCCGTTCCGCCCCCTTTTCATCATCAACCCTCACGCAGATCCCGACGTACCCCTCGGAGATGCGCGCATCGTAGGGGCGGTCTCCTCCCCACGCGGGAAGCTTCATCTCCAGAAACATCCCCACTATGGTGCCGACCATGGCAAAGAGCATGGTGATCTCGTAGGTGATGATCCCGGTCGGATAAAGCGCCACGATCGCCTTGTCCCCGGTCTGTACCGGGTAGACCCATGCCGTCCCCGCAGCAAGGAGAAAGCCCGCGCACGCCCCGGCGATGCCGGAGCCTACGGTGATCCAGCGCAGGATCGAATGGCGCCAGGTCTTCACCAGCACTCCATCAGGGTACGGAACCGAGGTGAGCGAGGTGATCTGACCCTCCGTGAACCCTGCGGCGACGAGACGATCGACCGCGACTGCCGCCTCTTCGACGTTATTGTAGAGCCCGAGCGTTTCCATCCTAATCATCTCCTGCAATGGCGGTTAATTTCGCACGACCGAATTTGACCTCGGCCTCGCGCGCTTCCAGTTCCCGCACGTCGGTCAGGGCCACCATCGGGAAGACCTTGGAGAAGACGGTGTACAGCAGCGCGAACCCCGCGAAGGCGGCGACGGTGATGGAGAGTTCCACCCATCCCGGAGTATAGCCGCGCCATACGTACGGCATGTTCTTGTGGGACAGGGAGGGGATGATGATGAGGTAGCGCTCGATGAACATCCCCACGTTGATGAGGAGGGTCAGTCCCAGCATGGCGGGGATGCAGCGTCGCACCGCCTTGAAGCAGAGGAGGGCGACCGGCAGGATCGAGCAGCCGATGATCATGGTGAGGAGCGGCCCGGTGTAGTGGCTGGACATGAAGCTAAAGGTCTCCCACTCGATCGGCTCGTGGGCGTACCACGTCGTCTGCACCTCCACAAAGTAGGCGTAGCTCCACAAAAGGGCGATGACGAGCTGGAGTTTCCCCATATTGTCGAAATGGAGCGGGGTGAGATACCCCTCCAGGTGAAAGACCTTGCGGATGATGATCATCAGGGTGATGACCGCGGCGACCCCGGAATGGATGGCGCCGATGACGAAGTAGGGTGGGAAGATCGTGCTGTGCCAGCCGGGGACGACGGTGACCGCGAAGTCCCAGGCGACTATGGAGTGGACGGAGACCGCGACTGGGATCACCAGCGCCGCCATGAGGGTCGAGGCCTTATGATAGATTAGCCACTCGCGGGCCGTGCCGCGCCACCCCATGGCGAGGACGGTGTACAGCGTGCGGCGCCACCCCACCGCCCGGTCGCGCGCCACGGCGAGGTCGGGGAGCATGCCGAGGTAGAGAAAGAGGGTGCTGCCTGTGATGTAGGTGGTGATGGCGGTTGCGTCCCACAGAAGAGCGGAGCGGAAATTGGGCCACAGTTCGCGCTGGTTCGGATAGGGCATGAGGTAGTAAAAGACCCAGTTGCGCCCGAGGTGGATGATGGGGAAGAGCCCGGCGACGGTGATGGTGAAGACCGTCATCGCCTCCGCAGCGCGCAGGATCGGGCGGCGCCAGTTCGCCTCGGAGAGGCGCAGGATGGAGGAGACCATGGTACCGGAGTGGGAGAGGCCGACCCAGAAGACGAAGTTGACGATGAAGATGCCCCACATGACCGGACGGCAGAGTCCCGTGCAGCTCATGTCGCTGGTCACCATGTAAAAGAAGGCGTACGCCCCCCAGGCGACTATGGCGCCGAGGATCCCCGCCAGGGCGTACCAGCGCCAGGTCGGGGTGCGGGTGGAGGAAAGCATCTCGTCGTTTAGCTGCTTTGCGCTCTTTATCGGTGCCAGTTGCTCAGACATGCTCCCGTCCTCCTCCCTTCAGGTAGACGATCGAGGGGTGGGTCCCGAGGTGCTCCAGGAGACGGAACCCGCGCGGGCTGCGGGAGAGGCGGGCGACGCGGCTCTGGGGATCGGCCATGTTGCCAAAGACGATCGCCTCGCTCGGGCAGGTCTGCGCGCAGGCGGGCTGCACCTCGCCGTCCGCTATCATGCGCCCTGCGCCCCTGGCGTCCTCCTTGGCGCGGCGGATGCGCTGGACGCAGAAGGTGCACTTCTCCATGACGCCGCGGGGACGCACGGTAACGTCGGGGCTCAGCTGGTTGTCGAGCGGCTTTGGCCAGGTGTGATCGTAGAAGTTGAAGACGCGGACCGCATAGGGGCAGTTGTTGCCGCAGTAGCGCGTCCCGACGCAGCGGTTGTACACCTGCCCGTTCAGTCCGTCCGGGTTGTGGTAGCTCGCGTACACCGGACAGACCGGCTCGCACGGCGCGTCGTGGCAGTGCTGGCAGAGGACCGGGAGGAAGCGCACCCGCACGTCCGGGTAGTCGCCGACCCAGAAGCGCTCGATGCGCAGCCAGTGCATGTTGCGCCCCTCGCTGATCTCCTTCTTTTCGCAGATCGCCACGTTGTTCTCGGCCTGGCAGGCCACGACACAGGCGCCGCAGCCGGTGCAGCGGTCCAGATCAATGATCATGCCCCACTTGTAGGGGCTGGTGAGCTTCTTCATCGGTACCTCGTGGCGGAGAGGGGGCGGGGCCATCCTCTCCGGTAGCGTTCTACACTCCTACCAGTTCGCTGCGATAGCTTCCTTGCGGGTGCCCGTGCATTACCAGGTTCCCCTCCGGTGAAATCCTCCTCACGCTCACGCGGGTCGCCTGCCATGCAGGGTGAGTCGCACCGGCCTCAGCAGCCGCCTGCAGGAGAACAAGGGGATTCACCCCCACACCCTTGGCATAGCGCCCGCCCGCGAACTGCCCCTGCCCGAGCGGGATCGCCACCAGGTCGGGACGGATGCCGGGGTAGATGATCGCCGGGAGCCGCACCGATCCCTGGGGGGAGGCTACCTCCACGAGGTCGCCGATAGCGATCCCGAGCTGAGCAGCCGTCTTCGGATTTATCTCCACCCAGCTGTCCCATACCACGGTCGTCATGGTGTCCGGGAGCTGCTGAAGCCATGGGAGGGCAGCGCCGCCGTTGGTCTTTATGGAGGGGTAGGTCTCCAGGAAAAGGGGGAACTGCTTCTGGTCCCCCACGAAGCGCGGCGGCTCCACATCGGGGGTGCCGCCACCGCCACTCCAGCGGTATTGCGCGCTTTCTCCACCCCGTTTCCCGAGCAGTACGCCCTGACGCAGGAGCTCATTCCACTGGGCGGGTGAATCAGCGGCCCCGCGCTTCTTGAGCGAGCCCTTCAGGTAATCAAGATACGTCTTCTGCTGGCCGGCTCCCGCCTGCCCATTGAGCGCTGCCGCTGTTGCGAGGAGGACGTCCCCGAACTGACGCGTGTCGTGCAGCGGCGCCACCACCGGCTGCATGAGCCCCACCACGGGCTCGCGCGTCCCGGAGACAGGCACCACGTCCCCCCAGCTCTCCAGCGTCGAGCTGTCGGGAAGGATCAGGTCCGCCGCCATGGCACTGTCGTTGAGGATGGAGGAGAAGCTCGCCACGAACGGCACCTTTGCCAGAGCCTCCTGGAAGCCGGTGGCGACCGGAATCGAATGGAAGGGGTTCCCGTGGATGAGCGCGGCCTCTATCTGCCCTGCCCGCATACGCTCCACGAGAGTGGCGAGCCCGGCATAGCCGCCGGTAGCCGAGGTTGAAGGCCCTGCCGCAGGATAGATGCCCCCCTTGCGGTTGAGGCCGCCCACAAGGACGTTCAGCAGGTGGACCGCCCTGAATGAGGCGCGCCCGTTGCTCTGGAAGGCCACCTTTTCCCCGACCATCGCCAGCGCGGGGGTGGTGGTGGCGAAGTCCTTGGCGAGCTCTACGATCGTCTGCGGCTGAATGCCGGCGAATTCCGCGACCCGGGGCACGTCGTACTTTGCCAGCCCCTTCAGCAGGGAACCGGCCTGGATCCCGTTGGCCGAGAGCGACCCCTCGTCGTGGAGCTTTTCCTGCAGGATAACCCGCGCCATGGCGAGGGCGACTGCTCCCTCGGTTCCGGGACGAGCCGGGACCCAGCGGTCGGCGGAGGCGGCGGTAAGGGAGAGCCTGCCCCCGACGTAGGCGAAATGCCCCCGCACCGTGTCACGCCCCTGGCGCATCTGCCCGAACGCGTAGCCGTAGTGGACCGGAGAGAGATGGTGCTCCAGGAAGTCGGCTCCAAAGCTCAAGACGTAGCGGGTTTCGGAGAGGTCGTAGTAGGGGAGGGCGGCAGATCCGTAGTTTTCCCGATACGCCGCTGCCAGCCACTCGGGGCTTTGCAGGTCGAAGGTCACGTGGTGCGGAGAGCCCATTCCCTTCATGAATTCGGCAGTGAGCTCGGCGAGGGAACCGTTGAAGGGAGGAGTCACGAGGGCAAGCCGGTCGCGCCCCCGCACCTGCACGCCTTTGAGTTGTGCGGTGAGGATCCGCATCGCCTCGTCCCAGGAGATCTTCGTGAAGTTCCCCGACCCTCGCGCGCCGCTGCGTTTCAGGGGGGTCACGATGCGGTCCGGGTGGTAGAGCTCCTGAACCAGCGCCTGTCCGCGTGCGCAGAGCTTGCCGCGGTTCACCGGGTGGGAAGGGTTCCCCTCGATCTTTTTTGCCCGTCCTTCAGAAACGCGCACGAGGATGCCGCACCCGGCAGCACAGGAGCGGCAGGCGCTGGCGTAGTAATTTGCACGTCCCGGAGTGATCCCTTCATCGGGAGGCACGAGGTAGGGGATCAGTTTCTCATTCCTCGACCGGCATCCCGCCAGGAGTGCAGTTGCGGCGCTCATGCCGCTCAATTTCAGGAACGCTCTTCTCTTCATTTCGGCTCCGTGTCGCTTGTCGTTGCTGCGTCTCGATCCTGTGCGTCCGCCGGGGCTGCCGCTACTTGTGGCAGGTCCAGCAATCGATACTCGCCTTGTGTTCCCGATGACAGTCGAGGCACCACCCCATCTTTAGCGCTACCGTGCGGTTGATCCGCTGCATCTCCGCCACGTTGCCATGGCAGTGAGCGCAGGGGACCGAGGCGCGGACATGCATGAAGTGCGGGAAGTAGACGTGGTCGGGGAGGACGTGCACCTTGACCCAGGGGATCGGTTCTTTTCTGTTCCAGTAGCCGATCAGCTTCTTTATCTCCGGCGATCCGGTGGCGATGTAGAGATGGCACTCGCGGCAGACGCTGACGGCGGGGACTCCGGCAAAGGCTGAGCGGGCAGCGCTGCGGTGGCAATAGAGGCAGGGGATGCCGTTGTCTCCGGCATGCTGCTTGTGGCTGAAGGCGATCGGCTGCGCGGGTGAGCGGTCTCCCGTGTCGAGCGGAAGGCTGTACAAGGCGGCGCCGGCCAAAAGAACACCCACCACAAGTGCTCCGATGAACAACCACTTTTTCATGCTGATCACCCGAGAAAAACCGGTAAAAGATGTCTGGGAGGAGGAGAGGTTTACGGATTTTATCATAGCGGGGTATGAGAGACTGTCAATGATGTGGTGATCCCGCTCCTATGTCTGGCACCATCCTGCTTTCTGTCTAGCAGGGGAAATTTTATGCCGACGCACCGTTTTTTAAATCAAGTGCTCCTACTCATAGGCCGCTTCGTCTTGAGGTTGTCAGAGGGGGCTGTAGCAGGAAATAGAGTGGACGTCACAGGAGTTGAGTATGGCTGCAGGTGAAACTTTGGAGGATACCGTGCGTCGGCTCCGTCCTTGACTTTGACCTCCCCTTGGTTACTTTTTTTGCTGGCGCATCAGAAACTCCAAAGGAGGAAGCCGGCATGTGGAGAGCTCTTTTTAGGACAACCTTGCTGATCGCGGTCGCCTTGATTCTTACTGCTGCACCTTCGATTGCAGCAGAGCAAGTGAAGCTGACTCAGAAATCGGTGGAGTTGAAAGAGACGTTACGGGATCTGTGGCTCGATCATGTCTTTTGGGAGAGAAATGCCGCCTTCGGGGTGAGTCTGGGGGAGGGGGCGGCTGTCGATGTCGCCGACGAGAAGGTCGTGATGAATGCGAAAGCGATCGCCGACTCGCTGAGGCCGTACTATGGAAACAATGTGGCCGACCAGATGTTCAGCCTTCTCGCCACTCACTACACGGCAGTGAAGGATTATCTCATGTCCACCCACACCAACAGCAAGTCGGGGCAGGACGCCGCGAAGGCTCGTCTGATGCAGAATGCGGGAGAAATTTCGACCTTCATGGCGCAGAAGAACCCGTACTGGGTGAAAGAGACGCTGCTGCCACTTTTCACCGCACACGCCAGTCATCACATGGTGCAGATCGAGAATTTTCACGTGAGGAATTATGGCGCCGAGGCGAGGGTCTACGTGGAGATGAAGAGGCACGTGTACATGATCGCCGACGCCATGGCGGCAGGGATCGCGAAGCAGTTTCCGAAGAAGTTTTGATGGGACCTCGGGAATGGTATGTGTATGTAGGCCGGGATAAGCCGCAGGCGTTCCCGGCATTTTCATGCGCTGGCGGTGCTGGTAAATTGTGCCCTTCGGGTACGACAGGGACCTGACACTGGAGCGCAGGTATCTTGCTTGCGATGGCGGCGGAGCCGCCACAGATTACGCGGCTGGCGCCGCGGCACAGGCTGGGAAGCCTATGCTCCAGCGCCGGTGCCACCGTTTCGCGTTTCAAACCGGCAGCAGCACCTTGAAGGTTGCTCCTTCCCCCGGCGCGCTGCGCACGTCGATCTGCCCGCCGTGCTCCTTCACGATCCCATACGAAACCGAGAGGCCAAGTCCCGTCCCGGTCGACTTGGTGGTGAAGAAGGGGTTGAAAAGCTGTGAGGCGTGCTGGTGCGGAATCCCCATCCCGCTGTCTGAAACCTGCACGCAGTAGATTCCCGCCTCGTCGTACAACATCGTCCCTATCGTCAGCAATCCTCCGTCCGGCATCGCCTGCACCGCGTTCAGTATCAGATTGGTGAACACCTGGCGCAGCTGGCCGCTATCCCCCTGCACCTCCCTGAGGTCCTCCGCATACCGCTCCTGCACCGTTATCCCGTCCAGTGGGACCTGATACGAGACGTGCTCCACGATCTCACGCAGCAGCGCATTGACCGAAAATGTCTCCATCCGCTTCGGCTGCCTCCGCGCGAAGGTGAGGAGGCTCGCTACAATCCGCTCCACCCTTTTCACCTGCTGGAAAATGGTCTCTACTTCCTCGCGATTGGGATCGCTCTCCGGCAGGGCAATCTGCAACAGCTCCGTGTTGCCGCGGATGATGGCGAGGGGATTGTTGATCTCGTGCCCGACCCCTGCGGCAAGCTCGCCGATCGCCGCCAGTTTCTCCGATCGTATCAGCTCCTCCCGCGCCTTCGCCAGGAGCCGGCTCTTCTCTTCAACCTCGGCGGTCCGCTCGGTAACCTTCTGCTCGAGGGTGCTGTTGAGCTCCTGGATCCGGTCCTCCCGCTCGGCGAGTGCGCTGCTCATCTCGTTGAACATCTGGGCCAATTCGCCGATCTCGTCTCTCGTGTCGACGGTGCTTTTGACGCCCCTTTCTCCCGCCGCCAGGCGTCGCGCCACCGACTCCAGTTCCTTTATCGGTTGTGCCAGCCGCTTACCCTGGTACCCCGAGATCGCTATGCCGATCAGGGCGCTCAGCAGGAGAACGCCGGTCAGCAGGAGCGACATCTGCTTTTTCAGCGCGGTGTACGGCGCCTCCTGCATCCCCACATAGAGCGAGCCGATGGCAGTCCCGTCGGGCGAGAAGATGGGCTCATAGGCGCTGAAGCACCAGTCCTTCACCACGAAGGCCCTCCCCACCCACTTCTGCCCTTTCACTATGACGCGGTCGTAGACCTCTCCGGAAAGGGAGGTGCCGATCGCCCTTGAGCCGTTACCGGTCCTCACATTGGTGGCGATCCGCAAATCCCACAGGAACATGGTGGCGCTCCCGCGGTCCTCTCCGCCATCGAAGACGATCCCCTTGATGGCGTCGACGAGGGTATTGTTGTTGTTCAGCAGCACCGCGCCGTAGAGGGAACCGAGGATCTTGCCACTCTCGTTTCGTACCGGTGCCGCGACCATGAGGAGCATTCCCCTCCGTTCCACCGACATCCGCCGCGGATGCGCACGCGGGGTCGCTACCACCGGGATCACCGCCTGCCGCGTCAGCGCCTCCCCCTCGGCCACCAGTTCGTCCTCCGAAAAGATGACGGTGCCGCTCGTGACATTGCCGCGCAGTGCCTGCGCCACGAGGGTGTTCCCTTTGCGGGAGTCACCCCGGCAGGCGGGGTTATTGGCGCGATATACCACCTTTCCCCGCGTGTCCACCGCCACGAGGATGTCCAGCTTCTCGCTCTCGCGCAAAGGGGAGAGGATGGTGCCGAGTCCTGCGATGTCGTCGGTGGCGATGGCGTCGGCTGTACGGGGCAGGCTGGCGGAAAGCCTCACCACCGAGGCGATGCGGGATAGCTCGTGCTGGTAGGCTTCGTGGGCGGTGTTGAGGTCGTGCCGGACCTTCTCCTGCGCCTGGACGGAGATCTTCTCGTGCAGGATGAAGACCCCCGCCATCCAGCAGATGATTATGGCGACCGATAGCGGAATAAGGGTGGCTATGGTGAGCTTCAGCTTTATGGGGAAACGCATGCGTGACATGGGTGCTCACTCGTGTAATGGGGGGGGACATCGTAGGCCGGAATAAGCGGTAGCGTTTCCGGCATCCGCTGGCGCGAGGCTGCCTCTGTGGTGGACTCACTCGTGTAAGGGGTGATATCGTAGGCCGGAATAAGCGGTAGCGTTTCCGGCATCCGCTGGCGCGAGGCTGCCTCTGTGGTGGACCGCCGGGAACGCCTGACGGCTTATCCGGGCCTACCCGAAGCGGGCCGGGCTGAATGTAGGCCGGAATAAGCGGTAGCGTTTCCGGCATTGCTGGCGCGAGGCTGCCTCTGTGGTGGACCGCCGGGAACGCCTGACGGCTTATCCCGGCCTACATTGCATCCATTGCAAGCCGGGACTGGCTACTGCACTTCGATGGCGTACTCGTGGATCTTTCTGTCCAGAGTCTTTCTGGAGATGCCGAGGATCTCGGCGCTCCGGCTCTTGTGGAAGCCGGTCTTTTGCAGGGTCCGCTCGATGTGCTCCTTCTCCACGCTGTCGAGCGAGACGAGATCCGGCTCCTGGGGCGCCTGGTTCTTGCTCCATAACGGGAGAAGCTCCGGTGTGATCATGCGACCCCTCGCGAGTATGACGGCGCGTTCCACCACGTTTTCCAGCTCCCGGATGTTTCCGGGCCAGCCGTACCCGGAGAGGAGCTTCAGCGCTTCCGGGGTGACGCCGTCCATCTCCTTGTTCATGCGCCGCGCATACTTCTTTATGAAATGCGCTACCAGCGGCTCGATGTCCTCCTTGCGCTCCCTCAACGGGGGGAGGGGGATGTTGATCACGTTCAGCCGGTAGAAGAGGTCCTCGCGGAAGGTGCCGCGATCGACCTCCTGCTCCAGGTCCTTGTTTGTTGCGGCCACAAGTCGCACGTCGACGCTCTTTGCGCGGGTCGCCCCCACCGGGAGGAACTCGCGCTGCTGGATCACCCGAAGGATCTTCGCCTGCGTTGTGAGGCTCATGTCGCCGATCTCGTCCAGAAAGAGCGTCCCGCCGTCGACTTCCTCGAGAATCCCCTTCTGATTTGTGACCGCCCCGCTGAAGGCGCCGCGCAGGTGGCCGAAAAGCTGGCTCTCTAAAAGGGTGTCGGAGAGTGCGGCGCAGTTCACCGAGACGAAGCGGCGTCTCTTGCGGCTGCTGTTGTAGTGCACCGCTCCCGCGATCAATTCTTTCCCCGTCCCAGATTCGCCGAGCACGAGGATGTTCGCCTCGCTCGCCGCGACCTGCAGGGTGAGCTCGTAGATCTCGCGGAAGGTGTCGCTTTTGAAGACGATGGCGTCCTGCATGACGGGGCGCCCGATCTGGTTTTTGAGTGAGCGGTTCTCCCGGAGCAGGCTCTCGCGCTCGAGAGCGTTTTTCAGGACGCTCAGGATCCTCTCCTTCGGGAAGGGCTTGGTGACGTAATCGTAGGCGCCGATTTTGATGGCGTCGACCGCCTGGTCTATCGAGCCGAATGCGGTCATGATGATTACCGGCAGCGCGCTTCGTATCTTTTTGACCTTCAGCACCACGTCGCGGCCGTCCATGTCGGGCATGCGCATGTCCTGCAGGAGCAGGTCGGGATCCTCCGTCTCCCTGTTCCGCACCCTCTCCAGGAGCTCGGTCCCGCTCCTGAAGGTTTCCACCACGTAACCCTCCGACTCCAGAAGTTTCTTCAGGTATTTGAGGATCCCTTCCTCGTCATCGCATATCAGAATACGTTCCCGCGCCATGGCCTGCCTCCGTCGTCCCAAAATTGCGTCAAAAGGATACACAATGGGACAAAACGACGCAAGTGAATACTGTATACATTGAGCGGCAGAAAATACGCCCATGCAAAAAAATGCAGTCGGACCGGCGGCTTACGCCTGAGACGTTTTTTCAAAAAGACGTATACAAAATGGCGCGCCGCTTGCTTTGTATACAGTATCCACTCATCCGGTTGCCTCGCGGCAGCGGGGGGGGGCCAATTGAAATGTCATGTAGGAGGAGATCACAAATGCAAAGCTGCCACTGCTCGGAAAGTGCGCCCCTTTCGCCGCGGATTCATCTGCCGGAAGCGGAGACGCGCGAACTCGAGCGATTCATAGCGAACCTGCCCGCCAAGGACGGTCATCTGGTGACCGCCCTGCACAAGGCGCAAAGCCTCTACGGGTACCTGCCGGTAGAGGCCCAAAAGACGGTCGCCCGCCTCATGGGAACCTCCCTCAGCCAGGTCTACGGCGTTGTCAGTTTCTATTCCTACTTCTCGATGTTGCCGAAGGGGAGGTACCCCATCTCGATCTGCAAGGGAACCGCCTGCTTCGTGCAGGGCGCGGAGAAGGTGATCGACAGCTTCAAGGCAGAGCTCGGTGTCGAAATCGGCGAGGTCACAGCCGACGGCAGGTTCTCCATCGACGTCCTGCGCTGCGTGGGCGCCTGCGCTCTCGCGCCGGTCCTCACGGTGGGGGAGAAGACCTACACCGCGGTGACCGCCGACCAGGTGAAGGAGATCCTGGCGCACTTCGACGCAGAGCAGGAATAGGGCATCAACATTCACCGATAACTCGGGACGCAACGCCCGAATTTGCCAAGGAGGTATCAGACATGGCTGTTTCAAGAAGACGATTCCTGCAAGGGGGGCTCGCTGCGGCGGGACTTGCCGTCACCGGCAAGACTGCCCAGGCGGGGACTGATTCCCCGCAACTGCGCACCAAGGGGTTGAAGACGACCACCACGATCTGCCCGTTCTGCGCGGTAGGGTGTGGACTCGTGGTGCACACCAAGGGGGGGAAGGTCGTAAACATCGAAGGCGACACAGCCCATCCGATCAACAGGGGCGCACTCTGCTCGAAGGGGAGCTCCCTTTTCCAGGTTGCCAACAACGAGCGGCGCCTGAAAAAGGTCCTGTACCGGGCTCCCGGCAGCGACCACTTCGAGGAACGCTCCTGGGAGTGGGCGATCGACACCATCGCCAAGCGCATGAAAGAGACGCGCGACAGGACCTTCAAGGCCCGCGAGATCAACA
Source organism: Geomonas sp. RF6 (assembly GCF_021044625.1). NCBI lineage: Bacteria > Pseudomonadati > Thermodesulfobacteriota > Desulfuromonadia > Geobacterales > Geobacteraceae > Geomonas > Geomonas sp. RF6. The sequence continues at coordinate 5,018,730 of NZ_CP087999.1, read as the reverse complement.
AGAAGGACTCGAAGGAGTACCTGGTAAACCGCACCGACGGGATGGCCTTTCTCGGCGGCGCCGGGCTCGACAACGAGGAATGTTACCTCTGGTCGAAGCTGGCGCGTTCCATGGGGGTGGGATACCTCGAACATCAGGCCCGAATATGACACTCCGCTACAGTCGCCGGTCTGGCGGCTTCGTTCGGCCGTGGTGCCATGACAAACCACTGGATTGACCTGAAAAACAGCGACTGCATCCTCGCTATCGGATGCAACCCTGCAGAAAACCACCCCATCTCCTTCAAGTGGATCGAGGAGGCGATGGACCGCGGCGGGAAGCTCATCGCGGTCGATCCGCGCTTTACCCGGACTGCCTCAAAAGCGGACCACTACGCACAGATCCGCCCCGGCACCGACATCGCCTTCCTCGGCGGGCTGATCAACTACGCGCTCACGCACAACATGATCCACGAGGAGTACGTGCGCGAGTACACAAACGCCACCTTCATCGTCAACGAGCAGTACGGCTTCGAGGACGGGCTCTTCGCGGCGTTCGATCCGAAGGAACAGACGTACGACCTGAAGGCGCTCGCCTACGAGCTCGACGCCGCCGGGAACCCGAAGCGCGACCTGACCATGAAAGACCCGCGCTCCGTCTACCAGCTCATGAAGACGCACTTCTCCCGCTACGACGTGGACACCGTCTGCTCCGTCACCGGCACCGACCGCAACGACTACGTTGCCGTCGCCAAGGCCTTCTGCGGCACCGGGCGCTCCGACCGGGCAGGCACCGTCCTCTACGCCATGGGGATCACCCAGTCGACCCACGGCACCCAGAACGTACGCGCCGTCGCTCTCCTGCAGCTCCTTTTGGGGAACATCGGGGTGGCCGGGGGCGGCGTGAACGCGCTGCGCGGCGAGAGCAACGTCCAGGGTTCCACCGACTACGGTCTCCTCTTCCACATCCTCCCGGGGTATCTGAAGTCCCCGGAGATCGACAACGTCGACCTGAAAGGGTACCTGGAGAAGTGGACCCCGAAGACAAAGGACAAAAAGAGCGCCAACTGGTGGGGTAACACCCCGAAGTACACGGTAAGCCTCCTGAAGGCATGGTACGGCGAGAACGCCACCGCCGAGAACGGTTTCTGCTACGACTACCTCCCGAAGAGAAGCGGCAACTACTCCTTTGTGAAGGTCATGGACCGGATGGCGAAAGGGGAGCTGGAAGGGCTCGTCTGTATGGGGCAGAATCCCGCCGTCGGTGCTCCCGACAGTCTCAAGGTGCGCGAGGGGCTTGGGAAACTGAAGTGGCTCGTCACCGCCGACCTCTGGGAGACGGAGACCTCCGTCTTCTGGAAGCGCCCCGGGGTGAACCCGAAGGAGATAAAGACCGAAGTCTTCATGCTCCCGGCAGCTTCCTCCATCGAGAAGGAAGGATCGATCTCCAACTCCGGGCGCTGGGCGCAGTGGCGCTACCAGGCCGTGGAGCCGGTAGGGGAGGCCAAAAGCGACCTGTGGATCATGCACCGCCTCGCGCTGAAGCTGAAGGAAGAGTACGCCAAGGGGGGCACCTTTCCCGAGCCGATCACCAAGCTCTCCTGGAACTACGGCACCGGCCATGAGCCCGATGTGCACCTGGTGGCGCAGGAGATAAACGGCCGCTTCACCCGCGACATGACCATCGTGGACAAGGACAAGACCCTCGAGTTCAAGGCGGGGGACCAGGTCCCGATGTTCAAGTACCTCCAGGAGGACGGCTCCACCACCTCCGGGTGCTGGATCTACTGCGGCTCCTACACAAAAGAGGGCAACCAGATGGCGCGCCGCGACGGGAGCGATCCCACGGGCCTCGGCCTTTTCCCGAAGTGGTCCTGGTGCTGGCCGGTAAACCGCCGCATCCTGTATAACCGCGGTTCGGTCAACCCCGACGGCGTCCCCTTCAATGCCGGGCGCGCGGTCATCGCCTGGGACGGGGTGGAGAAGAAGTGGAAGGGTGATGTGCCGGACGGTCCGTGGCCGCCGATGAGCGACGACAAGGAAGGGAAGTACCCCTTCATCATGGTGCCGGAGGGTCACGCGCGCCTCTACGCCCTCGACCTGAAGGACGGGCCGTTCCCGGAGCACTACGAGCCGGTGGAGAGCCCGACGCACAACCTCCTTTCCAAGGTGCAGTCAAACCCGGTGGTTAAGGTCCCGCCGCAGATGAAGCGTGATGCGGCGGCCTTCCCCTACGTCGGAACAACCTACCGCATGTCGGAGCACTGGCAGGCGGGCGCCATGACGCGTAACCTCCCCTGGCTGGTGGAACTGGTTCCCGACATGTTCGTGGAGATCAGTGAGTCCCTCGCCGCGAAGAAAGGGATCAAGAACGGCGAAAAGGTGCGGGTCCAGACGGAGCGCGGCTCCATAGAGGCGATTGCTCTGGTGACCTCTCGGCTCAAACCGCTGAAGGTGGCGGGGAAACTGGTGGAGCAGGTCGGTCTCCCCTGGCACTTCGGCTATGCCGGGCTTGCCAAAGGGGATAGCGGAAACGTCCTTACCCCCTCCGTGGGGTGCGCCAACACCAGCATTCCGGAATTTAAGGCGTTTCTCTGCAACATAGAGAAAGGGGGTAAACGCGCATGAGCAACGGGACCGAAGATTTTTCCAAAAACAAGGCATTTCTGATCGATACCACGAAGTGCACCGGCTGCCGCGGCTGCCAGGTCGCCTGCAAGCAGTGGAACCAGCTCCCCGGGGAGAAGACGACCTTCTTCACCGGGGACGCCTACCAGAACCCGCCGGCGATGTCGGAGCACACCTTCACCCGGATCCGCTTCCGCGACTACACCGCCAAGGGTGAGCAGCGCTTTGCCTTCTTCAAGGAGATGTGCATGCACTGCAACGAGCCGGCCTGCGCCTCGGTATGTCCCGTCGGGGCCTTCCAGAAGTCGAAGGAAGGGCCGGTGGTGTACAACGCCGAGCGCTGCATCGGCTGCCGCTTCTGCATGGTCGCCTGCCCCTTCGGCGTCCCGAAGTACCAGTGGAGCAAGGGGCTGCCGCTGGTGCGCAAATGCACCGGCTGCTACTCCCGCATAAAGGAGGGGATGAAACCGGCCTGCGCCACCGCCTGCCCCTCCGCCATAAGCTACGGCCCGCGGGACGAGATGATAAAGGAGGCGCAAAAGCGCGTGGCGTCGCGCCCCGAGCGCTACCTGTCGAAGATCTACGGCGCGCAGGAAGCGGGGGGCACGAGCGTCCTCTATCTCAGCGGCTATCCCTTCGACGAACTCGGCTTCAAGAAGGTCACCGACCGGCCGCTGCCGTCCTACACCTGGGCGTCGCTGCGGCTGGTGCCGGGGATCTTCCTCACCGTCGGGGGCTCGCTCTCGCTTCTCTCCTGGTTCACCCAGAGAAAGGAGCGCGTAAAGAACGAGGAGTTGCAGGAAAAGACCGGCGGGAAGCCGGAGAAAGGGGGGGATGATGACCGCGGCTAAAGCGATAGTCACCGAAGTGAAGGCGTATCACAGTTTCGTGAAGGTACTGATGGGGCTCGTAGCACTCGGCGTACTCGCCGCCATGGCGCGCTTCGCCTTCGGCCTCGGCGCCACCACGAACCTGAACGACACTTTCCCGTGGGGGCTCTGGATCTGTTTCGACGTCGTCACCGCCGTTCCGTTGGCGGCGGGCGCCTTCACCCTGGGAGCGATAGTGCATTGCTTCCACATCAAGAAGCTGGAGCCGCTGGTGCGCCCGGCCATCGTCACCGGATTTCTCGGGTATTCGCTGGTGAGCGTCGGGCTCTTCCTCGACCTCGGGCAGCCGCAGCGCGCCTGGCACCCGCTGGTGTACTGGAACCCGCACTCCCCGATGTTCGAGGTGTCGATGTGCATCATGGCGTACACCACGGTCCTCTTCCTGGAGTTTTTGAACCCGGTGTGCGAGAAGTTCGGCTACCACGTGCCGCTGCGCCTCCTGCGCACCCTGGAGGTGCCGCTGGTCGTTGCCGCCGCGGCGATCTCCACCCTGCACCAGTCGTCGCTGGGGACCTTCTTTCTCATCGCGGTAGGAAAGCTGCACCCGCTCTGGTACAACCCGCTCCTGCCGCTTCTTTTCTACCTCTCGGCGATCTGCGCGGGGATTTCCATCGTCATCATCGAGGCGACCATGAGCCACAGGTACATGGGTCAGCACGACGCCTCCGAGCTCCTGGCGATCCTCGCCCGCATCCTCCCCTGGGTGCTGGGGACGTACTTCGCGCTCAGGCTGTACACCATGTTCTTCCTTTCGCAGGGGAACCTCTTCGACAGGCCCGGGCTGCTGGTCTCGTGCTTCGTGGAAATCGCCATAGGGTCCGCACTCCCCCTTTATCTGCTCCTGCAGCGCAAGGTGGCCACCAACAGCAGTCTGAGGCTTGCCGCGGCTTTCCTGGTGATCGCGGGGCTCATCATGAATCGCTTCAACGTGTCTCTCGTCGGGATGATGGAGAAGGGATCGTTCTACTTCCCCTCCATCATCGAGTGCACCGTGAGCGCAGGGATCGTGGCCGCGCATCTCCTCCTCTTTGTCCTCATCGCGAAGTACTTCCCGATCTTCGAGCACCATCCGGAGACGGTGGACTACTCTCTGCCGGACCGCTTCAGGAAGATCGAGAAGGGGCACGGTGCCAGCGACCTGAAGGGGAAGGGGGTCCCCGCCGCAGCAGCCCTGCGGGAGGCGGCCGAGTAACCCGTATTATAATTTCCCCCTCCGCGTGCGGAGGGGGAGCAGTAGCATTGTAGGCCGGGATAAGCCGTCAGGCGTTCCCGGCAGGTCGGACGGGGTCTCAAAGACAGGAGTGCGTGACATGGCCAACGATATCTACACTTTCAGCAAAGGCGTCCTCACCCGCGAGGAAGCCGACGTGGTGGCTGAGTATCCTTTGAACCTGCATGTCAACGGCAGGGAAATCGCCACCTTGATCGCATCTCCGCACGACCTGCGCTTCCTCGTTGCCGGTTTTTTGAGGATGCAGGGGTTCGTGCAGTCGGTGGATGATTTCCAGGCCCTTTCCATCTGCAGCGATTTTGGCGCGGCGAGCGTGACGATCAAGGGGGAGCTCCCTGAGCGCCTGAAACCGGTACTGACCTCCGGGTGCGGCACCGGGATCACCTTCAACATGCCGAAGGCTCCCCCCCGGCTGGTGGGAAGGGGGAGTTACACCCCCGAGTCGATCTTCTCCCTCATGGAGGAAATGGCGAAACGGTCGCTGCAGTACCGCAGCCACGGCGGCATGCACTCCGCTGCGGTGGCGAAAGGATCCCTCCTTCTGCATGCAGAGGATATCGGACGGCACAACACCATCGACCGCCTGGCGGGGGAGGCGCTTCTAAAGGGGATCAACCTTTCCGGAGCGATGCTCGCGACCTCCGGGCGCGTCTCCACCGAGCTCATCGCGAAGGCCTCGCTCCTGGGAATCGAGCTCGTGGCATCGCGGACCTCCCCGACCGACATGGCGCTGAAGATGGCCAGGGAAGCGGGGATCACCCTGGTGGGGTACGTGCGGGGGGGGCGGTTCAATGTCTACGCCCATCCGCAGCGGATCAGCGCACCGACCGTCAGTGTCACAACTGCCGAAGTCGCGGCGTAGAAAAAGGATCGGGAAGAGCTGGACGAATCGCTTGGAGCGAAGGTTCCGTTCCGTCGAAGGAGTAGGCGAGCCCTTACGTTCCCCCCTTTGCAAAGGTCCATCGGGGAATTCCGGGGGAGCTGGGTACTTTGCCACGAAGCAGTGCAGAAGGCCTAACGTTCCCCCCTTTGCGAAGGGGGGGCAGGGGGGATTTGATCTTCAACTCTCCTCCAGAACCGCAGCCGCTTAACAGTACATCTCGGTCGTCGAACCGCGGTGCTGCGGCAGTCTGAAGATCAACGACATGGGCCCTACCAGCAAACTGGATTCAAAGAAATTGTCTGAGACCAAAGCAGTTGCGCACTTTGCAGGACGGTCGTGGCCAAGTCAAATCCCCCCTGTCCCCCCTTCGCAAAGGGGGGGACGCGAGGTCCCATGCGGCGCTTCGTTGAGACTACGGCTTCCCCGGAATTCCTGCGGCGCGACGCGAGGTCTCGTGCAATGCGCCGTGGGGAAGACTCCGCGTCCCGAAACACCCTAGGCTTGATCCCGAACCCCGCTCCGCCCCTCCCTTCGAAGTGACGGGGGCGCCGGCTTCCATGATGCCGTGATATGAAATGACGCCGTTCCCGCCAATCGATGTGACGGCAACTCCTTCCTTTGAAGGGAGGGGCGGGGCGGGGATCGGGGCCCGGGTCAGCAAGAGATAACCAAAACTTCTGTAAATGGAGAAAAAGGAGGCAGTACATGTTCGGTTTAGGGATGCCAGAGATAATGGTGATACTGGTGATCGCACTCGTTGTCGTGGGGCCGGGGAAGCTCCCCCAGCTCGGGCAGGCGCTCGGCAGCGGTATCAGGAATTTCAAGAAGGCGAGCTCCGGTGAAGACGCGCTCCCCATAGAAGAAAAGAGATAGACCCCCACCGGTCGATCCCCCTTCAGCCATACAGTCGCGCTCGCGTGCTTATATTGACAACGACTACGCTTTTCTGTATAGCTTGCAGGCAGCCACTTTGGTTGAAGGGGGAACGATGATTCTTTTTGGCAATATTCTTCTGGCCCTGGCAAAGATTGTTGAGATAGCCAGCGGTCTCCTCACCCTCTACAAGTACATCCTTCTGGCTCGAGTCATTATTTCCTGGGTCAATGCAGACCCGTACAATCCCATCGTCAACTTCATCTACAGAGCGACGGAGCCGGTCCTTTACAGGGTGCGCCGCTACATGCCCTCGACAGGGATGGTCGATCTCTCTCCCATTGTCGTTTTCCTGCTTATCTATGTGGTTCAGATCATCTTGTTCGATACGGCCTACGCCTATCTCATGATGTACAGCGCGCAGCTTAAGGGTCAGGGTCTATGAAAATCACTCCGATGGATATCCAGCAGCAGCAGTTCAAGGGGAAGATGATCGGCGGCCTCGACCCGGAGGATGTGGACGCCTTCCTGCAGACCGTGGCGGAGGAGATGGAGGAGCTGCTGCGCGAGAACAACGAGCTGAAGGAGAAACTCGCGAGGAGCGCGACGCAGATCACGGAGATGGAGTCGCGCGAGAGCCAGCTCAGGGAGACGATGCTGGCGGCGCACCGCATCACCGAGGAGATGAAGGCGAACGCCCAGAAGGAAGCGCAGCTCCTGATCTCCGAGGCGGAGCTCAAGGGAGAGCGGATCGTCGCCGACGCGGAGCATACCCTCGCCACTCTCCGGAACCAGATCCAGGAGCTCAAGAGGGAAAGGTCGCAGTTCGAGGGGAGCTTCAAGGCGCTTCTGGACAACTACTACAAGCTCCTCGCACTCGACAATGAGTGACCGGCTGCAGCTCACCCGGACAGAGGACGGGGTCTTTTTCCCCGTGCATGTGCAGCCGCGCGCCTCGCGCGCCGAGATCTGCGGCGTGAAGGAGGGTGAGCTGAGGCTTCGGCTCACCTCCCCCCCCGTCGAGGATGCGGCGAACAAGCAGTGCGTGGAGCTGATAGCAAAGGCGCTCGGGGTGGCGAAGTCGCGCGTCAGCATCCGCTCCGGCGCGAAGTCGCGGCACAAGGTCGTGGAGGTCGAAGGGGTAGGGGAGGAGGAGATCCTGTTCCTGGCGCCAGCGAGCTGACGGATCTGCGGCGTGCGGATTTCTCTCCGGCGCTCGCGAAAGGTCCGGGTTTACACCTTGACAACCTGAGGGGGTAATACTTATATTGACCTCGACAAGACTTAACAGGAGGTAGTGTATTATGCCGCTCTACGAATATCAGTGCACAAGCTGCGACAACGTCTTCGAGGTACGCCAGAAATTTTCCGATGCGCCGGCGACCGAGTGCCCCGCCTGCGGCGGCGAAGTGCGCAAAATGATCTCCCAGTCCGGGTTCTCCCTCAAGGGACAGGGCTGGTACGGGGACGGGTACAGCTCCGCAAACAGCAAGCCCGCCACTCCGAAGCCCTGCTCTTCGGGGGGAAGTTGCTCAGGTTGCCCTTCCGCTTCCTAAAAAATTCCAGACCCCCGGAAACGGGGGTTTTTTTTACGCCCCACTGCAAAGTCCCTTCGCGGTAACCTTTTTCACCAGTCAAAAAATTGAAATTACTCTAATTATGGTGTTTAATTAGGAGCGGGAGCCGGTTTTATCCGCCCCAGGAAAGGATGCAATACTATGGCAAATATCATTGACGGCAAGGCAATCGCCGCCAAAGTCCGTGCGCAGATTTCGGCAGAGACGGCGCGTCTCAAGGAGGCGGGCGTAGTGCCGGGCCTTGCGGTGGTTCTTGTAGGTGAGGACCCGGCGAGCAAGGTGTATGTCTCCATGAAGGAGAAGGCGTGCAGCGACGTGGGGATCTACTCCGACGAGTACAAGCTCCCCGCGGAGACGACGGAGAGCGAGCTCCTCGCCCTCATAGAGAAGCTGAACAAGGACGACAAGATCCACGGGATCCTGGTCCAGTTGCCCCTCCCGAAGCACATAAATACCGAAAAGGTCCTGGAAGCGATCTCACCGGAGAAGGACGCCGACGGGTTCCACCCCTACAACGTGGGGCGCCTCGTGATAGGGAAACCCCTTTTCCAGCCGTGCACCCCTTACGGCGTTATGGTCATGCTGAAGGAAGCAGGCGTCGACCTTTCCGGGAAGGAAGTGGTGGTAGTCGGGCGCTCCAACATCGTCGGGAAGCCCGTCGCCTTCATGTGCCTGCAGCAGAATGCCACCGTCACCCTGTGCCACTCCAAAACAAAGGATCTGCCGGCGAAGGTCGCACATGCCGACGTCCTCATCGCTGCGGTGGGACAGCCGGAGATGATCAAGGGGGAGTGGATCAAGGAAGGGGCGGTCGTCATCGACGTCGGTGTGAACCGCGTGGGGGAGAAGAAGCTCGTGGGGGACGTGGAGTTCGCCACCGCCAGCACCCGGGCCTCCGCCATTACGCCGGTGCCGGGAGGGGTCGGTCCCATGACCATAACCATGCTCCTCTACAACACCCTCGAAGCAGCGAAGAGACATATGAAATAAGCCGATCGCAGCCCCGGTGGAGGATTCTCCTTCGGGGCTGCCTCCTTCTTCAGGCGCTCACCAGGAGGGGCAGCGAGCTGGCGGCAGGGGCGATCGGTGCAGCGAGCGCCAACGAAAAGGAGTCTTGTCATGAAAGTGAGAAAGGCCGTTTTCCCTGTGGCGGGTCTCGGAACGAGGTTTCTTCCGGCGACCAAATCGACCCCGAAAGAGATGCTCCCCCTCATCGACAAGCCGCTGGTGCAGTACGTCGTCGAGGAGGCGGTAGCCGCGGGGATCGAGCAGGTGCTCTTTGTCACCGGCCGCAGCAAGCGGGCCCTTGAGGACCACTTCGACATCGCGCCGGAGCTGGAATCGCTTCTTTATGACAAGGGGAAGGACAAGGAACTTTCCCAGGTTCGCCAGATCGCGGAGATGGTGAACATCTTCTACGTGAGGCAGAAGCAGGCGCTCGGGCTCGGGCACGCCATACTTTGCGCGAAGGAGTTCGTCTGCGACGAGCCGTTCGCCGTTCTTCTCGGGGACGACATCATCGATTCCCGCATTCCCTGCCTCTCCCAACTTCTGAAAGTCTATGAAAGACATGGCGGCACGGTGCTGGCGCTGGAAAAGGTGCCGATGGAGAATATCTCCGCGTACGGGTGCGTGCGGGCAACCCCCCTGGAGGACCGGGTGTACGAGGTGCTCGACATGGTGGAGAAGCCGAAGAAGTCGGAGGCTCCTTCAGATCTCGCCATTATCGGCCGCTACGTCCTCACCCCCGGAATTTTCCCGATCCTCGAGAAGCAGGAACCGGGAAAGGGGGGGGAAATCCAGATAACGGACGCCATAAGGACGCTGGCGCATGACGAGCCGATTTTCGGATACGAGTTCGATGGGGTGCGCCACGACTGCGGCGACAAACTGGGCTTTTTGAAGGCGACTGTGGATATGGCGCTCAAGAGGGCGGAATTCAACGGCGACTTCCTGGAGTTTCTGCGGCAGCGGCTTGGCCCCCTCGACAACATGGAGCTCAAGAAGGTGAACGCCTCCTAGACGCCCCCCACCACTGCACCCCCATCAAGGGATTTCCCCACGCAGCACTGCAGGAGCCGTCGCGTTCCCCCCTTTGCGAAGGGGGGACAGGGGGGATTTGGGTGCTCAGTATCCTTGCGGTGACTGCGACGACACGAAGATCCACAGGAGGTTGAGCTTTTCGTGCTGCCACTTCTTCGGGAGCGGCCCCACGTACCCCGTCTCCCGCACTGCCGTGAGGGCGAGGTTGTCCAGAGCGGCGCTCCGTGTGGTTTCCACCATCTTCACGCTCTCGATCGACCCGTCCCGCCTGATCGTTACCTGCAGCACGCCGACACCGGCACCGTGACTCGCCGTCCTGCGCGCCAGCACTTTCAGGCTGTCGTTGGCGGCGACGAGGAGCCGATGGCTGTACACCGCGATCGTCGGGTCGTCCGTGTCCATCATCCGGGTGTCACCCTGCTCCGCCCCCTCATACTTCTTCCGGTACCCCTCCTCGAGGCTCGCGAGCCTCTTCTGGCTCGGGAAGAGCTTCGAAAGTCCTATCTCGTCCCCTTTCCCTTCCCCTTTGCGCACCCTGAAGATGTCATTACCACCGGTGCCTCTTCTCGCATCCGCGTCGGGCGGACGGATGCCGTCCTCCGAGACGGCAGGCGGCTTCCCCCCCTGCTGCTTTCCTGCAGTGCCGCGATCCGCTTCGGGGGTAGTCACACGCGGTGCGATCTTCGCTTCTCTCTGGGGGGCGCGGGATGCGGGGAGCGGTGGCGGGTTGTCGATGCGCTCGGCGAGCTTTGGAGTCGGGACAGGGGATTTCTCCGGTGCGGGGGCTTTCGGTACGGGGGGGGACTCCGGCAGCGGAGGTTCCTTCTGAGCCTGAAGCGGTGCAGGGGGGATGTCCGGGATGGTGCTCAGATCGACCATCATCGGCTCGTCCTTTACCTCAGGCTTTGCGGTCTCCATCCGGGAAAACACGAAGTATCCCGCCACGTGCAGGAGGATGGACAGAGCAAGCAGGTAGAGAAACGTTTTTTCGACGTATTTATCGGACATGTATCTCTGTCTTCAGGGGAAGCGGATCCTGAATATCTATGGGGGAGTGCGGCTCGTCACGCGGCGTAACCTGTGCAAGAAGGCGCAGATTGTTGCCGGGTGTCGTCGCAACTGGTCGATGTTAAGAGATGGACGGTGAAAAAGCAAGCCGGAACTGCCTTTTCCGCGACTCTGGGTGCGGCAGGATGAGGTTTGCGGAATTGGTGGGAAGTGCTGGGAGAGAAGGGGTGAGTGCCGATCGGGAAGGACCGGCACCGATGCTATTGCTGCATGAGGACTCTGACCAGGTCGCGGGCGAACTGGCTCACCACTGAGTAGCGCACCTCGACCCCCTCGCGGGTCCCCTCGATGATCCCCTTGTTCTTCAGGAGAGCGAGATGCTGGCTGACGGTTGCCTGGGGGAGTTCGAGACATTCCCACATGGTTTTTACGTTGCATGCCTGTGCGCACAGGCCCGCCACTATCTTCAATCGGATCGGATGACCGAGCACCTTCAGCATCTCCGCTTCCTTGCTAAAGTCCCTGCTTTTATCGAATTCCAATAGCTCACCTCCGGCTTATAACTGACCGCCTACTTTATAAGCCGACTGTACTTCTGTCAATGAAAAGCTAATCCCTATAGTAAAGTATTCACATTCATGGCGATCGCCGCCTATTACCCTCTGAGGCAGTTGGGTCCTCTCCTCGTCTTTCCCTGTTCCTGCCTGAAAAGTGAGATTCGTCTTGCACATATACATAAAGTAATATATATACTTCTTGTGGTGAAGAGGGGGCTGCGGTGCGGAAGGTTACTGCATGGGTGCGCTTTCAGCTAAAATAGAAAGGAGAGGAAAGCCATGACGGGAATATTGGTGTTCGTAGGAGTGGTTGTCGTTTGGGTGGCGCTGCAGAAATATATCCTGCCGCGTTTCGGGATTGCCACCTGAATGTCCGATGCGTGCGACCTCGCGGCGCGGGGCGACAAAAAGAAGGAATGCGGAGAAGAAGAGGGGAGAAAGTAGGGGAGTTGACGGTTCTGGCGAGATGATCACCGTCGGCCGGAAGGTGAGAAGGAGGAGACGTGCCACTTTATGAATTCAGCTGCAAGAGCTGCGGCAAACGGTTCGAGAAGTTGCTGCGCAGCGGGGAAACCGAGCTCCCCCCTTGCCCAGCCTGCGGATCCTCCGATGTCGGCAGGGAGGTGTCGGGCTTTGCTGAGGTAACCCCTCCCGGTTGTTCACCGGGAGGTGGCTGAAGGATCTGACCAACGGCACCGGTCGGTGCCGCCATAAAGAAGCGGCTCCGCATACTTTATGCGGAGCCGCTTCCATTTCCAGCCGCGTTTCCGGCAGACTATGCAACCCCTGCCTCCACCAGGCTTTTTCCAAAAGAGCTGTCCAGGAGCATGACCTCCACCTCGGCGCCGGTGGCGAGCGAGCACTCGGGGGGGAGCGTCATGAGCGCGTTTCCCCTCGTGAGGGAGGAGATCTTAGCCGAGCACTGCACTCCTGTGGTGGAGACGACGTAGCGGTCCTCCTCTCTGGTCACCATGCTGCGCATAAGGTGCGGCCGGGTCGCGGAGTTATGTACCACTTCCTGAAGAAAAGCCTTCACCGTCGGGCGGAAGATGTGCCGGTGTCCCATGCACCTGAGGAGCGCGGGGCGCACGAAGAGCTCGAAGGAGACGGCCGCCGCTACCGGATTACCGGGGAGGGCGAACACCGCCTTTCCCATCACCTCTCCGAAGGCGAGAGGTTTCCCCGGCTTCATGTCGACCTTCCAGAACGCGAAGGAGCCGCCGAGTTCCTCTATCGCAGCCTTCACGTAGTCCTTGTCACCTACCGATACTCCGCCGTTTAGCACCACAAAGTCGGCAGACGTTCCCGCCCTGATCTTCTCGGCCGTGTCGTGCAACGTGTCCGGCGCGATCCCCAGGAGGATCGGCTCCCCTCCCGCCTCCAGGACCTGGGCGGCGAGGGCGTAGCTGTTGCTGTTGATGATCTTCCCGGGAGTCGGCACGCATCCCGGCTCCACCAGCTCATCCCCGGTGGAGATGATGGCGACGCGGGCGCGACGATGTACCCTCACCGCGGTCTTCCCCATCGCGGCGAGGAGACTGAGTTCCTGCGGTCTCAGGACCGTTCCCTTCGCGAGAGCGACCTCTCCTGCGGCGATGTCCTCACCGCGGCGGCGCAGGTGCCTCCCTTCCTTTATGTCGGAAAGGATTCTCACGCTCGTCCCCTCGACTTCTACCTCCTCGACGGGGACCACCGTGTCGCACCCCGGCGGCACAGGGGCGCCGGTCATTATCTTCACCGCTTCCCCGGCGGGAACCGGCGTCAGGCGCACCTCTCCGGCGGAGAGGAACCCGGTGACCTGCAGCCGGTCCGCTGTGGTGGCGCGGCAGAAGGCGTACCCGTCCATGGCGGAGTTGTCTGCGGGAGGGATGTCCCAGGGGGAGATATGGTCTTCGGTGGTGACCCTGTTCAGAGCCTGCAGGAGTGGCACCTCTTCGCCCTCTACGGTGCTGATCCTCTCCAACACGGTGCGCTGCGCGTCTTCGATGCTGATCATTGCGGTGCCCTCCCTTCCGCCAGGCGCGGGGTGCCGCGGGAAAGTGCAGGTGATGAGGCGCGAAACCCGCGGGTCTGATTGCATGATTAAAGTGTGCTTATACCAGACAGGGTGAGCGCCCGCAAGGAAAGGGGCCGGAAGTGCAGGGGAAAGCTGGCTTGTGGCCGGGGGAGCATCGGCTAGGACCTGTTCGGTGACATCGGTAACACTTCAGGGGCCCGCGTGAAGTGCCGGCAGTTCCCCATATGGCAGCTTCACCCACCCCTTGACCCCCTCCCGTCGAGGGAGGGGGGACGTTGCTGCGACGCCTTCAGGGGACAGGCATCCTCTTAAAAGGTGCCTGTCCCCTTGCTCGCGTGTTCACTTGGCCCGGTGGGCGCTAAATGAACTGGGGGTACTCCCCTTGCAGCTCCCCACCGTTTTGCTGCATCGGGACGGCATCCTGATGCGCCCGCTGCGCCTCGAAGACCGCCTGCGGATCGCGTGCGGAACACTTCCCCGACTCCAGGAGGGCGTACCTGAGGCAGAGCGCGCCTACGGTGGTGAGCGCTCCGCCGAGCCTCCTCTTGAAGGGGGATTTGCCGGGGAGGAGGTTCAGAATTATTCCAGCGGCCACGAGTCCTCGGGCGCTCTGCCACAGGAAACCGCACTTTCCTTCCCTGAAGGGGTTGGCGACTTCGGGCACCCGCCCTGCGATCTTCTCCATCGCCATCATGCCGGCAGCTTCCCCGACTTTTCCGATCGTGCCGAATACCTGCACGACCCTTTCTTCGCGCTTCTTCAGCGGCAGCATCTCGAGGACCGCCGCGGTGCTTGCCATCGCGGACGCCGTGAAGAGGATCGGAAGGGTGCGGCGCGTCTGCCACCAGAGCGGGTTTGCCGTGTTCCCCAAGAGCACCCCTGTGTACCCGGAAAGGACGATCCCTCCTCCGGCGAGCGCCATGTTTGTCGGGCGCGCGGAGGGGCGATCCCCCTGCAGGAGTGCGATGGTGGAGAGCATCCCCGAGCCCGCCAATGCCCACGACCCGATGCTCATCGGTGAAGTCGGGCGAAAGACCCGCAGCATGTTCAAAAAGCGCGTCTTTTTTCCAAGGTCCCAGGTGAGGAGCGCGGGTCCGACGGTGGTGCCGAGGAATGAGAGCCAGCGGCAGGCCGAGGCGAGCTTGCGCATCTTTCTTTTTCCGTGCAGCGCCGCGCCGAGAACTGCGCTTCCCCCCGCCACACCCCCCGCCCAGAAGTAGACCGGCACCGACCAGATCCACACCGGCTCCTTTAGCAGGGGAATCCCGTAGTAGTCGGGGCGCCCCTGGCGATCTACCGACGGGAGCACCTCCCATACCGGAATCGGTGTGGACGCAGGTTCGGGACGCCGCACCGCGATCTGCGACCCTTCGCCGGTCACGATCGCCAGCTTCGGGTCGAGTTCCCTTCCCACCGTTGCCTTCTGTTTCCACGGGAGGTTCATCGTTTACCTCCGGCTCGCGCCGCAGCGAGGGCTGCGACCGTCATTCCTGCTGCTGCCAGGGCCATGGAGGCCCAGGAGATTCCCGTCGTCTTCGTCGGGACGCCGGGGGAGGGGGGAAGGTTGTACACCTCGGGGCGGTCCACCAGGAGGAAGAAGGCATTGAGCCCCTCCGTCCCCGGCTGGTCGTCGGCGGTCATCCCGTACAGATATGCCTCCGTCACCCCGCGCGCGTGCAGCTCGGACAGGCGCTTGCGGGCGTGCTCCTTCAGACTCTCCACCTCCCCGAAAAGGATGGAGTCGGTGGGACACGCCTTCGCGCAGGCGGGCTCGATCCCCTCCTTTTGCCGGTCGTAGCAGAGGGTGCACTTCCAGGCCCGCCCGTCGTCGTCCCTGCGGTTGATGACCCCGAAGGGGCAGGCGACGACGCAGTAGCCGCAGCCGTTGCAGACATCCGGCTGCACGTAGACGCTCTCGAACTCGTTGCGCACGATCGCGCCGGTGGGGCACGCCTCCAGGCACCCGGCGCGCCGGCAGTGCTTGCAGACGTCGGACATGAAAAGCCAGGAGAAGGGGCGCGTGCCGCTGATCTGCCCTGAGAGCTTTTTCTCCCGCTCCACGAAGGCGACGTGGCGCCAGCTCGTCGCCTCCAGGTGCACGGTGTTGTCGTAGGAGCGCCCGCTGAAGAAGTTGCCGTCGGCGGGAAGCTGGTTCCACTGCTTGCACGCCACCTCGCACGCCTTGCACCCGATGCACACGGTGGTGTCCGTGAAAAAACCTGTCGCTGCCATATCAGGCCTCCTCCGTAAGCTCGACTTTCCCGACCCGCACACCGTGGCTCCCCACCGGCTTTTTCTGCACCGGCGGGAGGTCGCGCGGCTCTTCCTCGATATCGGCCGGGCGCGACAGCGGCCCCGAGGTGGCGGCGCGGCGCTTCTCGCTGTGCCGCCCCGCGACGATATCGACCGAGAAAGCCTTCGACTCCTGGATGGATACGTTCGGGTCCGCTACAAAGGCTGTGAGCTCGTTTGCCGAGTCGCCGGTGGAGCGTCCGACGTAGCTCCAGTGGTACGGCAGGTTGATCTGGTGCACGACCCTGCCCTGCACCGTCAGGGGCTGCATGCGCGCCGTGACAAGGACCCTCGCCTCGATCTCGCCGCGAACCGTGCGGACCGTCGCCCAACCTCCGTTTTTCAGCCCGCGCAGCTCGGCAAGCTCCGGAGAGATCTCCACGAACATCTCCGGCTGCAGCTCGCAAAGCCACGGGAGCCAGCGCGACATTCCCCCTACGGTGTGATGCTCGGTGACGCGGGCGGTGGTGGCGACGAAGGGGTAGCGCGGGTCGTCGTACGCCTTGTGGTACGGGTTCTCCGGTCGCACCCACTCGATGCGCGCCGGGTTGCACTGCTGGCCGTAGAGGGCGTTTTGCACCACCGACTCTTCCGGCTCGTAGTGGGTCGGAAGGGGGCCGTCCAGAAGCCCGGTGGGGTCGTACATCCAGGCCTTTCCCTCCGCCTGCATGATGAAGGGATCGATACCCGAGAGGGTGTCCTTCCCCTCCGCGTCCTTCGGGGGGCGGTAGTCGGGGGGGCGGTCCGGGATCATGTCGGGGTTGTCGTGCCCGGTCCAGGCCTTCTTCTCGGCGTCCCACCAGATGTAGCTCTTCCGCTCTGACCAGGGGCGCCCCTCCGGGTCGGCGGAGGCGCGGTTGTACAGCATGCGCCGGTTCGCCGGCCACGCCCATCCCCACTCCGGTGCGACCCAGCTCTGCTCCTTTGCCGGTTTGCGCCTCGAGGGCTGGTTCACGCCGTCCTTGCGGCAGCCGCAGTAAATCCAGCAGCCGCAGGCGGTGCTGCCGTCGGCGGCAAGCTCCGTGTAGGCGCTGATCGGGCGTCTCTCCGGGAGGGTGTAGCCGTTTATCTCCGCAAGGATCTCCTCTGCGTCCGGCTCCTCCTGCTCTCCGAGGAGACGGTAGTCCCAGGTCAGGTTGAGGATCGGGCGGTCCTTCTTTTCGGTCGAGCCGGCGTACAACTCCTTCAGCCGTTTGCCGAGATGGTAGATGAAGTGCAGGTCGCTGCGGCAGTCCCCCGGCGGCTCCACTGCCTTGTGGTGCCACTGCAGGAGTCGCTGCGTGTTGGTAAATGAGCCGTCCTTTTCCGTGTGGGCCGCACAGGGGAAGAAGAAGACCTCCGTGGCGATGTCGCGCGACCTCACCTCGCCGCGGTCGAACTCCGGCCCGATGCGCCAGAACTCCGCGGTCTCCGTGGGAGCGAAATCGCGCACCACGAGCCATTCGAGGGCGCGCAGCCCTTTCCGCTGCAGGGCGTTGTTCATCGATCCCACCGCCGGGTTCTGCCCCATCACGAAGTACCCCTTCACAACGCCGTCCGCCATGGCGGAAACGGTCACCATATGGGAGTGGTCGCCGCTTATGTGGGGGAGATAGTCGTAGCACCAGTCGTTCCCGGCGGTGGCAGCACTCCCGTACCACGCCTTCAGAAGCGAGACGATGTACTTTCCGAAGTCGCTCCACCAGCCGGAGGCGGACTCGTTGTATTCGATGTACTTCTTGAGTTCCGTGTCGTAGGAGGCCTTCGGCATCGGGAGGTAGCCGGGGAGCATGTTGTAGAGGGTGGGGATGTCTGTGGAGCCCTGTATGGACGAGTGCCCCCGCAGCGCCATGATCCCTCCCCCCGGGCGGCCGATGTTCCCCAGAAGGAGTTGCACGATGGAGGCACAGCGGATGTACTGGACTCCGACCGAATGCTGCGTCCACCCGACAGCGTAGCAGAAGGCGCTGGTGCGCTCCCGTCCGGAGTTTTCGCACAGGGTCTTTGCCACCGTCAGGAAGAGGTCCTGCGGGATGCCTGTTATTCTTTCCACCATCTCCGGGGTGTAGCGGGAATAGTGGCGCTTAACGATCTGGAAGACGCAGTTCGGGTCCTGCAGGGTGTCGTCGTGCTCCTCAGCGGAGATGCTCGCGCCTCGCTCGGAACGCGGCTCCCCCGAGAACATCTCCCGGTGCCCGGCCGCCGGCGCGAGCTGCACGCCGCGGTACTGCCAGCTCTCCGGATCGTACTGCCCCTTCTCCTCGTCCCAGCCGCTGAAAAGACCGTCCAGCTCGTCGGTGTCGCGGTACTTCGGGTCGACGATGGCGGAGGCATTCGTGTAGTTCTCCACGTACTCGTGGAACCACAGGTCGTTTTCGATGATGTAGTTTATGAGCCCACCGAGGAAGGCGATGTCGCTTCCGGCACGGATCGGGACGTAGATGTCGGAGACTGCGCTGGTGCGGGTGAAGCGCGGGTCGATGTGGATTATCTTCGCGCCGCGGCGCTTTGCTTCCATCACCCACCTAAACCCCACCGGATGGCACTCCGCCATATTGGACCCTTCGATGACGATGCAATCGGAATTTTGCAGGTCCTGCTGGAAAGTGGTGGCGCCCCCCCTGCCGAAGGAGGTCCCCAGACCGGGGACCGTGGAGGAGTGTCAGATACGGGCCTGGTTCTCCACCTGTATGATCCCGAGGGAGCAGAAGAGCTTCTTGATGAGGTAGTTTTCCTCGTTGTCGAGGGTCGCCCCGCCGAGGTGCGCGATGCCGAGGGTGCGCCGCAGCGGGTGCCCCTGCTCGTGCAGCTCCTCCCAATTCTCGTCCCGGGTCTTTTTCACCCGTTGCGCCACCATGTCCAGGGCGCGCTCCAGCGGGATCTTCTCCCATCTCCTGCCGTGCGGGGGGCGGTACAGCACCGTGTCCACCCGGTGCGTCCCGGTCACGAGCTGCATGGCGGCCGCCCCCTTCGGGCAGAGGCACCCTCCCGAGATCGGGGAGTCGTAGTCCCCCTCGATGTCCATGATCTTCCCGTCCTTCACGTACACCTTCTGACCGCACCCCACCCCGCAGTAGGGGCAGACCGAGCCGACAGCTTTCTCGGCATCCTTGATACGGGGGGCGAGTGCGGCGCTGCGCCCCGACATCGCTGACTCCCCGAGCCCTGCGAGATCAGCCGAGAAAAGCTGCCGCAGCGCCGGCCACATCGAGCGTGACGACTTCTTTTTCATGGACATCTCCTTTACCGACGGATTTACGTCCAACATTGCCAAGTTTTAACGTTGCGAGGGGGTGTGTCAATGCCTTTTCTGTCCTTCAGAATCGTGGTGGTGGGGCGGATTCGCCGTCCTGGCACGGGTTTACGAGCCTTGACAAATATGGCTGTAACTTTAAAATTCATTAATAAATTCAGAGGGAAATGGGGAGCGGGAATGGGGATATCGAGGCGGACCTTTTTGTGGCTTACCGGCGGGAGCAGTATCGCGCTCGCCACCAACCCGCAGCGCAAGCTGGTGAACCAGCTCGTCCCCCTCGTCGTCCCTCCAGAAGCGATCCCCTCCGGAGAGTGGGCCCTCTACGCCACGACCTGTCGTGAATGCCCCGCCGGCTGCGGGATGCACCTGTGGCACCGTGACGGCCGAGTCACCAAGGCGGAAGGAAATCCGGACCACCCGGTGAACCGGGGAGGGCTCTGCCCGAGAGGGCACTCGAGCCTGCAGGGGGTGTACGATCCCGATCGGGTGAAGGGGGTGCGGCACCGTCCGCGGGGCGGGAGTGAAAGAAGCGCCACCTGGGAGGGGGCGATCTCCGACATCGCCGGGAAGCTCGCCTCCGGCGCCAGGGCGGCTGTCATCTCCTCCGTGCAGACCGGGACGCTCGCGCAGGTCATGCGCTCCTTTGCCGGGGCCTTTCCGCCGCAGCGCCTCCTTTTCTACGAGCCGCTGCACTACGAATATCAGAAGGCCGCGCACCGGCAGCTCTTCGGCCTGCCGGTCGTCCCGCAGTATCGCCTCGATCGCTGCGACTTCATCCTGAGCTTCGCGGCGGACTTCCTGGAGAGCTGGGTCTCTCCGGTCTCTTTTGCCTCCCAGTTCGGTGAGATGCGCGCCTGGCGCCCTGATCGTCCCCCGGCCCGGATGGCGTATGCGGGACCGAGGCTCTCGATGACCGCGGCCAATGCCGACCTCTTCCTGCGACTCCCACCGGGGGGAGAGCGCCTTCTCGCCCTGGCGATGCTGAGAATGATCATGGAAAAGGGGCTCGCAAAGCGCGACATCACGCGGGTGAAGCCGCTTCTCGACCGTGCCCTGCCGGCCGGATCGCAAATTCCCGGCGTCACCGAGGAAACGGTGCTGCAGCTCGTGACCTGGTTTACCGGGAGCAAGGGGAGCGTCGCCCTTCCGGGTCCTCTCGGAAGCTTCGCCCCTTACGCACAAGAGACCGCCGCCGCCTGCGCGCTCCTGAACTATGCGGCGGGGCGCGTGGGGGAGACGGTCGATTTCTCCCGTCCCCATGCCGTGGGGGAGGCTGCCGGTTCCCTCGACCTGCAGCGTTTCCTCGCCACGCTCGATGCCCGCGACGTCCTTTTCATTCACGACAGCAACCTCCTCTACTCCTTTCCGCAGGGGGCGCGCCAGGTCCAGCGGGCGGGGACGGTGGTGTATCTGGGGACGATGCCGGACGAGACGGCCCGGATAGCGGAGTGGGTCCTGCCCGTTGACTCCCCTCTCGAGGCGTGGGGGGACTACGATCCGACCCTTGGGGTCCACTCCCTCCAGCAGCCGACCATGGGGCGCACCACCGACAGCCGGCTGGCCGGCGACATCTTCCTCGATATTGCGCGTGCCGCCGGAAAGCACCTTTCAGCGGAAGGAGTCCCGCCAGACGCCGCCTTTCAGAGGTGGCTGTCGGCGCGTTGGGAAACGCTGCACCGCCAGCACTCTGCAGGTAACTCCTTCGAGGAGTTCTGGAAGAGCGCGCTTCGCTCCGGAGGTGTGTGGGTGAAAGGGGCGCCAGCTGCAACCGTGGCGCTGCGGGGGGTGCCCGACAATCTTTTCGGCGAGCCGGTGTCGCACCATCTGGATGCTGCCGAGGTGGAGCTCTGGCCGTGGGCCGGGATCACCCTTTTTGACGGCAGGGTGAGCAACCGGCCCTGGCTGCAGGAGGCGCCCGATCCGGTGACCTTTATCTCCTGGGGGAACTGGATCGACCTTCACCCGACCCAGGCGGCGGCGATGCAGCTGGCAGACGGAGACGTCGCCGAGCTCTCCAACTCCCTTGCCGCCGTACGCGCGCCGGTGCGCATCACCGAGGAGGTGCCGGAGCGGGTGGCGGCCCTTTCCTTTGGGCAGGGGCACCGCACCATGGGGAGGCACGCCGCCGGGACCGGCGCAAATGTGTTCGCCCTCCTCGGTGCTCCGGAGCCGGGTCCCGTCGTGCCGGTCTGCCGCCTGCGCAAGGTTGGGGAAAAGAGGCTATACGACCCTACCTACACGACCCTCACGAGGAACCAGTTCGACAGGAAGCTCCTGCAGTGGCAGAATCTGTCGGATCTCGCGAAGAAGCGGGAAGGGGAGGAGCTTGACTGGCCCCTGCCGGAGGGGTACCGGAAGGAGAAGGATCTCTATCCGAAACGGGAGTACTTAAGCTACCGCTGGGCGATGGCGATCGACCTGCAGCGCTGCATCGGCTGCGGCGCCTGCGCCGTTTCGTGCTACGCGGAAAACAACGTCGCGGTGATGGGGAAGAAGCAGGTCGCGAGACAGCTGGAGATGGCCTGGCTGCGCGTCGTGCCGTACAGGAAAGAGGGGAAGGTGCCGGGGCTTGCGTGGCTTCCGATGCTCTGCCAGCACTGCGACTCTGCGCCGTGCGAGCCTGTCTGCCCCGTGTACGCGGCGGTGCACAACGAGGAGGGGTTGAACGCCCAGGTGTACAACCGCTGCATCGGCACACGCTACTGCAACAACAACTGCCCCTACAAGGTGCGCCGCTTCAACTGGCTGAACGTGGAGTGGCCAAAGCCGCTCGACCTGCAGCTGAACCCGGAGGTGACGGTGCGAAGCCGCGGGGTGATGGAGAAATGCACCTTCTGCATCCAGCGCATCCGCAACGCGGAGTACCGGGCGGTTCGCGAGGGGCGTGCGGTGCGCGACGGCGAGATCCAGCCCGCCTGCGGCCAGTCCTGCCCCACCAGGGTGTACACATTCGGCAATCTCCTGGACCCGCACTCGAAGGTATCGCAGCTCGTGCGCACCGACCCGCGGCGCTACCAGGTTCTGCACGAGCTGAACACGAAGCCGGCCGTGATCTACCTGCGTCGGGTGGAAAACGATAGTGCGTGATGGTGGCGGGGCCGATGCCTCGATTGAAGCTGACCGCGAAGTTCGGGGAGCCGGCATCAGTAAGTCCCCCCTCCCTTGACGGGAGGGGGACAGGGGGTGGGTGAAGCTGCCATCATCTGTATTGTCGGCACCTTCCCCCCCACCCTGGCCCTCCCCCGCAAGGGGGGAGGGGATTCTTAGCGGACTCTCCGTAGTCCCGAAGACTTCGAGGAAGCCGACGCATGACCTGGGGGATGAGTGGCACAGCTTAAGTACGGAGACATCAACGACGACGCACTGCGGGCGATGCAGAAGCCGCATCTCCCGTATCTGGTGACCATCGCCCTCCTCGCCCTCATGGTCGGCGGCGCGGCCGTCGTGTGGGCGAACCAGATGCTGGTGGGTATGGGGGTGACCGGGCTGAACCACCCAGTCGGCTGGGCCACCTACATCGGCAACTTCGTCTTCTGGGTGGGGATCGCCCACTCCGGCACCCTCATCTCCGCAATCCTCTACCTGCTGCGCGCGAAGTGGCGCGATGCCGTATCCCGCTCCTCGGAGGCGATGACGATCTTTGCGGTCATGACCGCAGGGCTCTTCCCCATGATCCACCTGGGGCGCACCTGGGTTTTCTACTACATACTCCCGTACCCTTCGCAGCGCCAGATCTGGCCGAACTTCATAAGCCCGCTCATCTGGGACGTGTGCGCCGTCGGTACCTACTTCACCGTCAGCCTCATCTTCTGGTACGTCGGTCTCATCCCCGATCTTGC
Source organism: Geomonas sp. RF6 (assembly GCF_021044625.1). NCBI lineage: Bacteria > Pseudomonadati > Thermodesulfobacteriota > Desulfuromonadia > Geobacterales > Geobacteraceae > Geomonas > Geomonas sp. RF6. The sequence goes on along the minus strand of NZ_CP087999.1, from coordinate 4,995,679 downwards.
CGCCGCCCGCGACCGCTTCGAAATCACCCACGGCGACGACGCCTTCCGCACCCGCCTGTATCGCGCCCTTTCCCTCGGCTGGTCCGGAACCGGCAACCAGTGGCGCCACTACGGCCGCTCTTACCTCTTTTTCGCGGCGCTGGCGACACCGCTGGTCATCTCCGTCCACTCGGTCGTCTCCTGGGACTTCGCCATGAGCCTCCTTCCGGGGTGGCACAGCACGATATTCCCCCCGTATTTCGTCGCCGGCGCCATCCACTCGGGGCTTGCCATGGTACTGACCCTCCTCATCCCCATGCGCAAGCTCCTGCGCCTGGAGCGGCTGATAGAGCTGCACCACTTCGAGATGGTGGCCCGCACCATCATCGTCACCGCCGCAATCGTGGGGTACTCCTACGCGGTGGAGCCCTTCATCGCGTGGTACTCCGGGGACCCCTTCGAATGGCAGTTTTACCGGTGGCGCATGTTCGGGACGGCCGGCTGGATCTACTGGCTCCTGATCCCCCTGAACGTGCTGATCCCGCTCCTTTTCTGTTTCAGGAAGTTCCGGACGAGCTTTGCCTGGCTCTTCCTCATCTCCCTTCTCATCAACGTGGGGATGTGGCTGGAGCGTCTCTTCATCGTCTATACCTCGGTGGCCCGCGACTTTCTGCCGCACAACTGGGGGACCTACACCATCTCCTGGACGGAGGCGGCGATCACCGTCGGCTCCTTCGCCTTCTTTTTCTTTTTCTTCTTCGTCTTTTGCAAGACCTTCCCGACGGTGCCGGTGAGCGACCTGAAGGAGCGGATCGCGGACGAGGAGATCGAGCCGTGCGAGCGGTGCGAAACCGCGGTGCAGGCAAAGATAAACCCCGCCCGGCCGGCAGTGCTGGCGGTCTTCTCCAATGCCGGCCGGATGATCCAGGGGGTCCGCGCCGCCTGCGACGGCGGGTTCTCCGTCATGGAGACCTTTTCTCCTGTGAAGGTGGAAGAGGTGCACAAGGTCATGGGGCACCCGAAGAGCCCGGTGCGCTTCTGGACTCTGGCGGGGGCTCTGGCGGGACTATCCGGTGGGTTCTGGCTCGCCATCGGCACAGCCACGGTCAACAGCCTCGTGGTCGGGGGGAAGGTCCCGGTTTCGCCGATCCCCTATTGCGTGGTCGCCTTCGAGGGGACGGTGCTCCTGGGGAGTCTCTTTAATCTCGTCGGAATGATCTTCCACACCCGTCTCTTCAGGGCAAAGACCCGCCCGTTTTACGACCGGCGTTTCAGCCGCGACCGTTTCGGGCTTCTGGTGACCTGCAGCGGAGGTGAGGTCGAAATTCTGCAGAAACTCCTGCTCACTGCCCAACCGGAGGAGATCCATGTCCACCGCTGACCGCGCCACTTCCGCTCTCGTTCTGCGCTCCGTGGTGTGGCTCGTCCTCGCGGTGCTCGGCTTCCTCCTGTGGGCGCCCCTTCTGGACGGCGCGCAGGCGGCGAGGGGGTGGCGGGCGCTTCTGGCGGCGTTCACCTTCTTCATCTCCCTGGCGGGGGGGCTGGTGGTCTGGCCCGCCATCGTGCGCAGCGCCAACGGGGTCTGGCACAGCGGGATCGAGAGGCTTGCCTTCGCAGCACTCGGTTTCTCCCTTCCATCCCTTGCGCTTCTCGTGCTTCTCTGGGGTGGCAGCGCTTCCTGGGCGCCCTGGTACATGGTGACCCATCACCAGGGGGTGTGGCTGGAGAATTCCTTCCTCTTCGGGCGCGATCTGGCGGCGCTCCTCCTCTTCTGGCTCGTCGCCGCCCGCTATCACTTCCTGCTGCGTCGCGGGCGCGGCAGCGTGACCGGTGCCGTACTGATAGCGCTGTACGCCGGGGTCTTCTCGCTGCTGGGCTTTGACCTGATCATGGCGCTCGACCCGCACTGGTACAGTACTCTCGCCGGCGCCTACTTCTTCATGACCGGGCTCTACATCGCCATCGTCGCCTGGGCCTTTCTCGCCGCGTGGCGGGTGGAGGCGAAGCCGGAGCAGCTCCACGACCTCGGGCGTCTTATCGTCGCCTTCAGCATGATCGCCACCTACCTCATGTACGCCCACCTTCTCCCCATCTGGTACGAGGTGCTCCCCCACGAGGTCCGTTTCGTGGCGCCGCGCATGAACGTCCAGCCGTGGAAGACGGTGAGCCTTGCCCTCATCTGTTCGGTCTACCTGGGGCCCCTCGTCTTTCTCCTTACCGAGAGGGGGAAGCGGAGCCGCTGGTACCTTGGAGGGGTATCCCTCGTGATCCTCTGCGGCATGTGCGTGGAGCGGTGGTGGCTCATCGCACCGACCTTCGAGCCGGTACCGTCCCCGGGACTTGCGGAAGCCGCCATCTTCGTCGCCCTCCTCGGGCTTCTCGGACTCGGGATGGAGCTGGGGGGGCGGCTCCTGCCCGTTCTCGACAAGGGAGGGGAAAGAGAGCGCCATGACTAGCGGAAAGGACGAAATGGGGACGAGGTTCAAGTACCTCCCCGGGGTGGCCTCGGCGCTCGTGGTGGTGTTCGTGGTGATAAGCACCTTTCTCCTCTTCGACCGGCTCTACCCGTACGGCCTGGGGCCGAAGCAGCCGATCCCCTTCAGCCACAAGGTGCATGTGCATGTGAAGAGGCTAAGTTGCGTCATGTGCCACAGCCAGGTCGCCTCCACCGCGCGCGCCGGCATTCCGCCCCTGCAGACGTGCCTTCTCTGCCACGAGCGGATCATCACCAACTACCCGTACATCCGTCTCTTGCGGCGGCGCTTTGAGCAGGGGAAGCCGGTGATATGGGAGCGGGTGAACTGGCTGCCGGAGTTCGTCTATTTCAACCACTCGATGCACATCCATTACGGCATCGACTGCGGTCATTGCCACGGCAACGTGACGATGATGGATCGGGTCATGAAGGCGAGGAACTTCAAGATGGGATTTTGCATCGAGTGCCACCGGGACAACAACGCGTCCCACGATTGTTTCGCCTGTCATAGATAATTCATGCCGGACCGAGAACGGATACCAGCCATGCTACGAGCCTTGCAAAAACCTCAATCCGCAGCTCTCGCCTTCATGGTGGCTGGCGCCGCCTGGTTCGTGGTGGGTGCGTTGTACGGCATGCTCTCGGCGATCCACCTGGTGGCGCCGGAGTTTTTCCCGAGCCTCCAGTGGCTCGTCTTTGGCAGGGAGCGCCCGATCCACGTGAACACCATGCTGTACGGCTTTGTCGGCACCATGCTGATCGGGTGCGGCCTCTACTACACTCCCGCACTGCTGCGGACGAAGCTCTGGTCGGAGCCCCTTGCCTGGTGGAGCTTCTTCCTGTGGAACCTGGTCATCCTGAGCGGGCCCCTCTGCTTCTCCTTCGGCTACACGCAGGGGCGCGAGTACAACGAGTACGTGTGGCTCGCCGATGTGGCGCTGGTGCTGGCTGTCGCGCTCCTCATCGTCAACATGGTGATGACGATCGCCTCCCGCACCGAGGAGCAGCTCTACGTCTCCATCTGGTACTTCATGGCCACCTTTCTCTGGACGGCGGGGAACTATCCGATCGGCAACGTCATGTGGCATCCGGCGACCGGGGCGATGCCGGGACTCATCGACTCCATCTTCCTCTGGTTCTGGGGGCACAACCTCCCCGGGCTCCTGATCACCCCCCTTGCGACCGGCGCGGCGTACTTCGTGATCCCGCGTATTTCGAAGACCCCATTGAACTCCCACACGCTGTCGCTCCTCGGCTTCTGGATCCTCGTGGCGCTCTACACCCACATTGGCGGGCACCACATCCTGCAGTCGCCGATCCCGAACTGGCTGAAAGCGGTCTCGATCGTCGATTCGGTCGCCATGGTCATCCCGGTGAGCATCGTGGTGATGAACCTGTGGCTCACCTCGAGGGGAGAGGGGAGCGCGATCTGGCACGACCCCGCGGGGCGCCTCGTCATGGGAGGGATTGTCTGGTACCTGATCACCTGCATCCAGGGGCCGCTGCAGTCCCTGCCGTATCTGCAGCGGGTCACCCACTTCAACAACTGGACGGTGGGGCACGCCCACATCGCCATGTTAGGCTTCGGCGGCTACATCGCGCTCGGTGCCATGTGGCACATCGTGCCGCTCATCACGGGGCGCGAGCTCTGGTCGAGCCGGCTGGTGAGCCTCCAGTTCGGCCTCATCACCTTCGGGCTTGTCGGCTTCTTCCTCGTCCTCACCATGGCGGGGCTGAACCAGGGGAACGCCTGGAACAACGGGGAGACGGTGTACCGGGTCCTGCCGCAGCTGCGCCCCTACATGGTGTCTCGCGCCGCCCTCGGGGTCTTCATCCTCACCGGCGCCACGGTCGGGCTCGCCAATATCGTACTGACCCTCTGGCAGGGGCGCCGCATGGAGGTCGCCGAGCTGCGCAGGGCGGAGGAAGCGGTATGAAGATGCCCCCCGCCATCCTCATAGTCGGCGCCCTCATGGTCTTTTGGGCCTCCTCCTTCATCATCGTCGGCCTCCCGGCGCTTACCATGAAGGAGACCCCCTCGGAGATCTGGCGACCGCTGAGCGCGGACGAGGAGAGGGGGCACAGACTCTACGTGCAGAATGGCTGCAGCTATTGCCACTCGTTGTACATCCGCATCAACGACTGGGATATCGGGGCGGAACGGATAGCGGCCGAAGGTGACTATGTCGGCGTGGAGCCGGCTATTCTGGGGAGCGAGCGCACCGGGCCGGACCTGTCGCAGGAAGGGGGGGAGCATCCGGACGACTGGCACAGGGCGCACTTCGTCAATCCCCGTTACACCAGCCCCGTCTCCCTCATGCCCTCCTGGACCTTCCTCGGTGAGGGGAACATCCGCCTCCTGACGGCATACGTGCAGGCGCAGGGGGGAAAGCAGGCGGACGTGCGTATGAAAAGGCAGAACCGCTGGAAAGGAGCCTCGCTGGCAGCGTTTGCCTCCGGAGCGGATGGGAACGTGGAGTGGCTGCACGGCCAGGTGCCGGAGGTGTGGCGCCGCATGCCGAACCCGTACCCTGCCACGGAGGCTGCCCTGCAGCGCGGCAAGCGCATCTACCAGGACTTCTGCGTGAACTGCCACGGCCCGATCGGCGACGGCATGGGGCTGGCGGCGAAGTACCTCCACCCGAAGCCCCTCAACTTCACTCTTTTGCGCCGGCATCTGGTTGAGGGACGCTACATCGGGGGGATATTCTACTACCAGGTGATGAACGGGATCACCGGCACCGCCATGCCGTACTTCAAGAAGCATCTGGAGTCGGAAAAGATCTGGGACGTCTCCAACTACCTCGCCGTCTTCTTCGTCGGGTACACCGATGCCAACACCGAGCCGCGCGGCATCGACGCCTCCTATGAAGAGGAGTGGCGCAACCCGTACCAGCCGCCACCGCAGGGGGGGAGGGTGAAATGAGCCACAGCCCCGCCGACAACGGCACCTTTATCATTATCTGGATCGGGTTCACGGTCCTCATGGTCGTGGGGATTTCTCTCGTCTTCCTCTGGGGGGTGCGCAACCGCCAGTTCGAGAACCAGGACCGCGCCCGGCACCTGCCGCTCTGGAGCGGCATCCCGGATGATGAAGACGATGACGATGATGGTGACAGTGACGGTGGTGTTGGACGACGGCGAGGGTGACCTCCCGTTCTGCGAGATTGCGGTAATACCAGGGTAGTTCTGCTTGAGATCCCCCCTCCCTTGACGGGAGGGGGACAGGGGGTGGGTGAAGCTGCCATCTGCTGAGCTGGTGGCACCTTCCCCCCCACCCTGTCCCTCCCCCGCAAGGGGGGAGGGGATGTTCCTGCAGCAGTCGGCCCCAGATGAGAAAGAGGGTCGAAGGACCGGTCGCCATGATGCTCTTCAGCCTGTACGTGCAACAGAACCAGTGGATCGTGGTGGCCCTCCTGTGGGGCGCGGTGCTGGTGATTCTCACCTGCCTCACCTACCGCGGCATGTGGGGGCCGCGCGAGAGCGAGAGAGAAGAGGAGAGCAAGGTGAAGGTACGGGGGCCGATCACCTTTTTCAGCTGGGTCACCACTTTCATGCCGTGGGCGCTCATCCTCATCATCCTCGGCAGCGCCCTGTACACCGTAACCCACCTCTACATGGCGGCAACGACGCTGCCGAACTGGTGAGGCGACCATGATTCCGAAGTACGACGAAAAGCGAGAGCTGCCATCACCGTGGGAGTGGATCATCGTGTCGGCCCTGAGCGGATCTCTGATTCTCTTCGGGCTCTTCGTGTACTGGATCGTTCCTGACGGCCCGCGCCGGTGGGACGTGGGGCAGTTGCCCGACGCTCCGGCGGAGTCGATCTATTCCACCGAAGAGCCGTGGACGAGCAGGGCGCCGGAGCGCCAGCTGCCGCGGTTGCCGGAGGCGAAGGGGCCGCTGCCGAAGAAGCCGCGCAACGTGCCGTTGCGCGAGCGGGAGATTAAATGAAGAAGTATGCCCTCCTCGCCATCTTTATCGGTCTCCCCGCCCTGGCTCTTGCCGCTCTCTATGCCTACGTCTTCTACACCGGTCCGCGCATGAAAGTGCAGCCGCATATAAGGGCATACCAGACGGTGGCGCCGCTGCCGCCGAAGGGAACGGTGCCGGTGCAGGCACCCTCGCCCCTGCCGTCCGCGGCGGAGGCGGGCCGGTTCAAGAATCCCCTGTCGGAGAGTGCCGACACTCTCGGCCGCGGCAAGGTCTACTACGAGTACTACTGCGTCTTTTGCCACGGCGATGAGGGGGCGGGAGACGGCCCAGTCGGGGAGAGCTATGTGCCGAAGCCTGCCGACTTGCGAGGGGGGAAAATAGCAGCGTATGATGACGGGACTCTCTTGCGGGGGATGCTCACGGGAATCGGCCACCAGCCTGTGCTGGAGCAGGTGGTACCGCAGGAGCATCGGTGGTATCTCGTGGCGTTTGTGCGATCGCTGCAGAAACGGTGACGGCAGGGTGAAGTAAAGACAAAGCCGGGAAGCTACCACCGCTGTCCCGGCAGGATGTGGAAAGTGTATGTAGGCCGGAATAAGCGAAGCGTTTCCGGCAATACCTGATAATCTCCTACCCCAACTCCTCTTCAGCCCGATTGTAGTGTCCCGTCTCCAGCAACTCTTTCCAGTCAGCAGGCAATGTGTTGGAGACCGTCATGTATATTTCTCGCGGCAGTTCGTTTTTCACGATCCACAGTATCGATGTCACGACGCGCAGCGCATGCTCCTTGCGCAGGTGGAACTGCTCGGCGATTGTTTCGATGTAGTCGTCCGCGGAAATGTCGCGGTAGCGCGCCTGCGGCCTGCGCAATGCCTCGTAGGTGAGCGGCTGCGGCAGGGTGCTCGTCAGGAGGCGGGCATTGTCCTCGTCAAGGCGGCTTACCAGTATGCCGAGGACCATCCTTACCGCCGATTCGATCGTTTTCTCGTCCTGGAAAAACTCTACTCTGCGGGCCTGCTCCAAAAAATCTTCGTATTTCATACCGAAAGCCTCCGTCTGTCGCTTTTCGACAGGTAAACCTCCTGAAACGGCAGAGAAGAATGCTGTAATAATAATTAACTAGCCCTAAATATAAGTCTAAATCCTCTATCTCCTTATTCAATAGCTCTTGCCATAACCACTTGATATCACGACGGTGTAGCGGGTTGAGGTCGCAGGTACGGGCTCCTGGCCCTTGACATGCGCAGGCGCCGAAAGTACTGTGTACGTGCCCGTTCGGTGGGTATCTTCTATGGAGGTAAATGACAATGAAGAGGCTGCTACTGTCTCTGTTTATGGTGTTGGCTCTGTTGGGAGGGTGCAGCAGCGACAAGAGCAAGGAACTCTTTGATACTGCGCAGTTTGAAGAGAAGCAGAACAATCGGGAGCATGCGCGGAAACTCTACCAGGAAATCGTGGAGAAATACCCGGACAGTCCGCTGGCGAAGCAGGCACAGGAGAGATTGGCTGCTCTCGGAGGAAAGCAGTAGCAGCGTGTAGTTGTAGGCCGGGATAAGCCGCAGGCGTTCCCGGCAATTCCATTGCCGCAACGTCATGCAGGTGGACCGCCGGAAACGCTTCGCTTATTCCGGCCTACAAACATACCTGGAACATCGAGGACTCCTATGATCGCCTCATATGACCCCGGTCTCGTCCGCTGCTCCTGGGCGGGGACGGACCCGCTCTATGTCTCCTACCACGACTCTGAATGGGGGGTGCCGCTCCATGACGACGGGCGCCTCTTCGAGTTCCTCATCCTCGACGGGGCGCAGGCGGGGCTTTCGTGGATCACCATCCTCCGGAAGCGCGAGGCTTACAGGCGCGCCTTTTGCGGCTTCGATCCTGCAACGGTCGCCGCCTTTGATGAGGCCGACGCGGCTCGCCTGATGGCCGATCCGGGCATCGTGCGAAACCGCCTCAAGATCGCCTCTGCCATCTCCAACGCCCGCGCCTTCCTGCAGATACAGGAGGAGTGCGGCTCCTTCGACCGCTTCATCTGGGGCTTCGTCGACGGCGCTCCCGTCGTCAACCGCTGGAGCTCGGTCTCCGAAGTCCCCGCCACAAGTTCCGTCTCTGATGCCATGAGCCGCGAGTTGAAAAGGCGCGGTTTCCGCTTTGTCGGCTCTACCATCTGTTACGCCTTCATGCAGGCTGCGGGACTGGTGAACGATCATACCCTGGACTGCTTCAGGTGGAGCGAGGTGCAAAAGAATCCCTGATACCCTCCTGGTTTCAATCGCTCTCCAAAATGCTTCAATCGCAATACCTTCTCTCACAGAGGGGATTCGCGTCTCTCATTGCCCCACCACTTTCTGTCAAAGTCTCGGCTACTACATTGACACAATGTATTTTTGTAGTAATGTAATGATCCTGCGCTAATGGATCAACTGCGATACATGCTGTCTTGCACTGCAATGAGAGTGAAAGGGAGGGGGCCATGAAAAAAGCATTGCTGCTAATCTCTATCATCCTGCTCGCCGCTTCGACCGCCATCCACGCTGCCGGAACAAAGAAAAAGAAGCCTCTTCCCGCCGACTTCGGAGCCGTCACCATCGCCAACTATTCCCAGCAGGCAGGGCTTTCTCCTGTCGTCTTCGATCACTGGGTGCACAGGAAGAACTACAGTTGTCGCCTCTGCCATGTGGACATCGGGTTCGGCATGACCGCGGGGTCGACGAAGATCCGTGCTGCCGACAATATGAAAGGATATTTCTGCGGCACCTGCCACAACGGGCGCAGCACCTTCGGCAAGAACAAAATCTTTGAGGCGTGTTCTGCCACCTACACCCGTGAAGAGTACAAGCGCTGCGTGAAGTGCCACGTGCTGGAAAAGGATCCGGCGCGGGAGGAGGCTTTCGCCGCCTTCAGGGACAGCATGCCGAGAGAGACGCTGGGAAACGGCATAAACTGGGAAGTAGCGGAGCAGAAGGGGCTTTTGAAGCTCGTTGACCGACTGGACGGCGTTTCTGTGAAGAGGTCGGATATGAAGGTGGAAAATGACTTCGCCTTGAAGTCAAAGGTGGAGGGGATGCCGGACATTATCTTCTCCCACAGCAAGCACACCGCATGGAACGGGTGCGAGCTGTGCCATCCCGACATCTTCGTCGGCATCAAGACCGGGACGACGAAGTATTCGATGATAGAGATCTTTGACGGCAAGTATTGCGGCGTCTGTCACGACAAGGTCGCCTTCCCTCAGAGCGACTGCAAGCGCTGCCATGCCAAGCCGGTGCGGAGCTGACGTATGAAGAGTTCACTGCGTCGGGTCCGTTTCCTTGTCGCCATGATCGCTGCTCTGCTCCTCTTGGTCTCTCCCTCGTATGGCGAGGAGGACTGGCGGCTCGAGTTCGACACTGCCTGCGCCAGTACCACCAATGCCATGGGCCTTTCGGTTCCGCAGATCAAGGCGCTCCTGGACAAGTGCGACCGCGTGCAAAAGGCGATCGAGCAGCAGGATGAAACGGTGCGAAAGGTGTATCTAAAGAGGCTGCAGATGTGCAGGAACCTATATGCCTATGTACTGGAGTACAAGACGAAGGCGCAGGGGGAGCAGTGAGGTTTCGCCGCTACGGCACTCGGGGGGAGGGCTTCTTCTCGGCTCCCTCATCCTGGTGCTGGCACTCTCGTCCCACAGCTTCGGCCTCGATCACTTCGAGCTCGGCAAGGTGCTGCAGTCGATGCCACCGAACGGGCCCTTCTGGAAGTACGGCAACGTGATTATGCGGAGTGCGTCGCTCAGGTCGGGGATGCAGCCGGTGGTCTTTTCACACTGGAGCCACCGCGCCCGCTTTACCTGTCGCGTCTGCCACCAGGAACTCGGTTTCAGCATGCGCTCGGGGGACACCGGGATCACCAGGGAGGAGTACCTCGCCGGGAAGTACTGCGGATATTGCCACGACGGCGCGACCGCCTTCACCGTGAAAGACGCCCCGCAGCGTCAATGCGACAAGTGCCACATGAAGAGTACGGCGTCACTGGAAAAATCGTTTGCCGCATTCTCCCAAAACCTCCCGTTGGCGCCATTCGGCAACGGCATCGACTGGTCCGCCGCGCTGAAAGACGGGATGGTGAAGCCGGTGAACACCCTTAATCCCGCCTATGAACAGATTCCTATTCCGGACAAGCTTCGCGCGCCGATAAAGCTCGGTACCTCCGCCCCCAGAAGCGATGTCCTCTTTTCCCACGAGAGTCACTTCGCCGAGCTCGACTGCTCCAGCTGCCATCCCGATATTTTCAACATCAAGAAGAAGACCACTGCGTCCTTCACCATGGATCGCAATGTCTTCGGCAACTTCTGCGGAGCCTGCCACATGCAGGTGGCTTTTCCCATGAATGACTGCAGGCGGTGCCATGGGGGGATGAGCAACTAGATCGCGGCTTCATGCCGGCGCGGCAGCCACGTTCCCTCCCACCTTGCGGGGGAGGGACAGGGTGGGGGGGAACGTGCCACTGTTGCAGCAGCTAGCGGCTTCACCCACCCCCTATCCCCCTCCCGTCAAGGGAGGGGGGACGCTCAAGGAACCATCCGCCCAGAGCGTCTGATTTGGGAAAGGTATGTGTAGCGCCTGATGCTGCGAGGGAGGGTTCGTGACGGTTGAAGCGGTCGTTGCCGGGGTCTTCCTCATCGTGCTCGTTTTGTGGGAGGGATTCGAGTCGATCGTCCTGCCGCGCCGTGTCACCCGCCGCTTTCGCCTCACCCGTCTTTTCTACCGGACGACGTGGGATGCCTGGTCCTCTGCCGTCACCACCCTTATCCCCACAGGGCTCAGGGAGACATTTCTGAGCTTCTTCGGCCCGATCTCCCTCCTTTTGCTCCTCATCCTCTGGGCAGGCGGCCTGATCACCGGCTTTGCCCTCATGCATTGGGGGCTCGGAACCCCCCTGAAGACTCCGGATGGCTCCTACGGCTTTTTCACAGATCTCTACTTCAGCGGCACGACCTTTTTCACCCTCGGTCTGGGGGACGTTACTCCGGTCGTTACGGTATCACGTTTTCTGACCGCTCTCGAGGGGGGGATGGGGTTCGGCTTCCTCGCTCTGGTCATAAGCTATCTCCCTCTACTCAACCAGTCGTTCGCGCGGCGCGAGGTCAACATCTCCCTTTTGGACAGCCGGGCGGGCTCCCCTCCGACCGCGGCGGAGATGCTGCGCCGGCACAGCGAGCCCTCTTCGCTCGACTCCTTGCGCCAGCTCCTTCACGAGTGGGAGCTCTGGTCTTCAGAGCTCCTGGAGAGCCATCTTTCCTACCCCGTGCTCGCCTATTTTCGATCGCAGCACGAAAACCAGTCGTGGCTCGCCGCTCTCTGCGCCGTCCTCGACACCTGCGCGCTCTCCGTCGCCGGTCAGGCACCGGGGTGTTCGCGCCAGGCGCGACTGACCTTTGCCATGGCGCGCCATGCAGTTGTGGACCTCTCCCTGGTCTTCAAGCGGGCGCCGCAGAGGTCGGGCGCCGACCGTCTGCCGACGAAGCGCCTGGAGGAACTCCTTCGATATCTCGCGGAGGCAGGGGTGAAGATGGCGGAGGCGGAAAGAGTGGAGCCTGAACTGGCGCGGCTGCGGCTCATGTATGAACCGTACGTGCAGAGCCTGGGGGAGTACCTGCACCTTCAGGTTCCGCCGTGGATGATGGACGGGGAGAGGAAGGACAACTGGGAAGTGAGCGCGTGGGATGAGGAGCTTTCGCAGAAAAAGCCGAAGCGCAGGGCGCGGTCGGCAGGGGATCATTTTTGACCGACGCAGACTACTTGACTACTCGTTCGCAAGCTCCACCTTGGGAACGCACTTGCCAGCAAAGCTCCAGCTTTGCCTCCGCGAGAGCGGATGTGCAGAGTCGCAGAGCAGGGGAGGCTGAGCCTCCCGGGCAATTGTCTTCCAAGCAAGAGCTTGGGAAGAAGGGGGGGATGGGATTTGTGTGGATGAGGTGGGACTACCCGCGCGAATGCGTCTTGTACGCCGAAATTGCGCCGGTGTTGGTGACGAACTGGTCGAAAATCTCACGGTACGCTTTCTCGCTCTCCCGCAGCGCCAACTCCGTATGCTGCCGCTGGGTGATGTCGCCGCCGGAGTAGAGCAGTCCCTCCACATGGCCGTAGCTGTCGTGGATGAGCCCGCTGCGCATCTCCAGCACCCGCTCCTCGCCGTTTCTGGTGAGCACCTTCTGCACGAACTGCTCTCGTCCAAACTGGCAGAGGAGGGCCTGCGAAAAGAGCTGGCGGGCTTCCTTCCGGCACTCGGGCTCAAGAACGGTGGTGAACCAGTTTTTCCCCAGTAGCTCCTGCTCCGTGTACTCGAGGATCTCGCACCCCTTACGGTTGACCTGGATGATCTCACCTTCCTTGTTGAGCGCGATAAGGAGCACTCCTGCCACATCGAGGCAAAGCTTCGCCCGGTTCCTTTCCAGTCGCAGCTCCTCCACCCTCTGGTTCAGCGTCTCCTGCAGCTCGAGCACTCTCAACCCCACCTGGAGCCGCGCCCGCAGCTCTTCGGTCTGGTACGGCTTGGTGATGTAGTCGTTGGCGCCTGCCTCCAGCGCGGTCACGATATCTTTGGTGTTGTCGCGGCAGGTGAAAAAGAGGATATAGGGGGGGGTGGGGGTATTCATCTCCCGCAGCCGACGGCAAATCTCCAGACCGTTCAGTCCCGGCATCATCCAGTCCAGGATGATGAGGCGCGGCGCGTCCGGCGCCTGCAGCTTCTGCCAGGCGTCGGTGCCGTCCGCGGCGACCACGACGTCGTACCCCCAGGTGATCAGCATGTTGAGGATGATGGTGCGGATGCCGACGTTGTCTTCTGCAAGAAGTATCTTCATGGTGTACCTTCGGGTGTGAAATCAAAACCGGGAGGAGGGCCTCCTGCCCCGATTATCGTCGCTACATCGCCACGTTAGCGCGGCTGATATTATGCACCAATGAACGGGGGTAGTGCAAGTTGAGAAGCGCGACCCTACTGATCTTTCCGCCCGGAAATTCGCTCCTTCCACGAATCGCTCGCCAGAAGGCGGGACACCTCCTCCGGCATGAGCGGCTCGGTGAAGAGATATCCCTGCATCCCCGGGCAGTCGTGTGAAGAGAGAAAGGCCAGTTGGTCCTGCGCTTCCACCCCTTGCGCGACGACGTTGAGGCCGAGAGTGTGCGCCATCGTTATGACCGCTGTGGCAACCGCGGCGTCATCCGTGTCGACAGTGACGTCGCTCACCAGTGAGCGGTCGATCTTTACCGTCCTTATCGGCAGCTTCCTTATATAAGAAAAGGAAGTAAATCCGGTGCCGAAGTTGTCGATGGTGATTTGCACCCCGATGTCGTTCAGGCGGCGCATGGTGGCGTCCGTCGTCTCCACATCCTGCAGCATCACACCTTCCGTTACCTCGAGTTCCAGCCAGTGAGGATCGAGCCCCGTCTCCGACAGGATCTCCTGGACCATCTGCGCAAAGTGCATGCTCTGAAACTGCCGCGGCGAGATGTTCACCGCGACGCGCATGGGGGGAAATCCTCCATCCTGCCACTTCTTGTTTTGAGTGCAGGCTTTGCGTACGACCCACTCCGTCACCGCCGCAATCATCCCGCTCTCCTCGGCAAGGGGGATGAACTCGCGCGGGGGGACGAGCCCGAGTTCCGGGTGCTGCCAGCGCAGGAGCGCCTCGATGCTCACCACCCGCCCGCTCTTTACGTCGACGTTCGGCTGGTACTGGAGGAAAAACTCCTCCTTTTGCAACGCGGCGCGCACCCCCGTCTCCAGTGACAGGCGGCGCCGCGACTGCTCGTTCATCGACTGGTTGAAGAGGTGGTAGCGGTTGCGACCTTCCTCCTTGGCGCTGTACATCGCCACGTCGGCGTGCTTTATCAGCTCGTCCTCTGTCGTACCGTCGTCGGGAAAGAGGCTGATCCCGATGCTCGGGCTTATGAACACCTCGTGCTCCGCAAGCGCCATCGGTCTTGCGAAGGCGTCCAGAATCTTTTGCGCCACCCGCACCGCTTCGCCGGTGCTGTCGAAGTCGGAGAGGAGTATCACGAATTCGTCCCCGCCGCGTCTGGCCACCACGTCCTGATCGCGGCGGCAGCATTCCTTCAGGCGCTGTGCAGCGGCTTGCAGCAACTCATCCCCCACTGCGTGCCCGAGTGTGTCGTTGACAGTCTTGAAGCGGTCCAGATCGAGGTACAGGACCGCCAGATGCCACCCCTGGCGTTGTGCCTGGGCCAGCGCCTGGTGCAGCAATTCGTTGAAAAGGAGACGGTTCGGCAGCCCGGTGAGGGGGTCGTAGTAGGCCATGCGGCGGATCGACTCTTCCTGCAGCCGCACCTGGCGCCTCAGCAGGACCTCTTCGCTGCAGCGCCGCACCGACGCCACAAGCTTTCCCATCACGATCGGTTTCATCACGTAGTGGTTGATGCCGCTTTCGATGGCGTCGAGTATGAAGTCCCTGTCTGCGGCAGCGGTGAGAACGATGATCTGGGTTCCCTTGTCCATGGCCTTGATTTCCCGGGCCATCTGGATCCCGTCCTTTACCGGCATCATGATGTCGGTGAGGATGATGTCGGGATGGTGCGAGAGGAAGGCTTCCACCCCCTCCTCGCCGTTTTGTGCTATCTCAAGATCCATCTGAGGGAACTTGGCGCGAAGCATGGAGACAACCATCTTCTGGGTGCCCTTGTCGTCCTCCACATAGAGAAGCTTGATGCGGTTGTCTTCTGTAGCTGAGACGTCCATGGTGTTCCTTTCTCTGCAGTTAATCTGGGAGAATGTCACATATCATGTTTGCACTTGCAGCAGGTCCAGCAACTAGTGTACCAGATGGGCATTGCTTCAGAAGGTGCTGGCTGTTAAGCCAGTTGGGCTGAAACGGAGTGACAGGAAGGGTGTCTCGTAATGGTACATCTCTACTATCGAACGCCGATCAGACGGCAGGCAGTGGACCGCCGGGAACGCCTGCGGCTTATCCCGGCCTACTTAGAACGGTCCTCCGGGAGATCCGGGGGAGGGTGGGTACATTGCCACGTAGCACTGCAGAAGGCCCAACGTCCCCCCCTTTGCGAAGGTTCATCCGGGAATTCCGAGGGAGCGTGGGTCCATTACCACGAAGCACTGGCAGAAGGCCTAACGTTCCCCCCTTTGCGAAGGGGGGACAGGGGGGATTTGCGTTGTTAGCTCTGAGCTTGCGTATCCCACGGTGACCTTGCGAAGGAGTGACCATCCCGAAAAGCGGAACCGTTTCCCCCTTCCGGTTCTCCTTCCGGTGATGAATCTGCTATCCATCCACAAAAACTTCAGCTAAAGTAGCACCTTCCGACCCTCCCCCCTCTCGCGGGGCGGTAAAATTCCCGCATATCTTTCGGAGAAGGGCTCATCGCAAAGGCGCTCTCACACATAGCCGCTTCGGTACTGGCGGCGCTTCTTTGCTGCGGAGACGCCTCCGCCCTCACCCGCGAGGAGGGGGGCGCCCCCTCCTCAAAGGCGGCCGCTACCCTCTATGCCGAGGACTCCGCGACTGCGTCCCCTGCCGAGGCGCAGGGGAAGCCGTTCTTCGCCCTCCCGTCTCCACTTTCGCTGGGGCGGTGGCAGACCGTAAAGCAGGACTTCGCCCTCCACCCAAACGACCCCTTCTCCTCAGGGGACCGCATCTCCCTCTTCCAGAGAGCGCAGTACCGTCAGAAGGACACCACCTTCAAGGCGGAGATGGGGGACCTCTCCCTCGACGAGAGCCCCGGCACCATCAGCGATCTCTCCCGCAGGGGTGCGCGCTTCTCCCTTGCCAGATCGCTCCCTTCCGGCGTCGTCGAGTTCGATAACTTCGCCTTTACCGGCGACCACCCCGGAGACGACAGGAGCGTCCTCATCGGCACGGCCGCCCGCTTCACCCTGCTCGACAAGGCGCAGATAAGGGCGGTGTACGTGAGGGCAAGCGAGATGCTGGAGCCGGGCAACTGGCGCAGCGACGCGCGGCGCCGCGGCGACGTGGTCGGTGTGATCGCCCGCATCGACCCGTACCAGGGGCGCCTGGCCTTTGAGGGGGAAGCGGACTACGCCCTCTTCGATGAAGACACCAGCGACGCCGCGCCTGCGGTGGCCGATACTTCCTGTCGAGCCAAGCTCGGCGGGAGCGCGCAGGGGTATCGCTACAGCGCGCTCTACGAACGGACCGGCCCGCGCTACAACATCATCAGCGGCACGGAGCCCCGGAGGGACTGGGAAGGGTACGCGCTGGGGCTCGGGAAGGAGTTCGGGGTGCACGCGCTTGAGTTGAGGCTCTCCCGCTACAACGACAACGTGAAAAAGAATGCCGAGTCTCCGGTCGTGTACCGCTACGAAGGAATCCTCGAGTACAACTTCAAGAAGATCGAGACGCTGCCGCTCGGTTTCCAGTATGCAAAGAGGGTGGTGCAGAGCGTGGTGGAGGGGGGGGGACGAAACGGCTCCGGGGTGGATACCATTGCCGGAAAGATGACCTACCTCGCGGGGGAGTGGGATCTGGGGGTGAGGGCGAGCTACCTGCAGAGGAGGAACCTGGCGAGCGAGGAACGGGACCTTGCTGCCGCGACCGTCGCCCTGGCGCCCAAGTTCAATGCCGGAGACGTAACGGTCGCGCCCGACTTCTCCCTGAAGCGCTCCTTCTATCTCCTGGAGAGGCAGCGCAGCGACGAGTACTGGGCTGGTCTCGACATACGCGGCTTTGCTCTCGGAAGACAGCTCGATTACCAGCTCAGAGGAGGGGTTCGCAAGGTCCTTCCGGAGTCGGCTTCAGGAACCACCTCGGTGGGAGGAAACGTGAGGCTTGCCTACCCGCTGAAGCGGCTCCTCGGTGCCCTCTCCGCGCCTACCCTGGGAGTCAGGGGGGAATTCAACGGTGTAAGCGATTCGTGGCGTCGGGAGGGGAACTACTCGCTTCTCGTGGTCCTGGAGGGGCGCTGAGTCTACGCCACCAGAACTTCCCGCACCTTCTCAAGGAGTACCTGCGGAGTCGAAGGCTTGCACAGGAAGTTGTCGGTGCCGAACTTGATCCCCTTCCTGTTCACGTCGTCCGGTGTGTAGCCGCTGGTAAAGAGGACCTTCAGGTCGGGGCGCACCTTCGACAGCGCCTCAAACGCCTCTTTCCCGTTCATCTTCGGCATCACCACGTCCATGATGATCAGCTTCACTTCATCGGCGTGCTGCTTGAACTTCGCCACAGCATCTGCGCCGTCTGCCGCCTCGATAACGCGATACCCTGATTTCTCCAGCACCTCCTTCGTCAGGGTGCGCACCTCCGGCGAATCCTCCACCACCAGCACCGTCTCTGTCCCCTTCAGCTCCAGCTTCTTCCCTTCCAGGACACGCAGCGGCGCCGCTTCCCTCTGCTCCAGCGGGAGGTAGATGTTGAAGGTCGTCCCTTTACCCGGGGCGCTTTCGATGTCGATGTAGCCGTTGTGCTGCTTCACGTTTCCGTACACGATGGCGAGCCCGAGCCCGGTCCCTTTTCCCACTTCCTTCGTGGTGAAGAAAGGCTCGAAGACGTGAGCCTTTGTCTCGGCATCCATCCCGGTTCCGGTGTCGCTGACGGTGAGGAGCGCGTACGACCCGACGGCGCCGAAGCCGCGGGCCTCCACGAACTCCGCGTCGATGTAAGTGTGGCTCGTGGCGATGAGGAGGACTCCACCGCCGGTCATGGCGTCGCGGGCGTTCGTCGCCAGGTTCAGGATCACCTGGTCGATCTGCCCGCTGTCGGCAACGACCATCAGCCTCTCGTCGGTGAGGGAGAGTCTCAGCTCTATCTCCTCGGAGATCAGGCGCCTGAGGAGCTTCTCCATGGAGCGCACGAGCTGCCCGACCTCCACCGGCTGCGGGTGGGAGATCTGCTTCCGGCTGAAGGAGAGGAGCCCCTTGGTGAGGTGGGTGGCTCGCTCGGCGGCGAGGAGGATCTGCTTCAGGTATGGGACCGAAGGGTGGGTCTCGTCCGTCTGCATCTGCGCGAGCGTCGCAAACCCTATCATCGCCGTCAGCATGTTGTTGAAGTCGTGGGCGACCCCCCCTGCGAGCTGTCCGATCGCCTCCATCTTCTGCGATTGGCGGATCTGCTCGGAGAGCCGCCGCTCCTGGCTTATGTACATGGCGTTGCGGATGCTTATCCCGATGACCTGCGCGATCCCCACGAGGAGGCTCTTGTCGCTTTGGGTAAGGTCGGTCTTGGTGTGCTGGTTGTCCACCGCCAGCACGCCGAGCGATTCATTCTCGCAGACGATGGGGCAGCAGATGAAGGCCTGCACCCCCATCTTCTTTGCCCAGGCGACGCTGTGGGCGGTGAGGGTATGGGCGACCTCGGAGAAGTCGTTGACGAGGTAGGTCTCCTGCTCGTGGTAGCAGGTGACGAAGATGCCGCGGGATTCCGGGTTGTTGAGGCTGAAGGAGGTCCCCTTCAGAAAGGCGAGTTCCTGCTCCGTGTGTCCGAAGCCGGTGCAGAAAGTTAGTTGCGTCTTCTCCGCGTCGGCGAGGAGAATAACGCACCTGTCGAAGCCGAGGCGGTTCTCCAGCGTTCCCACGATGTTATCCAGCACCTCTTCGATCCCCGCCTGCTTGCTGATCGCCTGCCCGACCTCGTTCACCATGAGGGCGTTGTTGTAGTTTCTCCCTGTGTGCGCGAGGAGCTCGTCGGTGGAACCCTTCAGGTTGGTAAGGGCCGCACGGAGCTCCTTCTTTTCCATGGAGTCCGCTGCGAAGGAGAGGGGGAGGAGGAGAGCAGCCATCCAGGGGACGGCGTGGAGGAGGATGCCGAAGGGGCAGAACCAGGCAAGGAGGGCAGTGAGGGCGACGCAGCCGACGAAAAAGGCGTTTCTCAGCCACCTGAGCTTCATGTGCAGGCTCATCTTCCAGGTGACGATGTACCGGCAGGTCGCGCCCCCCTCGAAGAGGCACTCGGGATGCTCAATGACGGGGAAGTCGTAGTTGTACACAGCGAGGATCGCCTCGAAGAACCCCATGCGGTTCTTGCACTGAAAGGGGCTTTCGTGGGTACCGGGTCGCGGGGTTACCGTGATCTCGACCTTGCTGCGGCCGAGCCTCTTCGATTCGTAGACGGAGGATTTGGTGAAGTTCTCGACGGCTTTCTTTAAAGCCTTGAAGGTGTGCGCGGGACCGATGAGCCCCATGATGTAGTTCTTCATGAAGCCCAGCCCCTCTCCGGAGGCGGAGAAGCGTCCGGCGTCCCGTGCAATGTCCGGGTTGTCCGTCAGCTTTGTGAGGCTCTTGTGGAAGGCGTTTACCTGTTCCTGGGTGAACCAGTGCCCCTGGTCGCTCACCTCGTACGGCTTGATGTCCGCGCTGGACAGGGCCTCCTTGACATCGACGTGCGGATATTTTCTCTTAACGAACTTGACGTAGGTATTGATTATCCTGCTGTTATATAGATGCTCATCTGTCATTGCGAGATCGGCTCCAGGGTGTGACGCTCTTTGCACCACAAAGATGCTGCTTCAGGAGAGGAGGCTACCCTCTCTTCGGCCTTTGGGGTATTTTCTTGAGCTTTTTCTGCAGCACAGATTGTGCGCGGCTGTGCGCCCTGCCGCTCGATTCGGTCTTTCCTCCACTACCTCATGTGGCTTTGCCCGACACCGTGCCTCCCGGTGAGGAGATTTCCTCCGGGGGGATCGTGCAGTGCAGCGGCAAGGGACCCGGTGCTCTCGATGCGGGTGAAGAGAGCTGCGGTGCGCTCGACGACCTGGTCGGAAAGCTCCTCTATGGAGGCGCTGTGCGGGTCGCCGGTGACCGGGCAGTGCCACGTCTCGCCGTCCCCCCCTGTGGTGCCGCCGCCGCGCCGGGTGAGCGGGTAGAAGAGATGCTGCTGCTCCCTGAACGGAGGTCCCACGACGCGGGCGAGGGCCTTTGCCGCGAGCTTCCATGCCGGTCGGCTGTACATCCCCTGAAAGCGGCAGTGCAGGGCAAGGGCGTGCTCGAGCGCCTGGCGCGGCAGCGTGCGCTCCGGATCGAAAAGAAGCGCCGTCGCCTCCAGGAGGACCTCGCGGTCCTTGTTGACGAGCTGGGTCAGTCGGTGCGCGGGGGGCTTCAAGCCACGGCGCAGGAAGCGCACGTCGATGGCGGTTTCCAGCCGGTAGTGCTTCCCTATGTCCCCCTTTCCGGAATGAGCGTACACGAAGGGGTGCAGCACCATGTCCGCCTGCATGTGGCTCAACACCCCGAGGATGCAGGCCATCAGCTTCGGCGGGATGCCGTGCGGGAATGCCGCCTCCGCCCTGATGATCGGCAGATAGCTGTTGCCGTGGGCATCGTGAAAGCGGTTGGCGAGGGTGCGTGCCGCGGGATCATATGGTCCGCGGAAGATGTGCAGCAGCGTGTCGGGGAGAACCGCGCCTGCGTAGTAGATGTGGCGATCTTCCTGCACGGTCCTTTTGACCGGGCCCTCCCCGAGGCGCTGGAGAGCCTGCTCGGCGAGAATCCAGTGGGTCAGCTCCTTTGGCATGCGACTGCTCCGTTTCTGGTGGCTATTTTCGATCAGGTGTCGGGAATGTGCGATAACGGCTTCGGGCAGTCTAATTAATTGGGTGGCAAGGTGCAAGGGGATCTTTCGGCACTGCCTCGCGGAAGTCCCGGCGGCAGCATTCGGGGGGGGAGGGATCAGGTGGTGTCAGGAGAAGAATCTTGACTGAAGCGCGGGAAGACATTAATATTCTCTTATGCGCGAAGGGGGCAAAAGGAGCGTAACTATGCCAAAATCTATGGTTCAGATCCAACGGTGCGACGTGGAGCAGTGCTCTTACAATAAGAACAAGGAATGCCACACCATGGCGATTACGGTTGGCGGTCCGCAGGACCCATGCCCATCCTGCGACACCTATGTAGCGATAGGGCAGAAGGCGGGAGTACCGGACGTACAGGGCGCCGTCGGGGCCTGCAAGGTTTCCGCCTGTCAATTCAATGAGTCGCTGGAGTGCTCGGCACAGAATATCGTGGTTGGGCTGCATGATGGACACCCCGATTGCCAAACCTATCGCAAGAGGTAAAAATCTCGTGAACCGGTGCGCCTGCAGCGCGCCGGAAAGAAACTGTGCCTCCTTCCCGCTATCCGTGCTCAGTTAGCACGGCCTGACTCTCCCACACAGCATCCTCTGCCGCAAGGAACCTCACACGGAACAAAGGGAGACAGCGCCACGGCCAGGTGCGATTCTCCCGTTTCTCTGCACGCCTCAAAGGGGGACCACCTGGTCCCCCTTAAGAATCTCTTGTGATAGTGATGATGCAGAGAATTGCGACTCCCATTCCCCCCACATGAAAACAGGCACTCCCTTGACGTCACTAACCGCGGATACAAAACCTGCTGCAGGTCTTACACGCTACGCCTGGCTGTCGATCGCCGCGGCCGTTCTCACCATTGCGCTGAAGGCAGTCGCCTACCTGCTGACAGGCTCGGTCGGGCTCCTCTCTGATGCGCTGGAATCGTTGGTGAACCTGGCCGGCGCGCTGATGTCGCTGGCGATGCTCACTATCGCCGCCCGACCGGCTGATGAGGGGCATGCCTTCGGTCATGGCAAGGCGGAGTATTTCTCCAGCGGCGTCGAAGGTACCTTGATTCTGGTCGCTGCGGTCAGCATAGGGGTGGCCGCAATCGAGAGGCTTTTGGCGCCGAAGGCGCTGGAGGCGGTGGGCGCTGGTGCTGCGGTATCGATAGCGGCCACTTTGGTGAACCTCGGTGTGGCAGCGGTCCTGCTGAAGGCGGGGAGGCGCTACGGGTCGATTTCCCTTCAGGCCAACGCACAGCACCTGCTGACCGATGTCTGGACGACGGCAGGCGTTCTTTTGGGGGTAGGTGCCGTTGCCTTGACCGGGTGGCAGCGCATCGACCCTGTAGTGGCACTTGTGGTAGCGGGTAGCATCGTGCGTACAGGAGCGCGCATCGTGCGCGATTCCATAGCGGGTCTCATGGATGTGGCGTTACCTGCGGAAGTGCAGGCGACGATTCAGACGGTGTTGGAAAGGTACGAGCGGGATGGCATAAAGTGTCATGCGCTTCGCACGCGCCAGTCGGGGACGTACAGGTTCGTTTCACTTCATGTGCTGGTGCCGGGGAAGTGGACCGTTGAGCGCGGGCATCGGCTGCTGGAAGAAATAGAAAAGGATCTGCGCGTCGCCTTGCCCAATGTTGCTGTCACCACACACCTTGAACCGCTGAACGACCCGGCGTCATGGGATGATCCATGAGAAGAGGAGGGGGAATCACTCGTCCAGTGCATCCTGTATCGCCTTCGCCACCGCGTTGAGGCAGGTTTGCGGGCCCATGTGGCACTGGATCCCCGTGAGCGCCTTCACCGCCTGCTTCGGCTCCATCCCGGATCGAAGCGCGTAGCTTATCACCCTCGTGAGACCGTCCATGATGGCGGCGCCGCACCCGCCCGACTTGCCGAAACGTGCAAACACCTCCATTACCTGCCCCGTCTGGGGATCGCGGTTCACCGTGAGATATAGCTTCCCGCAATGTGTGTGCATCTCGAATGTTCGTCCCGGGAGTGCCTGCGGCCGCCTGATTTTGACAGATGTCATGATGTAAGCCTCGATCAGCATTGCTCTTTCCCCAAAGATCGGGAGTATCATCAGCCATAGCGCGGTGTAAGTCAAGCCGCACAATAGGCAGGAACCCCCTGGGGCGTGGAGACGGTCACCAGCACCTGTTCAGGCGGCTATCTTCCCTATCAGCATACGCTTCGATGCGCCGCATTTTGGGCAGTCGCTTCCGCCGCAATGGGTACAGTACTTCGTCCCGCAACTGTCGCACTTGTAGAGTGAGAAGAAAGTGCTCTGGGAACCACTTTCCGCCGCGCGTGAACAATTCGGACAACTAGGATAGGTACGCATCTCCACTCCTTTCATGCTGCTCATGTAGATGAGAATGTAAAAAACTTGGTAGTGTATCGTGAGTCGCCATAAAGACAACTCTATTTCTCTCTCATAAGCCCAGATGACTGAATGATGTAACATCAGGATGCGAATCTTTAGCCGGTGGGCATCGGTGGGATGGGGGCGTCTCTATATAGTGAGGACTTCACGTCACGGACGCACCTGATGCGCCGCAAGCCATCACCTGCGCAACACGCACCCTCTCACTTTGATGTAAGAGTCGATCGCCGTCGAGACATTCCCTCTGAACTGCGTCATCGACGTCGAGTGCTGGATGCTGTTGCGTGGCAGCGTGTACAGGGGGCTGTCGGTAGATACCGTCCCCTCGTCGACACCGACGGCGGCGTCGAGCCCGCAGCGCTCGACGATCGCGGGGGTCTCGGCGGCGTAGGCTCCCCACGGATACGCCATAAACCTTACCTCCCTCCCCAGAAGATCCTCCAGAACTGCCTTGGATCCTTGCACCTCGGTGCGGGCACCTTCAGGACTCAAACGATCCAGCCGTGGGTGGCTTTGAGTATGGCTTCCTATCTCGAAAACTCCGGAATCGGCCATTGCTCGGAGCTCTCCTGCCGAAAGGTACGCGTGACCGTTCTCCGTCGCGCCGACGAGATCTGTGATCATGAACAGGGTGGCGGGAAATCCATGCTTTTGCAGAAGTGGGAGGGCAGCGCTGTAGTTGTCCCGGTAACCGTCGTCAAAGGTGATGACGACGGCACCTCCACAATCTTTTCTTTCTCGCAGGCGGGCCACCAGGTCCGATAGCGACATGACCGGAATGTTGCAGTCGGCGAGATACTGCATCTGTTTCGCGAAAAGGTGCGGAGGGACGCTGAGGGGAGAGGTGGATTCACCTATGGAGTGGTACTTGAGGATCGAAGCACTCCCCGCCGGCAGCCGCGTGATCGGAACCATGGAAAAAAAGGTGGTTTTGAGAAAGGCCTTCATGTTGTTCTTGAGGTACATACCGCCATCTGCCCCTTCGTAAAAGCATACCTCACCGTGCCGTAACAAAAAGTCCGTTTTCCGCACCAACTCCGAGGGGAACGCGGGGTGACCGATCGCCTGACCCTGCGGTAAAGGGCATTTTGGGCGTCAGCTTGCCCGAACTCGAGCGGTTCCTCAGTGCGAAGAACGTGGTAGAATCCGGTAGACCTTGGCTTCACCGGAGATCCAGCGGCACGTCCGGCGACAACTCACTACTCTTTTGGGTTGCTATGGAAAAATTAATGACTACAATGTGCGTGCTCTTCGCGGCACTCCTTGTTCTAGTGCTCCCGCAGCAGACGATTGGGGGGGCGCCGGAGATTTCCCTTCTCTCGGTACATGGTCCCATCACCCCGGTGACCTCAGAGTATCTCCGCAGAAATATCGAGGAAGCCGGTGCGCGCGGCGATCAGTTGGTGCTGGTGGAGATGGATACGCCGGGAGGGCTGGACACGGCGATGCGTGAAGCGGTGCAGGCGGTCTTCGGGAGCCGGGTCCCCGTTGCCGTCTATGTTACCCCTTCCGGAGCGCGTGCTGCTTCTGCCGGCGCCGTAATCGCGCTGGCTGCCGACGTATGCGCCATGTCGCCGGGCACCAATATCGGTGCTGCTCATCCGGTGAACATCGGCTCGCAGCCGGACAAGGTAATGGGGACGAAGATAGTAAACGACGCCGCCGCATACCTGGAAGGGATTGCAGGGCGACGCGGTCGCAACATCGATCTGGCCGGGAAGATGGTGCGCGAGAGCATCTCCCTTACGGCGGAACGGGCACTCCAGGAGAAAGTGATCGATATTGTCGCGTCCGACCGGCACGACCTGCTGAAAAAGCTTGAGGGGCGTCGGCTGGTGCGGGGTGAAAAGGAGACGCAGCTGCATCTTTCCGGTGCGCGCATTACCACCCACGGGATGAGCGTGCGGGAGCGGATCCTCGATGCCGTCTGCAATCCCGACGTGGCGTACCTGCTGATGCTCGCCGGCTTCCTGGGGATCTTCTTCGAATTGGCCAATCCTGGGGTAATTCTCCCGGGAGTCATCGGCAGCATCTCGTTACTTCTCGCCTTTTTCGCGTTCCAGACGCTTCCGGTCGACTATGCCGGCCTCTTGCTGATCGTCGTCGCCATCGTTCTCTTCGCCGCGGAGGTGAAGATCGTCTCCCACGGCATACTCGGGGCAGGTGGAGTGATCGCATTGATCTTCGGATCGCTTCTTCTCTTTCCGTCGAAAGAGCCGTACCTGCGCCTGTCATGGGAAGTCCTTGGCGGGACGGTGCTCGTCGTCACCCTCTTTTTTCTGGTCGTTATTGCGAAGGTCGTGGAGGCGCACCGGCAGCGGCCGGTTACCGGGATCGAGGGGATGCTGGGTGAGCGAGGCGTCGCCTTGACAGATATCATGCCGGAGGGGAAGGTGCTGGTCCATGGGGAGTACTGGAATGCGACGAGTCGCGACCCGATCTCGCAGGACGAGAAGGTGGAGGTTACGGCAGTCGACGGACTGCGGGTAACGGTCAGGAAGGTGTAGCGATAAAATCGGGGCGTATGGCGATGAGCCCGGGTGCCACCATGGGGCAACTCAGTTAACAACGTTCAGTGGGCTCTCCGCGAGAAAGGCCGCGATGTTGTCGGCAGTCAGTTTCACAAGCCTCTGACGGGTCTCGAGACGCTTCCAGCCGATATGCGGAGTCATGATGACGTTGTCCATGGCAAAAAGGGGATTGTCCGTTTCAGGCGGCTCTTGTTCCTGGACGTCGAGTCCCGCTCCGGCGATTGTGCCGTTGCGCAACGCCTCGATGAGGTCGGCCTCGTTGATGATACCCCCGCGCGAGGTGTTGATGATATAGGCGGTCGGCCTCATCAGCGCGAGCGATTCCCTGTTGATCAGGTGCCGTGTTTGCGCGGTAAGAGGGCAATGGATGGAGACGAAGTCGCTCTTTTTCATTACCTCCTCAAAGGAGACGAACCGGACTCGCGGGTCATCCGAGACCTTCGGCGTGCGCTGGTTCACCAGGATATGCATGCCGAGGGCGAGCGCAAGCTTCATGGTGTGACCGCCGATGGCACCGCCGCCGATAATGCCGAGCGTCTTTCCGTGCACCTCGAAATGCGGCACCTGCAGTTCATGGGTGAAGTTGTGGAAGTCGCCGCGTTGCAGCATTATCTGCTGTTGAACGAGCGAGCAGCTGAGGTTCAGAATAAAGGTGATGGCCATCTGGGCAACTGCCTCGGTACTGTAATTGGGCACGTTGCAGACCGCGATCCCCCTTTTCCGGGCGACGACGATGTCGATGTTGTTGTAGCCGGTACCAGCCTCGCAGATCAATTTGACCGAAGAAGGAAACCGCGCAATCAGCTCCTCGCCCACCGGCAGTTCCTTGGTAATTACAACCTCCTGCCCTTGGACATTCTTGATGATCTCCCCGTCGACGCTGGAATCGTGCCTGGTGAAAGTTCCGAGTTGATCGAGAGGGGAAAAGTCGAGCTTGCCGTCAAAGTCGAGCTTTCTGGAATTGAGAAAAACTATAGTGCTCATAGCGGCTCCTGGGGCGAAAGGAAGTTTATCGGTGGTTTGCCGCGAATCGTATCCTGATAACGGGCTGGGGTCAAGCGCCCGGCATCCCCGGTCGCGTCCCCGTACAGGCTCGCCGCTGCTGAAAAGACGACGAGAGTGGGCGGCTCGTGTAATTCACTCCTGATCAAAAAGAAATGCCGTGGGACCCGCTGATTGGCCCACGGCACTTTTGTTTTTCCGGAAACTTCTACCTTATGTGAGCCGACGGCTCCTGATTGTGATCAGCCTCAGTGTCTGACAGAAGTAGCAGGCGCCTCAAGGTCGCACCAGCGGTGCTGCATGGAGCGGAAGCCGACAGTGTACTCGAAGATCTCGTACAGCGCGCTCAACCCCACCAAGGCGTAGATTACTCTCGACATGGCAGTGCCCTCACCGAAAATGGCCGCCACAAGATTAAACTCGAAAAAGCCGACCAGCCCCCAGTTGATGCCACCGATTATCAGCAAAGCAGCGACAATTATATCCAGCCAGTGCATCCCGCTAAGGTTTCTTCTCATGGAAGACCTCCTCTTAAAGGCGACGGTGTTCGTAACTTCACTCCAATGTATTTTACTCCACGTCCAAAAGGAAAAGAAGAGGCAGGGGCCCGGGCCCGAGGGGCTTTTGTGGCAGATCCCGCGATGGGAGAGGCGAAAAGAGGGGAGGGGGGGATGGTATAGTTTTATACGGATACGGCGTGCGGCCCTGAAGGAGCTTTGGCCACTGTAAAAACTGCAGGGGGCGGCGCAACGAGGAGAAGTTTGTGAGACCACTTCATAGCTTCATGCCAGCTCGTAACGCTCGGTACTTCGCCCGGCTGCTCCTCCTGCTCGTGATCGTTGTCTGGAGTACCTCTGCCGCTGCCGCTCCTGTTTCGGTGCGCTATTCAGAAGGTATCGTGCGCGGCTTCCTGGTGCTTCAATCGACGGATGGGGCACTAGTGGCATCGGGGGACTTTCTTCAGGTAAAGCAGGAAAACGGTGAGGTGGAGACCAGGACGGTATTCTACTTCAAGGACGGCTCCCTTTTTGATGAAACCGTCCGTTTCACGCAAAAGAATTCCTTCACCATGCAGAGCTACCGGCTGGTGCACAAGGGGCCTGCCTTCAAGCAGGACATGTCTGCGACCCTCGAACGAGCTTCAGGAAAATATCGCGTGGTCGTCAAGCCACATGGAAAGGCTGAGAAGGTGTACGAGGGGAAGTTTGACTTCCCCTCCGATCTCTACAACGGCATGATCCCGATAATAGCCAAGAATCTCCGCGAGGGTGGGGGCGAGAGTGTTCATCTGGTGGCGTTTACCCCGGCACCAAGAGTCATCGGACTTGATCTCGTCCCTTCGGGCAAGAACAAGGTCATGGTCGGTGCAATCGAGAAGAGCGTGCTCCACTATGTCCTGAAGCCGAAGCTCGGCGTCGGGCTGAAGATCCCTGCTGCTTTGTTGGGGCGGCTGCCGCCCGACAATCATCTTTGGGTGATGACCTCGGAGGTGCCCGCCTTCGTGCGCTTCGAGGGACCGCTCTACCCCGAGGGACCGGTCTGGCAGATAGAGCTGACCAGCCCCAGGTGGGTCAAGTAGACGCCACGTCATTCCTTTGGGTCACCCATAATCCGTTCTAGGCCCTCTGACTGCTATCTCTTGCCGCTCCTTTGTTATGCGAAGTGGCATGTGCGGTGAGGAAGAGACTAATCCTCTTTATTTGGCGTCAGCCGCTCCAACGCGCGGCGATACCCTCTTTCACTGTTGTACCCTCGCTCGCCGAAGGGTTGCAGCTTTGCCAGCCACTCCAGTTCAAGGGCTGCAAGGCGCTGCGGCACGTCTCCCGCTCCTTTTCCTGTGTCGAGTACGTCTACTGTCGTGAACTCGAAGCTATCGGCACCATATTCTGTCACGTCGGCCTGCAATTCCCTGTTGAAGACGATCTTTCCCATCCGCAGCTGAAAGAGCCTGCTGTTGCGGGTCCCCTCCAGATTTCTGCTGCTTCCGACATAGATCTTTCCGTTCACCTTGTTGCGGATCTGGTAGATTCCCATCTCCGGTGCCCTCTCCTTGTAAGCACGCTTTAGTTCCGTACGCCGCGTCTCTTGAGTGGTGCTCTTTGGTCCCTTTTGGAGCGCCTGCGGCAGCGCCTCAGCGGCAGGGGAGGGGAGGTCCTTTTCCCGCCAGTACGTCGCGCCTTCCCTGCGCACCAGCCCTTCCTCTACCAGGAGCCGCCGGATCATGCAGTAGTCATGGAAAAGCGGCAGGATGAGATCCGTCACCTCCTGCTCGCTGTAGCGGCGCCCCGATTCAAATCGGCTGGCAAACTGCTCCAGCACGATAAGTCTCTTTTTATGTTGAGCCGGCAGCTTTTCGAGCCTGCCATCCATAAAGAAGCTTGTAAGCACCTTCCGGCGGTACTCTTCCATCCGCACATCCTGCAACTCGCGATTGACAGGGGGTACCGAGACGATCTCCCGGAGGGTGGTGTCGAACACCGCATCGTTTGCTCGCACCATGGCGTAATACTGCTCTTTGTGGCTGGTTACGAGCCCAGCCTGTTCGAGCTTACGCAGATGAAAGGAGACGGTGGACGGTGCCAGCCCGTGTCTGCTGGCGATTTCCTCCACGTATTGGGATCGGTCCAGCAGGGAGTTGATGATGCCCAGCCGCGATTGGTCCGCGAGAGCCTTCATGATGGCGATGCACTGTTCTGGTTTCATATCTACCTCTTTCAATTCGATATTTGTAAAAACAAATTACCCTCGAATACGCCTGGAGTCAATCTGTTTTTATGTATATCGAAATGACAGTTCCGGCCGCCTCTCGCCGAATTCGTCGAAGTAGAGGGAAGAACCAAAAAAAGAGCCAAGGCATCGCCGCCCCGGCTCTTTTTTGACTTTTCAATTCGACTTCTGCAGAACCGTCTAGTAATGGTCCTCGACGAGCTCGAAGTACGCCTGGGGATGGTTGCACACCGGGCAACATTTCGGTGCTTCAGTCGATTGATGCAGATGCCCGCAATTTCTGCATCTCCAGCGCACGGTCTCGCCTTTGGCGAAGAAGGTCTGCGCCTCCACTTCAGCAAGGAGCTTGAGGAAGCGCTCCTGGTGCGCTTTTTCTATCGCCGCTATTCCTTCAAAGAGGGCGGCGATTTCCGCAAAACCTTCTTCCCTCGCTTCCCTGGCCA
The DNA here is from genome assembly GCF_021044625.1 of Geomonas sp. RF6. NCBI lineage: Bacteria > Pseudomonadati > Thermodesulfobacteriota > Desulfuromonadia > Geobacterales > Geobacteraceae > Geomonas > Geomonas sp. RF6. The sequence continues at coordinate 4,965,677 of NZ_CP087999.1, read as the reverse complement.
TGCGCGGATACATGTCGGAGTGCTCATCGAGCTCACCGGCGGCAGATGCACGAAGGTTGTCGATGGTTGATCCGATTCCGGCGAGATGCTTGAGGTGCAGCTTCGCGTGCTCCTTCTCGTTGTCGGCAGTCTCCTGGAAAATGGCGGCGATCTTCTCGTACCCTTCTTTTTTCGCCACAGAAGCGAAGTAGGTGTACTTGTTTCGTGCCTGAGATTCGCCGGCGAAAGCTTCCATCAGGTTCTTTTCCGTCTTGCTCCCTTTGATGTCGGGCATTACTTTTCCTCCTCTTCATTACATTTGGATGTGAAACATGAGCGTCCGGAGCAGGTCTGTCACCTGCAGCCGGAGTAAGTGAGAATGCAGGATGCAGCCGGCAGCTATTCTACACAGCTCCTCATTTATTGCAATTGCTGTTTGTCACAAGGATGGAGTGCGTGAAATCGCAGGAGCTTTGTGATCCTTGCCACACGTTGGCGGACAAGTTGATGATCAAGCTATATTTGTTCCCTCCTTTTTGCTATATTCGCGGCTCCCATTGTACATCGATTGCCGATTCTCTGGAACCGCATCCCTTCACCGCCGGGGTAACAAATGGTAAATGAGAGCCTTGATCCGTCCGAGGATAATGGCACGTCGAGAGCGTGCTGCATGGTCTCCAGTCTCGACCTAGCCAACAGCTGCCGTCTGATCGACCACATCCTCGCACAGACACCGAACCCCACCTGGATATCCGACCGCTCCGGCACCCTCATCAGGATAAACCGCGCCTGTCTCCAACTGCTCAACGTGACAGAAGACGACGTAGTCGGCAAATACAACGTCCTCCAGGACAACCTTGTCAGGGAGCAGGGCTTTCTCCCTCTGGTGGAACGGGTTTTCGAGCTCGGGGAGACCGCCCGCTTCGAGATCAGGTACGACAGCTCGAGAGTGGAGCACCTCCAGTTGGAGAAGCATGCCCGGGTGACACTGGACGTCACCATCTTTGCCGTCAACGACGAGGGCGGTATCGTCACCAACGCCGTTATCCAGCATATCGACATCACGGCCCGCAGGGAGTCGGAGGAAGCGCTCGAGCGCGCAAATGCCGAGCTGGAGGCGCGGGTCGAGGCAAGAACCGCGGAACTTGCGGCGGCACACCGGGCCTTGCGTGACAGCGAGGAGTTGTTCCGTACCCTCTGTGCGGCCGCACCGATCGGGATTTTCATGACCGGTGCAGACGGAAATTGCATTTACGCAAACCCCCGGCTGCGGGATCTTCTCGGCGCCGGCGCAGAAGACGCTCAAGGGGTATCGTGGTCCGGCATCCTTTATCCTGAAGATCGGGAACGGATACTGTCGTCGTGGAGTACTGCGGTCGCTGCAGGAGCGCCCTTCGAGCACGAGTTTCAGATACCGAACGGACAGCGACCGGTGTGGGTACGGGGGCTCGCGCATCCATATTTTTCCCCCGGCGGAGGGGTAGCCGGGTATGTCGGCATAATCGATGACATAACTGAGCAGCGGCAGGCGCGCGAGGAGATGCTGAGAACCCAGAAGCTCGAGTCTCTCGGGGTACTGGCAGGCGGCATCGCCCACGACTTCAACAATGTCCTCACCATCATCCTCGGCTATGTCTCTCTGGCCCGCTCCCGTACCTCCGAGGTGGAGGTGGTCGAGCATCTCAGGGAGAGTGAGCGGGGTATTGTGCGTGCACGGGGGCTGACCCAGCAACTCCTGACCTTCGCCCGCGGCGGAAAACCTGTTCGCAAGACGGTGTTGCTGAATGATCTTCTGCACGATGCCGTCACTTTCGCTGCACTCGGCTCGAACGTGCGTTGCGATTTCCGGCTGGCGCCTGAAAAACTTCTTCTCCAGGCCGATGAGGGGCAGTTGGGGCAGGTGGTGCACAACCTGGTGCTGAACGCTATTCAAGCTATGCCCGAGGGGGGGAGCGTCACCGTCGAGTCACTCCGCTCCCTCACTGCGAGTGGGGAGCCCACCGTCAGCTTCTCGATTCGTGACACCGGTACCGGGATTGCCGAAAACATCAGGTCAAAGATTTTTGATCCCTACTTCAGCACCAAAAAAGGGAGCGGGTTGGGGCTCACCAGCTGTTATTCCATCATCAAGAACCACGACGGAAAGATCCGCGTCGATTCGGTCCCGGGGCTGGGCACCTCCTTCACCGTCACGCTTCCAGCCTGTCCTCCACAACCGTCACCTGAGCCGGTCACACTTTCCAACGGGCAGACGGGGTGCGGACGGATCCTGCTCATGGACGATGAGCCGCTGATACGCGAGGTGGGGCAGGCACTCCTCGAGCAACTCGGCTACCGGGTCGACGTTGTGGCGGATGGCGAGGCGGCGCTGGTTGCCTACCGCCGCAGCCTAAGGGAGAGCAGCAGGTATGCCGCCGTCATCATGGATCTCACGGTACCGGGCGGGATGGGGGGGAAGGAAGTTGTTTCGGCCCTCCTTCTCGAGGACCCCGCCGTAAAGGCAGTGGTATCGAGCGGGTACGCTGACGACCCTGTAATGGCGGAGTTCCGGGAATACGGGTTCAGCGGCGTGCTGGTGAAGCCGTACAGCGCGGATGATCTGAGCCACGTCATCAGTGCTGTCGTTGGCAGCGCAGAAACCTGAGTGGGGCATGGCCACGTCGTGCCCCATGGAGGAGATGCTCGGATAACGAAAATCCCCCCTGTCCCCCCTTCGCAAAGGGGGGAACGCAGTAGCGCTTCTCGTTTGAGAGCCGACACTCCCCAAGTTCCGAATTGCCGGAAGAACAACAGCCTACCTTCGTCCCTTCGATGGAACCATCCCAGTCTCCCGCACTAGGAGTGCTCGGTGTGTCGCGTTCCCCCCTTGGCGAAGGTTCATCCGGGAATTCCGGGAATTGAGCCCGGTCGCTTCCGTTGACGTGAGGGGACACTACTGGCGCCGCGCTGGAGCACAGGCTTCCCAGCCTGTACCGCGGCGCCAGCCGCGCGGCCTGTGGCGGCTGCGCCGCCATCGCAGGCAAGATGCCTACGCTCCAGCGTGGGGGCACCGGGATTCTTTGTAGCGCGTTCCCCTGAATTCCCGGAAGACCCTTTGCGAAGGGGCGACAGGGGGGATTTCCCTTGGTTTGGCAACCCTCTGTTGTTCCGGTCAGTCATCCGGTACTATTCGCAGCCTGAGAAAAAGGTCACCGTCGGCACCTCCTTCTTGACCGGGGCTGCCATGTCCGCGCAATATGATGAATGACCCGGCAGTCGCGCCGCGAGGCACTTCCACCACCAGGAACTCGCGCACCCTCTGGGTTGCGCCGTAGCTGTCGCGGAGAACCCTGACGAGCTCTATGGTCTTGAAGGCGCCACGCCGGGCATCGTCCACCGGTATCTCCAAAATCACCTCACGATCTTCTCCGCGTCGCCCCCATCCTCCACCTGAAAGTGCCTCTGCTGAATCTCTTGAAACAACTCCATGAAGGCCGTGCTCGCCGCTGCGCGGGGAGGGGTGCCCCGCATCCCTCGGACGCCAGAGATCGGCAGGCCACCGGAAAATGCCTTTCTGGTCCCTGTCGTACTGCCGGCGCTTCTCCGCATCTCCCAGTATCTCGTAAGCCGCAGCGATCTCCTTGAACTTGTCCTCCGCTCCCGGAGAGCCGTTGACATCGGGGTGATATCTCTGGGCAAGCCTTCGATACGCTTTCAGTATCTCTTCCTGCTGCGCACCTTTACTGACTCCAAGTGCCTTGTAGAAGTCTTTCCGGACCATTTCGTGTCCCGCCAATCCTCGTCCCTGCCATAGTCCACGATGCCGCCATTACCGCCAAAGGGCATTACATCACTTTTCTCCCTGCACTTCCAGTAGGTTATTATCTCGACGTCAATGCAGCCGGCGCCGGGATGACTGACGTCGCTCCGCGAGCTGCAGCTTCCCCTGACCTCATTGACATCTCTTCCTCTTGTAACTACAAAAAGCAATGGTAGAGATATCACGTGAAATCGTTGTTTTACGGTTAGGCACACCACCTCTCAAAGTCCGGAGGCACTCCATGCGGATCGCTTCATTCAATCTGGAGAACCTGTTTTCTCGCGCGCGTATCATGAACCTCGAGGACTGGAGCGCGGGCGCCGGGATACTGACGGAGTTCAGCCGTCTCAACACCCTGTTGCAAAAGGAAACGTACACGGAAGCGGACAAAAAGGAGATACTGGCCTCCATCGAGACTCTCGGCATGCTGGGACGCAACGAGGGTGAGTACGTCATCCTCCGTGAATGCCGTGGATGCCTCATCAAAAGAGGAAAAAACCGCCCGCCGGAAATTGTTGCAGACGGTCGGGATGATTGGGTGGGATGGCTCGAACTGAAGACGGAGGCTGTCGACGATATCGCTGTTCGAATGACGGCGAAGGTGGTCAAAGACGTTGGAGCCGACATCCTCGCTGTCATAGAGGCGGAAGACAGGATCGCCTTGCGTCATTTCAACGATCAACTCCTGAAGCCGGTCGGCGCGGCATACGACGGCATCATGCTGATCGACGGCAATGACGACAGAGGGATAGATGTGGGGCTCCTGACAAAGGGACAATACGAAATAGAGTCGATGGTGAGCCATGTGGATGATAAAAGGAGTGGCCGGAGAATCTTCAGCCGCGACTGCCCCGAATACTTCGTGAAGTGCGAAGGGGAGAGACCGCTCCTGATACTCGTCAACCACCTGAAGAGCAAAGGGTATGGCGCCCAGGATGACTCAGACCAGCGCCGAAAGGTGCAGGCTGAAAGAGTGCGGGAGATATACGACCTCAGGCGCTCACAAGGGTACGAATTTGTGGCGGTGGTTGGGGACTTCAACGACACCCCTGACAGCGGGCCTCTCTCTCCGCTCCTTTCGGGTAATTCGGAGCTCAAGGACATTTTCGATCATCCTCTCTTTGAAGGAGACGGGCGCCCCGGAACCTTTGCAAACGGGGCGAAATCAAACAAGATTGATTACATACTCCTTTCGCCCGCGCTGTTTCAACGCGTGACTCGCGGCGGCGTGTGGCGCAAAGGGGTGTGGGGTGGTGCCAACGGGACCCTTTTCCCCCACTACGAAGAGATCACCCAAGCTTCTCACGCCGCTTCCGACCATGCCGCGATATGGGTTGACATGGACCTCGGCTGATCGCAGAGAAATCCCTCTCGCTCTGGGCACGGTATGGATGGGACAGGGCGGCCGGGAGTACGCGGAAGGAGAAATAGAGGTGCAGATCTGAATCGGATTGGAACTGACCACTCATCAGTCAACCGTGACACAGGGATGGGCTCAAAGGAGGCTAAAGGATCAGCATTTGAGGTGTTCTTCGCAAAACCGCATCATCTTTTTCTGAATGGACATCCTGTACTGGTGGATAAGCTGCCTGCTCATCCCTTTTTTCTCTTCGGATGATACTCTGGCTGAACGTTCCAACATGCAGATTTGTTTCTCCTTCTCCGTCAGTTTGTTGAATTCCGCATCGTAAGCATCTTCAAGCTCCTTGATCTCGATGTACCTTTCGGGATTGCTGCCATTCTCGTCAACGAGCAAGTCGGCATACTCTGTCCCGTCATCCTCGCTCAGTCGCTTGTTGAGTGACAATGCATCTTCCATCTCGCTCAAGAGATCCAGCACCACTTTCTCTTCACATTCCATTTCGCGCGCTATTTCTGCGGGGGAAGGTTCATACCCATGCAGGGTGGTAAATCTGCTTATGATCGACCGCATCCTGTTCATGCGCTCGACGTGCCTCACAGGTGAGCGGACAGTCTTGTTCTGATTTGCAATGGCCCGTCCGATACACTGACGGATCCACCATTTTGCATAGGTGATGAACCGGATGTCTCTATTGCCATCGAATTTCTTCGCTGCGATGGTAAGGCCTATGCATCCCTCCTGGACGTAATCGGAAAACTTCAAGTGCCCTTCGTAATACCTTCTCGCTATCTGGATCACCAGACTCAGGTTGGACTTCACGAGCTTGTCCAATGCTGCCTGGTCCCCCTGCCTAATTCTCGCTGCCAGATCGAATTCTTCATCCTTGCTGAGCAAAGGGCCGATCGCTTTCTTCAGGCACGCCAACGGATCGTCCATAGAAGTCGGTTTGCAGACCTCGCCAGGATCGTCTTCCTCCTCCATTTCCAGCGCGATCAGATCCGTCTTCGTCGGCTGTGCATCATCAAGATCGTCTGAGTCTGGATCAAACATGGCGTGTTATTCCTGGGCGTGATTTTCAGCACAGCTCTAGCAGAGAGATCGCTGATCGGGTGGCGACGATTAGGCGGGGATACTCTGTTTGACCGCCTGCATGCTCATTTACTCCGACTAAAATCAATTTTCAAGCACATTAATAAAAAAAGCAAATTTGTATTCAATAATTCTATGTCACAACTGGGGACAGAAGACCTCGTAAAAGGCAGTTTCAGGCGAGAGGCAAGCTATGGCAGTACGACCGCGGCCTCCGCCCATAGTTATCTGCAGTAACCGCTGAGAGTGCGCATCAAGACCACGTAGAAAAGTGCTGCCATCAAAGAGCTGGCCATCGTGTGAGTGTCTGCAATAATTATTATCTGGTCGTACTCTTGAGGCATCCCGGCGGATGCACAGGTGCTTAGAAATGTCCCAGCATCGATAAGACAATGGCCGTGGGCGGAGAGAGATGTCTGATAAATACGTGGAAAAAAGCTTTCTGTACCTGATATTTCTCTCCGTCCTGCTACACGTGGCGATTTTTACGGCTTTGCTGCACCTTGCTCCTGAGCGAAAACCTCCCGCCCCGGAACCTCAGATGCTGGACCTGAACGACTTCAGAGAGCTCCCGCCTATAAAGCCGAAGAAGGAGGTGGAGACGAAAAGGCGCGGGGCGCAGAAACGCCGTGTGCCCAGGGAGGTGGCGCCGAAGGGGGAGTCGGAGTTTGGGCGGGGCGAGCAGAAGAGGGACACGGTTTCCCCCGCCGAAAAGCATCTGACGGAACGAGGAAGCCGCGGCAGGGTACCGCGCCGCGCGCCGCCGGTGGGGCCTGCGCCTTCTGCGGAGACGCCTGGTGAGTCTTCTGCCGAAGGTACTGCTCGCGCTACGCCCCGTGGCGAAGGATTGTTCAAGCCAAAGGGGGAGACGGGGCAGGGGGGGGAGATCGCCAAGCTCTTTCCCAGCGGCCGAAGCCTCGCGCGGACCGAGGAGAGCTACCGCAAGAAGTACGGACCCGAAGTGGAAGACGGCACAGCCAGCTTCCTCAACTCCGACGACATCCTCTTCGGGTCCTTTCTGATGCACTTCGAAAGGGCGGTCTATGGGGTCTGGCACTACCCGCAGGCGGCGGCCGAACAGGGGATTCAGGGGGTGACGCCGGTGAAGATCACCTTCAACAGGCGGGGAGAAATCGAGAAAGTAGAGCTGCTGGAAACCTCCGGCAGCAGGATCCTCGACAACGAGGTTCTGCGCACCCTCCGGATGATAGGCAGGGTCGGTTCATTCCCAAAGTCGTACCAGCACGAGACCTTCAACCTCATCGCCTTCTTCCACTACAAAATCGGCGGAGGCAGGCTTTTGCGGTAGCACGGCAAATAGCGACAGCGGTGGGTTCGTGCTTAGGGGCTCATCCGAGAGTTCCGAGGAGCTTAGCGCCGCACAAGACCTAGCGTCCCCCCCTTTGCGAAGGTTCATCCGTGAATGGTGAGGAAAAGGTAGTCTCTTTAAACGAAGCGCCGCACCGACCTCGCGTCCCCCCCTTTGCAAAGACTCATCCGAGAATTCCGGGGAAGCCGTAGTATGTTCCAATGATGGGCCGCACGAGGCCTCGCGTCCCCCCCTTTGCGAAGGGGGGACAGGGGGGATTTGACCTGACCAAAGCCGTCCTGCAAAGTGCGCAACTCAAGGAATTTGATTCCACCTTGCAAGAAACTGGTGGGGCCTATGTCGTTGATCTTTAGATCGCCGCAGCACTGCGTTCGACGACCGAGAGCGTTAAACGGGCTGCGGTTCTGGAGGAGACTTGAAGATCAAATCCCCCCTGCCCCCCCTTCGCAAAGGGGGGAACGTTAGGCCTTCTGCAGTGCTTCGTGGCAATGTATCCACGCTCCCCCGGATCCCTGGGATGAACCTTCGCAAAGGGGGGACGCGAGGTCGCGTGCGGCGCCTCGTTGAACATACTACGGCTTCCCCGGATCCGATTGGACCTTCGCCAAATGAGGACGTGAAAGCCTCGCCTACTCCTTTGAGGGTCCTATGAGGCAGGCTGTAATTCGTCGTGCTACAGTATTCTAAGTATCGGCAACCTATTCCGGTGAGGCTTCGGCAGAGGTTCATATGAACGTTTTGGTCGTCGACATTGGCGGGAATAACGTCAAGATGATGGCAACAGGGCAGAAGGAGCCGCGGAAATTCCCGTCAGGTACAGCATTGACCGCGCAGCAGATGGTCTCCGGTGTTTTGAAGGCGGTCGAGGGCTGGGAATTCGAAGCCGTCTCCCTCGGCTACCCCGGCCCTGTCCTTCGCGGACGCCCTGTCCTGGAGCCGGTCAACCTCGGGTTCGGATGGGTCGGGTTCGATTTCCAGGCTGCCTTCGGGCGTCCCGTCAAGGTCATCAACGACGCCGCGATGCAGGCGCTGGGGAGCTATGAGGGGGGTAAGATGCTCTTCCTCGGGCTTGGCACCGGCCTTGGCTCCGCCCTGATCGTCGATGGCATCATCGTCCCGATGGAACTGGGGCACCTGCCGTACCGGAAGGGGACCTTCGAGGAGTACGTGGGGCGGCGCGGGAGGATGCGGATGGGGAAGCAGAAATGGCGGCACTGCGTGGAAGACGTAGTAAAAAGGCTTGTCGCAGCCTTACTGCCGGAAGATGTAGTCCTCGGAGGAGGCGAAGTCCACAAGCTGAAAGAATTGCCCCCGGGGTGCCGGGCAGGGGACAACGCCAATGCATTCCGCGGCGGTTTCCGCTTGTGGGAGCAGACCGCTGAACTCGGTGTTTTTATTCCTCCGGGCCCCGGCACTGACGTCGCCCACTCCTAGTCAAAAGCGTCACTCCCCAGCGGCTACAGGCCTGTCCCCTTTTGTGATCCAGTCGCTCCAGGAACCTGAGTAGAGGCGAGGCATGCGGTTGCCGCAGTGCACGAAGGAAAGGATGCTCTGTGCAGCAGTGACGCCGGAGCCGCAATAAAAGATCGTCTTCTCCGCCGGCGTCTCCCCTGTTTTTACCTCAAATTGCCGCCGTAACTCCTCTGCTGTCTTTAGCTTCCCGTCCGGCGCGATATTGTCGACAAAGGGAGCCGAAATCGCGCCCGGAATATGCCCCGCCACCGGATCGATAGTCTCGTTTTCCCCGCGGAAGCGGTCTGACGCACGGGCATCGACAATGACCGTCGAAGGATCCCCTATCCTCTCCATTACGTCCTCTGCGACAACCACCAAACCGTCATTGAACCTGGGGCTGAAATCGCCGCGCTCGTTCGTGCGGCTCCCCGATTCCACCGACAGCCCGAGGCTCGTCCAACGCTGGTACCCTCCATCCAACACGGCAACAGCAGCGTGCCCTGCCCATTTTAGCAACCACCACAAACGCGCGGCCGCCATCTGCCCCGCCTGGTAGTCATACGCCACCACCTGCGAATCGCTGGAGATCCCGAGTCGGGAGAAAGTTCTTGCTACGGCGTCTTTGTGCGGCAACGGGTGCCGCCCGGTCAGAAGAGGGACGACCTCGCCGGAGAGATCCTTCTCGAGGTCGGCGTACACCGCGTTCTCGATGTGATTGGCCAGGTACTCCTTGTGGCCTTGCTCCTTGTCGGCCAGCTGGAACCGGCAGTCTATGAATACCCAACCGCCGTCTCCCAGATGCTTTGCTGCTTCCTCGCACGAAATGATCGTCTCAAACGGCATCGTCTTTCTCCTCCTCGATGGGGCGGGTTTTGCGCTGCCACGCTTCCGCTAACTGCGAAATTACCCCTGCCAGCGAATCATACTTCTGCTATACAGCGTTCGACTTAGATGGAGCATGCCAGCTTGATGGCGATTCCCCACATCGTGCAGCCGACAACGATGTCGAGGAGGCGCCATGCTAAAGGGTTGCGGAAGAGGGGAGCCAGCATGCGCGCGCCATAGCCGAGGGTGTAGAACCAGGCGAATGAGGCGGAGATGGCTCCTGCCGCAAAGAGGAGGCGTGACTGCCCCGCGTATTGCCCTGCAACGCTTCCGAGGAGGATCACAGTGTCGAGGAAGGCGTGCGGATTGAGGAGGCTCAGGGAAACCGTCGTTACCAGAACCTCCGCAAACTGTGCAGGCCCCTTTGCATCAGGAATTGCCTCAAGCATCCCCGGTCTCGCGGCCGCCGCGAAGGAGCGCAGGCCGTAGGCGGACAGAAAGAGGACACCTCCCCACAGCGTTACGGTCATGAGGAGCGGGGAAGTGGCGACAACCGAGCTGAATCCGCCGGCACCAAGAGAAATGAGAAGGGCATCGCACAGAAAGGAGATCGTGCTCACCGTGAAGACATGCTGGTTCTTTAGCCCCTGTCTGAGCACGAAGGCATTCTGGCTGCCGATAGCGACGATGAGGCTCGCCCCAAGACCGAAGCCTGTGACTGTCGGGGAGAGCGCGAGTGGATAGGCAGATATCATGTGGAAGGGCCCGTTGCTGGAATAGGTGTTGCCAAGCGTGCAACTTTAGGACGATTCGCCGCACGATGCAACTGCAAGATGGACGTGGAGGCAAAACGACTGTTGGAGTCAACGATAGGATATGACCACCGGTATTCGTGGAGAAAGAGGGACCGATCATGTGCGGGGCCGGCGGCAGGAAGCGGGCTGCACGTGCGGTCCTTTCGCCTGCGCGCCGTCACATATCGACGTGGTGATGCCCAGGTGACGAAAGCAGCAAATGGAAGCAACTTCCCATTTCCCCCCCCTGTGAAGGGGAGGGAACGGGTCTGGATGGTGGCTGACTTGACAACAGAAAAAGCAGGTCCCTGCATTCGGCGCTTTAGAAGAGCGTCCTCCCTACGCCGCCAAGAACCGCCACTCCGATGGCGATGACTCCCAGTATTATGCCTGCGATGCTCATGATCCCTCCGCCCACCCGCGGCGACGCGGCCATCATCAAGCCTATTCCACCGAGTGGGATCGCTAGCACGCCGCAGACGACAGCGAGTATGCCATGCCCTGCAAAGGTCAGAAAGAAACTCAGAAACGCCGCGATAAGAGACGCTACGGCGAGAGCACCTGTTTTTTGTTCAGTAACAACCATTCTGTTTCCTCCTCGTGACGTGGTAATGCGCGCGGTGAAGCACCATATAAATTATAGCTACATCGAGGAGCGATGGCAGGTTGCAGCGGAACTTGGGGGGAGCATCTGCGGCTGAGTGGCGGGGAATAGACACCGGAGGCTATGCGAAAAGCTTGTGGAAGGGGGGAGAAGTCCGATGATGTGCCGAAGGGGCCGCGTCTGCGGATTCAGGCTGAGACGCGACCCCCTGAACAGCTGGGACTGGCATCGGTGCAGGATCTAGTCGTGGCCGAAAACCATCTTCTGGACTTCTACTCCGTCAAACCGGTTCAGCGTTCCCGCAAGCTCCTTGTACTTCGTAGCATCCCCTACCATTTCCAGGAGAATGAGACCCGAGCCGGCGCAATAGTTGTCGGACACCTCGTGAAGCCCGATCCTCGTTTTGATATTGCAGCCATAAGCCGTCAGAACCTTCTGGACCTCCGGAGCATCTTTTACCCTGTTTTGCAGGTGAATACCCAAGACGACGTGGTTGTCTTTTTCCATACGATTTCTCCTTTTCTTGTTGCCGAGATGTCCTCTTTAGTCGCGGGGGGGCGGATACGGGAGTGTTTGCTAGGTGATCGAAAGGATCAAAGGTAATTTATACCGCAAAACTCTCCACCGCTCCGGAAAATATTATTTTGCCGTGGGGGTGGAGAAGAGCTTTGGCCCACCCGAACATTCAGTTGACAATCAGTTGTCAATGTTGCAACTTGCTGCCAACGGGGGGGGAGATGAGACACACGCCTGAAGGAGCCGATTTCACGAAGCTCATATTGGAGACATTTCGTCTCAATGGTGCCCTGATTGCTGCTGGCGACCAGTTGGTGGGTGTTCTGGGGCTGACGAGCGCGAGGTGGCAGGTTCTTGGTTCTGTATATGAAGGCCCGGCAACAGTGGCCGAGATTGCACGCCGGATGGGACTTACCAGGCAAAACGTCCAGCGCATCGCCGACTACCTGGCCAAAGACGGATTCGTCACGACGTCTGCCAACCCCGCACATCGCCGGGCAAAACTGTACTCGCTGACACCGCACGGAAAAAGCGTGATGGAGGAAGTGAGGAATCGTCAGGCGGAGTGGGCAAACCGTATTGCCGACGGAATCGGCACCACCCGAATCGGCGAGGCTATTTCGGTGATGACGGTGCTGACGAAACGGCTGGAGCACGGCTTGGCAAGGAGAAGGCATCAGGATGATGTCGACTGACGCACCGGTCTTGAACGGGAGAGGACGCCTGCACATCCTGTGGGCGTCGGGGCAGAGATCGTAACCATCAGAAAAGGAGAAGCAGGATGGACTCGGAGATTGCGAAGGTGTTGAGGTTGGAAACCGAGCCGGTGGCACTAATCTTCTCGGACGAGAAGCCGGAGGGAGCCGCACAATTCAAGGCGGGTGCTCCGTCCTGTGTCATGTTCATGTTTGCCTCGGCAGCCCGCGGCAATACGGCGGTTTTTGATCGTGAGTCCTATGCGTGCCCCGGTGGCGGGATCGGGCTGGGCTTTGGCAACGCGTATGAGAAGTTCCCCGGTGGCCTCCCCGGTTTTTGTCGGTTTCTCTCGACCGGGAACGAAAAGGATCCTGCCGGCAAAGCGATCGGTGAGGGGATGAAGGCGGCGGGTGCACCTGCCGGTTTCGTCGAGCACTTCCTGCATGGCGAGCGGTACAAGCAGACGCCCGATTTGGCGAATCAGTTCGTAAAGGCTTTGCCGATCACCGAGGTGCCGACGCAGTATGTAGTGATGAAACCGCTGTCGAAGGTCGACCCCGCGCAGGAGGAACCCGTTTCCGTCACCTTCCTGGTAAACGCGGATCAGCTCTCAGCATTGGTGATTTTCGCCAACTACGACCGCCCCGGCCTGGAAAACGTAGCAATCCCCTATGCTGCCGCCTGCCAGGTCATGGGGATACTCTCCTACAAAGAGGCGCAGTCGGAGAATCCCCGCTGCCTGATCGGCCTCACCGACATTTCGGCCCGGAAGAACCTGAAAAGCCAGGGCTGCGCCGACAAGCTAACATTCACCGTCCCGTTCCGGCGCCTGCGCCAGATGGAATCGGGTGTGGAAGGTAGCTTCCTGCAGGGGAACACCTGGGCAGGCGTAGTGGAGTGATAAAGGGCGGGGGTCAGGTCTTGAATTATCAGGTTTTTGATCAGCACCGCGTCTGGCCGAACTGAGAGGGAACCGACTCGCCTCAAAACCTTATATTTCAAGACCTGACCCCCTGGACCTGACCCCCTGGAATGACCCCCTGGAATGACCCCCTGGAATGTGACCTCCTGGAATGTGACCCCCTGGAATGTGACCCCCTGGAATGTGACCCCCTGGACTGTGACCCCCTGGACTGTGACCCCCTGGACTGACGGCACCGTCGATCGCTCTGGTTCCGGAGCCTGCAACCGCTGTCATGCTCTTCGCGGGGCCTGCAGTGGTTTCCTTGTTAGAAAGAAACTTCCGCCCCGACGGATCTTCTTCGAGACGCTCAGCGCCAGGCGCATCCAAGGTTGGCGTTTTACTCGGTCGGAGGGCGCGCTCACGCTGCTGGAGAAGTAAAAGGAACTCTCCCGTGTCCGCTAGCAAATCAATTTTCCATCGTCGTTCACCTCGTAGCCCGTGTGATCTTCCCTACCTCAAGTTATAGAAGCTATATCCCAGCGTCCCGCATTGAAAAAGATGCAGAGCTATTGGTTAAAGCTGATATGGCGCTTGATTTAGGTGAGCCGTGCCATCATCTCCACCATTTCTCACCAATATTCCCACTCACGATGTATCCTGCACATTGCCAACTATACAACCATCGGTACAGCTAAAACATACCTTGACCCAATGTTCATTAGCCATTTTACTTGTAGGACGCTGGCCACGAAGATGCGCATCTGCTGTTGCGGCGTTCTTTTCTATGGCGGTGGTAAATTAGACCACCATCTGTCTTTTGAGTCGTGCCATTTGCGGTGATGGGTGAGCGACTCCCATGATCGGTCCGCCCTGCCTCTTATGATAGCTGCACCTGCCTCCTCACCGTCAAGCATTGAGGTGCGGCTAGTCGAGGTCGGAAGCCGATCGCGAGCCGGGCACTTATTCTGTTCCGGCTCCGCCTGATGGGAATCTGTGGTGGAAAGATGCATGTCCTTTGCTCGCAGTTCCACTGAGATCCGAGAAAGAATCTCCAACAGTCAAAGGGGGACGCATGAGAAACACACTTATGGTACTCACTTTTCTGGCGATGCTGGCGCACGCCGCAGTCGCATCGGCAACGGTCTGGACGGTATCGGAGCATCCACACTACGGCTTCGGGCGAGGCGCCACCTACCAGACAACCCTCGACCTTGCCACAGATGGATTCACGCCTGGTGACTCCGTGCTCGGGGCCCTCCTTTTACTCGACTTCTCCGGGCCCGGCCACGTCAAATGGATCTCCGTGGACTCCGATTTGCGTCACTACCCTGCCTTTGTCAGTACCGACTTCTTCGCTTTCTTCCTCCAGGGAAGCACCCTGAGTGACGGCAGGGTTGACCTAACCGTCACCGCGAAGGACAGGCCCTCGCGGTGGCTCGATGATGTTTCATTCACCCTTGATGATATCGTCCTCACCGCAGTCGGGCGCGAGGCGGAGACGGCACCTGTCCCTGAGCCCGCAACTGTGATCTGTCTCAGCATCGGATGCTTCGGTGTTGCCATCTATGGCAAGCGGCGCAAAGGGGGCGTTTCAGCGTGATCCTCTCGCCCTGAAGCACTTTCGAGAGGTATGTGCCTCCTCGGCATCTGGGCACCTGCGACAGTCTGTGGGTGATCGTGCGCGGAAACTCTTTGATGCTACTTCAGACGTGAAAAAAGCCCTCTGTATGCCGGAGGGCTTTTTGTCTGGCGATTATGCCGCTGGTGCTTTCCTGCTATCTCGGCCTGCGCGGTCCCGGCGCTGAAAAACGACCGGATGCTGCGTCGAGTTCGTCTATCCAGCCGGCCCTGGAATCCGGGAAGGCGTCGGCGTACGGGACGTACGGCTTGATGTCCAGAACGGGTGTGCCATCGAGGAGGTCCACTCCCCGAAGGTGCAGCGTCTTTCCTTCGACGCTGACTAACTCTACGGCGGAGAGGCCGATGGAATTCGGACGGTGCGGCGACCTAGTGGCGAGGACGCCGCGCTTCGGGCCGCCGCGGGGGGGCTTCACACTGCTTTTCCACCCGTCATTCCGATGAAAGTCGAAGATGAGCCACAGCCTCTCGAAGCCGCTGAGGTCCTGAACGACCTTCTCGTCCAGCCAATCCTCTAGTACCAGCGTGGCTGTAGCGAGATTTCCGGTTGCCGTGCCGGCCACGACCGTACCTTGATGGGGGGCATCGAGGCGGCTGGAATAGGGGGAACGGAGAAGACCGATGGGGCGATAGGTGAAACGGGAATTCTCTTGCGTCATTTCTATTGCTTCTTGCTCGATATGAGTTTCAGGCAAAAGGAAAGCCCTCGTTGACTCCGAGGGCTTTCCTTTTCTTGTTAATACTGCAGATCGTTATACCCTACGCGCACTCGGAGTAGCCGCACACGCGGCAGACGGCGCAGCCCCCTTCATGCTCCACTACGCCGCCGCACTCGGGGCAGGCACCGCGCTCGAAGGTCGGTTTCTCGACCGTCTCTGCGTGGCCGGTGAGGACCAGGTGGGACTGGATTGCTTTGGCGACTGCGTCGGCGCAGGAGAGGACCTTGTTCTCGCCGAAGCCGGCCGGGGAGTGGCAGGAGATGCCGAGGAGCTGCTTCACGACGCTTCTTCCCTGGATGCCGCTTCGCCATGCCAGGGACACCATGCGCCCGATCGCTTCGCACTGCGATGCGGCGCAGCCGCCCGCCTTACCCATGGTGGTGAAGACTTCGAAGAGGCCGCTGTTGTCTTCGTTGATGGTGATGTACAGCGGGCCACAGCCGGTCTGCATCTGATAGGTCCACCCTTTAAGGGCTTTCGGACGTACCTTTTTGATGGTGCGCTTCTCTTCGGCGGACATGGCAGGAGCCGCCACCGGTGCCGCTTCTTCTTTCTTGGCGCCGGTGGAGAGGACCTGCTCGTCGCGGGAGCCGTCACGGTAGATCGTCACACCCTTGCAGTTGGACTCGTAGGCGAGGCGGTACACCTGCTCGACGTCCTGAATCGTTGCGGTGTTCGGGAAGTTCACCGTCTTGGAGACCGCGTTGTCGGTGTAGCGCTGGAAGGCGGCCTGCATGTTGATGTGCTCTTCCGGGGTGATGTCGTGGGCGGTGACGAAAACGTCGCGCACTTCCTGCGGAATCAGGGTGATGTCCTGGATGTGGCCGTGCTGCGCGATCTTCTGCATGAGCTCCTGGGAGTAGTAGCCACCTTCCTTCGCCACCTTCTCGAAGATCGGATTGACTTCCACCAGGATGTTCTTGTCCATGACCTGGCGCACGTAGGAGACAGCAAAGAGGGGCTCGACGCCGGAGGAGCAGTTTGCGATGATGGAGATCGTCCCGGTCGGGGCGATCGTCGTCACCGTGGCGTTACGCACCGGGGCCGCGCCCGGGCGGTCGTAGATGGAGCCTTTGAAGTTGGGGAAGGGGCCGCGGGCGACTGCGAGGTCGCGGGATGCCTGGTGCCCGACTTCGTTGATGAACTTCATGATCTTCTCGCCGAGGGCGACTGCCTCGTCGGAGTTGTACGGGATGTTCAGCATGATGAGCATGTCGGCCCATCCCATGACGCCGAGGCCGATCTTCCTGTTGGAGCGGGTCATCTCGTCGATCTGCGGGAGTGGGTAGTTGTTCACTTCGATGACGTTGTCGAGGAAGTGCACCGCGCTCTGCACGGTGTCCTTCAGCTTCTCCCAGTTCACCGCGCCGTTGGCCACCATCTTACCGAGGTTGATGGAGCCGAGGTTGCAGGACTCGTACGGGAGGAGCGGCTGCTCGCCGCAGGGGTTGGTGGACTCGATCTCGCCGATGTGCGGGGTCGGGTTGTCCTTGTTGAGCCTGTCGAGGAAGATGATCCCCGGCTCGCCGTTTTCCCACGCCTGCTTCACGATGCGGGAGAAGACCTTCGGCGCGTTCAGCGTCCCGGCGGGCTTGCCGTCGCGCGGGTTGATGAGGGTGTAGTCGGCACCGGCGTCAACGGCCTTCATGAACTCCTCGGTGATGCCGACGGAGATGTTGAAGTTGTTGAGCTGCTTCTGGTCCGCCTTGCACATGATGAAGTCCATGATGTCCGGGTGGTCCACGCGCAGGATCGCCATGTTGGCGCCGCGGCGGGTGCCACCCTGCTTGATCGTCTCGGTGGCGACGTCAAAGACCCTCATGAAGGAGAGGGGGCCGGAGGAGATGCCGGTGGTGGACATGACGGTGTCGTTTGCCGGGCGAAGCCTCGAGAAGGAGAAGCCGGTGCCGCCGCCGGACTTGTGGATCAGCGCGGTGTTCTTGACCGATTCGAAAATCTCCTCCATGGAGTCGCCGACCGGAAGAACGAAGCAGGCAGAGAGCTGCCCGAGCTCCCGACCCGCGTTCATCAGGGTAGGGGAGTTGGGGAGGAACTCGAAACGGGTCATCATCCCGTAGAACTTTTCGGTGAGGGCATCCAGATTGGCGGAGGGATCGAAGACGGCGTCAGCCGCGGCGATGGAGCGCGCCACGCGGCGGAACATGTCGGCAGGAGTTTCCAGCGGCTTGCCGGAAGCATCCCGCTTCAGATAGCGTTTTTCGAGTACCTTCAGTGCGTTTTCGGAAAGCGCCGGTGCGCTCCCCTTCTCTGCCGTCTTTTTCATAACCTTTCGTTCTCCTTAAATAAATTGCAGTTTGCAATGAAACATCTTTGATACCACATTTAGTGGCGGCATGGGAATAAACCACAAGATGTATGGCAAAGTCAAGCGATTATAGATTAAAAATGGGGCGTCGCTGGAAGGGCAGGAAGTGACGCGGTTTTTGGCTGCGCGCCCCTCGTAAGGCTCGTTTTCCTGTCGAAGAAGAGGGGGGCGGGGGTGGGGGGAGCTCCGAACGGGGACCCCTATATATGGTGGTGGCTGAGGTGACGGTGGACTGCCGGAAACGCTGCGCTTATTCCGGCCTACATGAACTCCTGCGGTCAGCGACTCACCGTCCGGATGGGAGGGGGTTAGAGGTTTGCAATCGCTCGGCCTTTGTGCTATTAGTGGACTCCATTTTCCGCCGGCCAGGAGAGTTATGCACCAGTGTGAAAGCTGCAGCAAGGAAGCTCTCGAATCGCAGGTAAAGGCGCTCAAGGATCTCATCGAGGTGGCAAAGGCGGTTGTGTCGACGCTCGACCTCGATACGGTCCTCCAGGCCATACTGAACAGCGCGATGGGTTTTGCCCAGACTCCGGCCGGGAGCGTGGCGCTGTACTACGACCAGAAGCGGGAGCTATCCCTCCACGCCCACGCGGGGCTCACCGCCGACTTCGTGAAGAAGGAGCGCTGGACGGTCACGCCGGGTGGGCTCACCGAGCAGGTACTGGCCGGGGGCGAGATCTATTTCGTGGAGGACATCCAGGAAACCTCCTTCTACAACAGCGGCATTGTGCTGGAAGAGGGGATCCGCTCCATGATCTGCGTGCCGCTCGTTTTCCAGAACCGCACCATGGGGCTTTTGTACCTGGACGACTTCGTGCCGAGGCAGTTCGACCGGGAGAAGCTGAACCTCCTCTCCATCCTCGCCTCCTTTGCCGCCATGGCGATCTTCAACGCCACGCTGCACAAGCGCACGAAGCTCATGGCGATCACCGACGCTCTCACGGGGCTGCACAACCACCGCTACTTCAAGCAGTACTTCAGGCAGGAGTTCGGGCGGGCCAAGAGGTACCACAAGCCGTTTTCCATCATCATGCTGGACGTCGACGACTTCAAGTCCTTCAACGACAGCTACGGCCACGCCACGGGGGACAAGGTACTCATCGCCATGGGGTCCTCCATCCTGGAGACAATCCGCTCCGTTGATGTCGGGTTCCGCTACGGCGGCGAGGAGTTCATCGTCATCCTGCCGGAGACGAGGCTCGAAAGCGCGATCCAGGTGGCGGAGCGGCTGCGCGAGAATGTGATGAACGGGACGACAAAGGCTCTGCGCGGCCAGATAAGCCGCGGGGTCACCGTCAGCATCGGAGTGGCGAGCTACCCGGAAAACACCGATCGCCTGGATGAGCTTTTCAATATTGTAGATACCCTCCTTTTCCAGGCGAAGAAGGAAGGAAAGAACAAGGTGCACTTCAAGCAGGGCCGACTGATTCCGGGGCTGTGAGCCCGGAGTCTCCCTCTCCGCAGCAAGGCGCCGTCGCGGTGGCTGCGGCCGCTGAAGACTCTCCTACAGGAAGGCGCGCCCCCCGCATCATAATTACCCCCACCAAAGGATGAGGCATGAAATCTCCTCGTTGCACCACGACCGGGCACTTTCCTTGCGCGAACGGAGCAGGCGCGCCCGCCTCCAAGCTGCGCCCTTTGCACGGCAGGCTCTGCCGCAGCGCATTCCTTGCATTTCCCCTTTTACTCTCACTGTACCTCCCCGCCCGTGCAGAGACCCCGGGGGCGGTGCCGGGTGCGGAGGGAAAGGGTGACGTCGTGACGCTCGCTGCTGCCACCTACCGGGAGCGGGTCATCAGCGAGGACACCGTCTGGCGCGGCGAGGTGAAGGTGGAGGGGGCGGTGGCGATTGCGTCGCAGGCGACCTTGAGGATAGAGCCTGGAACCGTTGTCCGCTTCAGGCGCGGTGCGTCGTCGGCCGGAGTCCTTATGGTGCAGGGGCGGCTTGTCGCCGTCGGCACCGCAGAGGCTCCCATACTCTTTGCCGGGAGCGCGCCGCGGGCACAGGGTGGCGAGTGGCAGGGGATCATGCTACTCGGCACCGAGAAGAAGAATCTCCTGGAGCAGTGCCGGATAGAGGGGGCATCCACGGGGGTGGAGATCCTTTACTCCAGCGCGACGCTCAAAAAGGTCTCCGCTACGCAGTGCCGCACCGGCGCAGTGGTCCAGGACTCCTTCGTCACCATGGATGGGTGCGCGTTCTCCGGATGCGACACCGGCGTCTCTCTGCGCGAGAGCGAGGTGGAGAACTACCGGGGGACCTTCTCCGGCAACGGGCAGGGGATCGTCGCACGCGGCGGGTCGCTCTATCTCTCCGAGGCGGAGATATCCGGCAACCGGGGTACGGCACTTTTCGGGATCAACGCACGGCTAAAGATCACTGGCGGGAGCGTCAGTGACAACGGCAGCGGCTTTTTCCTCTCCGGGTGCGAAGGGGTGATATCTGGGATGAAGGTCAGCGCCAGCCGCGAGATGGCCCTCGCGCTCTCTCACTCGCGCATGCGAATCACCGGGAACGAAATCACCAGAAACGGCGGGACGGGGATCTGGGTAGACGACGGGTCGGCAGTCGCGTGGGGGAATGCCATCTTCCAAAATGGAGGGCATGACCTGTACAATGCCGGTAGTGAAGAATTCCGCGCGCCGGGGAACTGGTTCGGCGGAGGTGAGCCGAAAGTTTTCGAAAATGAGGGACGCGGTCGCGTCATTCTCGCTCCGATCCTCGGGGCACGGCCGCATATGTAGAATAAACGGGCGCCCACTGCGCCAAGAGAAAAGGAAGGTACATGACAAGGAAAGACGGGCGCAAGCCCGATGAGTTGAGAAAGATCACGATTACCCGCGGCTTCCTGCAGCGCGCCGAGGGTTCGGTGCTGGTGGAATTTGGCGACACGAAGGTCATCTGCAACGCGACGGTGGAGAACCAGGTCCCTCCCTTCCTGCGCGGCAAGGGGAGCGGGTGGGTTACTGCGGAGTACAGCATGCTGCCGCGTGCGACCCATTCCCGCAACCAGCGCGAATCGGCGAAGGGGAAACTGACCGGGCGCACCCACGAAATCCAGCGCCTCATCGGCAGGTCGCTGCGGGCGGTGGTCGATCTCTCCCTTCTCGGGGAGCGCTCCATTCTCATCGACTGCGACGTCATCCAGGCCGACGGCGGGACCCGCACCGCTTCCATCACAGGCGCCTATGTGGCGCTCCACGACGCGCTCCAGGTCCTTCTGAAGTCGGGGGAGCTCTCCCGCAACCCGCTGAAGGAGGCGGTTGCCGCGGTCAGCGTCGGCATCGTCGGGGGAGAGGTCATGCTGGACCTCGACTATGGCGAGGATTCCGGCGCGGAGGTCGACATGAACTTTGTCATGACCTCCTCGCTGCGTTTTGTAGAGGTGCAGGGGACCGCTGAGGCGGAGCCGTTCGACATGGCCCAGATGGACGCCATGAGAGGGTCCGCCATCGCCGGGATCGAGAAGCTTTTCAAGATCCAGCAGGAGGCGATCGGTCAATGAAAGAGCTTCTGGTGGCGACAGGAAACAAGGGAAAGCTTCTGGAAGTGGCCGAGATCCTGAAAGGGTGCGTGGAGACGATCCTCTCCCCCGCCGATGTGGGGGGGATTCCCGATGTGGATGAGGACGGCGCGACCTTCGAGGAAAATGCGCTGAAAAAGGCGCGCTCCGCGGCTGCGGCGACCGGGAGACCGGTGATCGCAGACGATTCCGGGCTCTGCGTCGATGCGCTCGGCGGCGCCCCCGGAGTCATCTCCGCCCGCTATGCAGGGGAGGGAGCGACGGACCAGTTGAACAACGAAAAGCTCCTGAGAAATCTCGCGGGAGTGCCGCAGGAGAAGAGGACGGCGGCGTTTCACTGCGTGATCGCGCTCTGCCTGCCGGACGGCTCCTGCCACACCTTTGACGGCTCGGTCCCCGGAGTGATCCTTGAAGAGGGGAGGGGGGACGGAGGTTTCGGGTATGATCCCCTTTTCCTGGTGCCGCGTTTCGGGAAGACTCTGTCCGAGCTCTCCCTCGAGGAGAAGAACGCCATCAGCCACAGGGGGAACGCTCTGGCACTTCTGAAGTCGCACCTGAAGGGGGAAGGGTGAATAGCCACCTCACCGTGGGACCTTTTTGCACCTGTGTAAAGAAATCCGACATTGTTCAAAAAAGATCTTGCATGGGGTAGGGGGCTGTGCTATAAGGGTGATCTCGAATCGGGGTGTAGCGCAGCCTGGCTAGCGCACCTGCCTTGGGAGCAGGGGGTCGGAGGTTCGAATCCTCTCACCCCGACCATTGATTCGAAGAAGCGCCTGTGAGTATGCGCCTGTAGCTCAGCTGGATAGAGCAACGGCCTTCTAAGCCGTAGGTCAGAGGTTCGAACCCTCTCAGGCGTGCCAAAAATATGGTGGCTGTGGTGAAGTGGTAAACACAAACGACTGTGACTCGTTCATGCGAGGGTTCGAACCCCTCCAGCCACCCCAACTAAAACAAGACCCCGCCAAAAGCGGGGTTTATTGTTACCAAAGCAGGGCACTCGCGCGAGAGTGGCGGAATGGCAGACGCACCAGACTTAGGATCTGGCGGGGTAACTCGTAGGGGTTCAAGTCCCCTCTCTCGCACCAACGTATTTTTGAAAGGGCTTGGCCATCATTCGGCTGAGCCCTTTTTTCGTTTTCGGAGTTGACCAGTCGGACCAGTCGGACCAGTCGGACCAGTCGGACCAGTCGGACCTTCCATCTCCGCCAAAACGCGAAGACCCCGTCCGGGGGCGGGGTCTTCTGGTAAATCTTTATGTCCTTCACTCGGGCCTGCTATTCGTGCAGGCAGGCGTGTGGGCCGACTTTGTTGGTGATGTCCTGAGCCAGCTTTTTCAACGAGTCGCAGCTGTCGCAGCTGTCGAGATCGTTTTTGAATTCCGACGGAATGTTCCCGCTTGTGATGTAGACGTTCACGTCGTCTCCATGCTTGATGCGGAGGTCGCCGGAGTAGTCTACTTTCCAGCCGTCCTGGAAGTCGCACTTCATACTCATAGTTGTCCACCTCCTTTGAGATACCCCCATTATCGCACCTTCATGGTCAAACAATCAACTGAACACCCTACATGACCATTTCTTCTCCGAATCCGGCGGCGACCGGTGGCCCGCTCATTAAGGCGCCGTACTCCTTCTGCTCAAATCTAGAACAGCAGACTGTGGTCTAATAACCACACCTCTACCGTTATTTCACTGCCAAAAGCACCTCTTTTCTGTATACAGTCTCTACCTTCCTCCGGATTTAGCGCATCGGCATTAATAATTCACCGCCAGCGAAGGGGGAAATCCCCACCAGCATTAAGCTTCTCAAGTTGTTGCCTCTCATTAATTGAGAAGGCTTTATCATGTGGCGTGGATTTTGCATTTTAACGGCATTTAATTTTATTCTGCCGTTTAATGAGCCTTCACCTTTTGGTGTACTCACGGAGCGGCGTTTCGATAGGTGAGGGGGGTGCATGCTGGGGAAATTGTTTCAGACGGTACTTTTGCTGCTATGTCTGCCGGCCCTGGCTCACGCCTGGACTGTCACCGCGAAGATAGGGAGCGGCGCCGGGACCCTTGTCAGCGACACGAACAAGACGATCACCTCCGGTACCGGGTACATCACCGTACCTTCCACCACCGAATCCGTCACCATCACCGTGAAGCCAAGGGTGGGGTTCTACGTCTCCATGGTCGTGCTGGATGGGGTGAAGGTAACCAAGACCGGCAGCGGCGACTTGTCCTACACCATCGCGCGCGGCACCACCAACCACCTTTTCACCGCCTATTTCACCCCCACCGTCTACTTCGTTAACCTCACCTCCGCCAAGGGGGGGGTCCTCACAGCGCAGCGGGTTGCGCCGGTGCCAAGCACCGTGAGTCGCACCGGGCTCAGCGGCCTGAGCTATGGCGCAGAGGTGGAGATAGCGGCAACCCCGAACAGCGACTATCTCGTCACCGGCATCTACTCCGACGGCACTCGCGTCTATACCGGCTCAAGCTACACGGTGCAGAAACACCGCTTTACCGTCACCGGCAACAGTCGCTTCAGCGCCACCTACGAGCTTTTGAGGCAGGTCACTCCCCGTATTGCGGCGAGCCTCGTGCGCTGCGCGGTGAACCAAGCGATCGAGCTCAACTCCTCGAAAAGCTCGAGCAACGACGCCCCCATTTCCTACAGCTATTCCGTCGCCTCCGGCGATGCACGGAAGGTGACGCTGACGCCGGTGGGAGACGGCAGCCGGGCCACCTTTCAAGCGAGTGCCCCTGGGGAGTACACGGTGCGGGTGACCGCCACCACCAGCCACGGTGTCTCCGCCTCCGTCGTCAGCACCCCCATCACCGTCATCAACCCCGGAAACTTCAATTCCCAGCTGTGCACGGCCTGCCACGGCCCGCGCAACGCACAGATCACCAACAGCTATCTCGCCTCCGAGCACGCAAACGGCGCCATCGCGGTCACCTGCTCCGACTGCCACAACTACACAGGAACGGACCCGCACCCTCATGTCCGGGCCCCCATCGACGCCTGCAAGGGGTGCCATACCTCCTTTGCCACGAACGTCTTCGGGCACCAGTCAAAGGTCGGCACCAACACCTGCACCACCTGCCACGACCCCCACTCGGTCTTCCCGAGCCGCTTCAGCGGGCTCATGCCGCCGCACTTCAACACAGTCACCTCCGCCGGATACCCGGCAAGCTACGGCTCCTCGCGCGCCCACTGCAGCGACTGCCACAGCCCCACCAACGACGGCACCGCACTCGACGTGATCCGCCACGACTGGGCGGCGTCCGGTCACGGGGCGGTCTCTGACGCCGCCTGGTCACTCCTCGACTTCAAGACACTGGACGGCTGCGTGCGCTGCCACACGAGGACCGGCTTCCTCGCCTATTCCAGTGGAAAGGTGACCAGCGCCTGGGGAGTCGCCTCGGACAAGACGAAAGAGGTCCTCGCCTGCAACGGCTGCCACAGCGACATCGACACAGGGATGCTGCGCTCGGTCGCACCGACGGCGCCGTACGGCACTGACGCCGCGGCAAATCCGGACTTCGGCCCTTCCAACCTGTGCATCAGCTGTCACAGCGGTACGACGAGCGGCGGACGGATCAAGGCACTTCTATCGGAAGGGAACGATTTCGGCAATCTCCCCTTTGTGGACCCGCACTACTCGGCGGCCGGCGGGGTGCTCTGCGGCTCCGTCGGCTACCACTTCTCCGGCGCCCTGTACGCATCGTACTCCAGCCACACCCACCGCGTGGTGGGGACAGGTAACTATCGCGAGACCGGCCGCTCCGGCCCGTGCATCGCCTGCCACAAAAGCTCGAGCTACGGGCACAGCTTTGCGACCGGTGCGCTCCCTGTCTGCAGCGAGTGCCATGTCGGGCTCACCGATGCCTCCATCGCCGCTTCCCGTGCAAGTTTCCAGAATCTCCTCACGGTCCTGAAGGCGGAGCTCGCTGCCCGCGGCATAGGGTACCTCGAAACATGGCCCCACTTCAGCGTCACAAACTGGGGGGCGGGGCAGGCGGGGGCGGACCGCATGGGGGCCGCATTCAACTATGCTCTTCTGGTGAAGGAGCCGGGGGCTTTTGCCCACAACCCGAGCTACGCGAAGAAGCTCGTGGTCGACTCCATCGACATCCTCGACAACGGGGCTCTCGACGATTCCGTCGCCTCAGCGGCCCTTCCCGCTCTCAGGAACTCCGGCGCCATCACCGCCGACACGATGAAGCAGGCGGCTGCCTATCTCGCCACCTCCAGCTGCCTCTCCTGCCATGCCGGCACCGCAACGAGCTTTACCGGGGCGCGCGGGGTGGAGAAGGCGCCGCACTTTGCCAGCTATACCGGCTCTTATGCGGGCTCCCTGGCAAAGGGGGCGCGAAACGGCTGCGCCTCGTGCCATGTCCCGGGAAGCGGCGCCAACCGCGAGGCGCGCCTCGACTGGGCCGGCTCCGGCCACGGCGACGTGCAGGATGTCCCCTGGAAGGGGGACAACTTCGCCGCCCGCGGATCGGAGCGGGGAGAGGCGTGCGTGCGCTGCCACAGCACGACCGGCTATCTCAACTTCGTAAAGAATGGTGGGCTCAGCTCCTATGCCGACCCCGCCGATCCCACCCGCGAGGTGCTGCGCTGCAATGCCTGCCACAACCCCGACTACTCCCGCAGGGTGCTCCTCCCCTTCAGCTCATCCAGGGCGCACAGCGTGAAGATCGCCGCAGCATCGAGCGTCAGCGCGCCGGTAAAAAGCTCCGATCTCGGGATCTCCAACATCTGCGTCCCGTGCCACAGCGGCACGACGAGTGGCGAGCTGGTGAAAAGGGCCTTCGCCTTCACCGGGTTCAGCTCCGCAGGCCGCCTCATAAACCACTTCCTCGTCGGGGGGGGGATCCTCGACAACACCATCGGCTACGAGTACCAGGGGACCCCCGCCGGGACCGAGATCGATTACAACAAGCAAAATACCTGGCACGCCGGGATCGGGCTTCCCGAGTCGAAGGGGGTAACGGGGAGCGCCGGGCCGTGCGTCACCTGCCACATGCCGGCAGGGGAAGCTCACGGTTTCAGGGCGTTGACCCGCGACTCTTCCGGGGCGGTCGCCTCAGTCCCTGCGAAATCCGTTTGCGACAGGTGCCACCCCTCCTACCTCGGAGGTGGGCACAACATGGATCCGGAGACGATCCGCTCGGTGCAGGGGGATTTCGCCAGCGCACTGGAGGTGCTAAAGGCAGAGCTCGTCCTCAAGGGGTACGACCCGGATAAGGGTGTGCCGCGCAACTGGGGTGGCAGCGCGGAGGAGCGGGCCAACAACTTTGGTGCCTACTACAACTATCTGCTCCTGCGCGACAGCGACGCCGGCTCCTATGTGCACAACCCGACCTATTCGAAGAGACTGATCCAGTACTCCCTCGACTGGCTCGACGACCAGAGCTTCGACGACTCCGTGTACGCCGCCATGAGCGAGCTCCTGGGGGCGGGGCGCATCAGCCAGGCAGTCTACGACGGCGGCGGGCGCTATCTCGGGGTTGCACCCGGCGCCATGAGCGGAAGCTGCGTCCTTTGCCACAGGGACTACTACAACTAGAGGGGAGCCGCATGAAAAAGCATCTACTGCACCTTACGGTCAGCCTGACCCTCTGCGCCGCGTCCCTTTCCGCATACGGCGCTAACGCCCCGCAGGTGACGGTGGCGGGGGCTCTCGGGGCGCCTGTCGCAGCTCCGGGACGGATCTGCCTCGACGACGCGGGGGGGATCCACGTGGCGGACGTGCAGCAGCGCGGGGTCCTCTCCTTCGACGGGAGCGGCCGCTTTCTGAACAGGATCGAGGTGCCCGGCGTAGTGCGGGGGGTGGCGTGGAACGGGGGGCGGCTTCTGGTGAGCCATGACCGGCAGGTCAGCATGTACAACGCCGCAGGGACCGAGGTGGGCTCCCTCTCCGGCTACGACTTCCAGCTCCCGAGCGGGATCGCCAGCGACGCCGCCGGAAATATCTACGTCACCGACAGCAAGAGAAACCAGGTCGTCTCCTTTGCCCCGACAGGTGCGCTGCGCTACGCCTTCGGCGTTCCCGGAAGCCAGGGGGGCGCCTTCAATTTTCCCACCGGGATCGCCTTCAACCAGAGCTCCGGGGAGCTCGCCGTCGCCGACACGCTGAACCACCGGGTGCAGTTCTTTGACACCTCCGGCCGGTTCAGGCGTGGTATCGGCAGCCCGTCCGCCCCTCCGGGGCCCCTCTCCTTTACCTATCCGCAGGGGATTGCCTTCGACTACACGAGCGGCACCCGCCTCTACGTGGTGGATACCTTCCACAGCGAGGTGAAGGTCTACGACCTCTCCGGGACCCCGCGCTATCTGAGCACTATCGGCTCCTACGGGAGCGCGCTCGGTGAGCTCATGCAGCCGGGGGAGGCAGCCTTCGACGGACGCGGGCGTCGACTTCTGGTGGCGGACGCGGGAAGGGTGACGATCTTCGGGATTGACGGTGACGGCGCCCCGAGCGCGGGGACAGGCGGGGCGCTCCTCGATCCGGTCCCGGCAACGGTTTCCGGCCGCACCCTCCTTCTCTCCGGCAGCGTCCCCGCAGGGGGGCGCGTCTCCGTCTCGGTGGGGGTGGGAGCTGCGGGGGAGGGGGCCGTCAGCGACGGACGCTGGAGCGCCACCGCAACGCTTCTCCCCGGACAGAACCTCGTGCGGGTGAGTGCGCAGTGGAGCGGCGGGAGCGACTCTGCGACGGTCGCGGTCCTTTGCACCGCTGCGGCCGAGGGGAGGGACGGGAGCGCCACGGACGCCGGCGGTGCTGTCTCCGGCGGGAGCACCTCAGGCAGTTCGCAGCAGGGGACGGCTACCTGGAGCTACCCCGGCGGGGGGGACTGCCACCACACCAAAGGGGGCGGGCTGGTCTGCCGCGACAGGTAGGAACGAGGGATTGAAACGTCCCGGCAGAGCGGGAAAGACCGCGCCGGAGCCGGAGCTGCAAAGAATACCTACCATCGCCCTCCAGTTGTGGAGGGGGTACGTGATCGGGATGATATATGAGTGATAGATGTCGGAGGGGTTTCATGAGGAGCTTGGTCGGGATTACGGCAGCCGCAGCGGCGCTTCTGCTCGTCCTCTTTGCCGGGAGGGCGCATGCCGTGGCACCGCCGCACAACGAGAGCTGTCAGCAGTGCCATGTGTTCCACGACAAGCTCGGTGAGCAGCCAAACGCAAACCTCTGCCTCACCTGCCACAACTACTCCGGGGGGGCGAAAGCGCAGAGCCTTCCCTTTGCCGCAGGGGACGCCGCGACCCCGTATGGTTCCTCTCCCCACGGCTCCTCCCACAGCTGGTCCGGCTCCGACACCCGCCCCGAGGCTGGGGCCGAGCCCCCGCTGCGCGAGAAGCTGCGCTACCCGCGTCTTGCCGGAACGATGACCTGCTCCAAGTGCCACAACCTGCACGGGCCGAGGAGCTCCGCGGAGAACTCCGCCCCCTTTCTGAGGGACCTGAACGACAAGGACCAGATGTGCCTTGACTGCCACCGCTCCCGCAACGTAACCAGCCACCTCTCGGGCAGCCACCCCCTTTCGGGGAGCTACAGCGGCTCGGTTGCCCGCTTTGCCAACCACACCGCCCTCTTTTACAGCACCCCGCGCTCCGCAAACCCTGCCAACCCGAGCGGGAACGTAAAGCTCCTGGACGGTGCGCTCCTTTGCTCCTCCTGCCACCGCCCGCACTATGCAGATTCCGACAGCCGCTCCTTTGACAACGCAAGCTCCGCACTCCTGGGGAGGCTGCAGCCGTCCGGCGGGAACCTCCTGCGCACCGACTACCGGGGGAGGACTCCGGATGCCGTGAACATCTGCACGAGCTGCCACCGCGGCAAGATGGCCCACAACGGCGGCGGGCAGAACGTGCAGTGCACCGACTGCCACGGCGGGCATGTGGAGTACGACCCGCGCGCGACCGGGGGGGAGAAGGCCCCCAACGTCGATCTCGTGCGCCGCTACATGAACGTGTCGAGCTCCGTCGCACGGGTTTCCGGCGCCCGCGTCTTCTTCCAGTACACGGGGAGCTCCCGAAACTACAAGGACGCTTCCGGGACCGGGGTGTGCCAGGGGTGCCACGTCGTCCCCCCCGCCGGGTACAGCGCCGTGAAGGGGATCACCTATCCGATCGAGCACGACCTCTCCAGCGCCGCGGTCTGCGTGAACTGCCACGCGCACAACAACAGCAAGGGGTCGTTTTCCGGCTCCTGCTCCTCCTGCCACGGCTACCCGCCAGCTCCTGCAGCCGCCGGATACGCGACCCTCGATGAAAACCGCTCGCCGCACCTCATCCACGCAGGGGTTGGGGGGTACGGCTACGGCTGCGACGAGTGCCACAAAGGGTACAGCCACAACACCCACACCTATCAGGACGTCTTCCTCATGAAGGAGGCGACAAAGGCAGGGCTCGCGGCCTCCTACGACGGAGCCTCCAGAAGCTGCTCCCAGGTCTACTGCCACAGCAACGGCAACGGCGCGGCCGGCAACGTCGCGGCGCCGGTGTGGGGAGATACCCCCGGCTCGCTGGGAGCTGACTGCAGCGGCTGCCACGGCGGGAACAAGACGAGCTCCACCCCGATCAACACGAACGCCCACCGTGCCCATACAAACAGCGACTCCGTCCTCGGGGTGAGCTTCGGGTGCGTCGAGTGTCACGCAAACGTGGTGCTGAACGACCGCAGCATCAAAAACCGCCAGCTGCACGTGAACGGCTTCAAGGACTACTCGGGGGAGAAGGCAGGGCGGCACGACGAGGGGACGAAGCTTTGCGTGAACGTCTACTGTCACAGCAACGGCAAGATCGGCACCTCGGCCGGGAAGTACGAGAACCCGAAGGCATGGAACAGCGGGATCGCCACCGGCTGCAACTCCTGCCACGGGACGGGGAACGCGAAGGGGGCGCCGGACTACCTGAGCGGCCCCGCCGGCTCCGACACCGCGAACAGCCACCTGCGTCATTCGGTGACCAACACCACCTCCGGACAGGTGACGTGCAACAACTGTCACTCCTCCACGACGCTGAGCGGCTCCACCATCAGGGGGGACATCCTCCCGATGCGGCACATCAACAAAAACCCGGCGGACGTGACCTTCATCCCCTCCATGGCGAGCGGGCCGTACGACGCGGCGACGAAGACGTGCTCCACCGTGTACTGCCACAGTAACGGCTCACCTATGGACCGCCCGAACGTGTACCGCTCCGTCGTGTGGGGGGACCAGAGCCAGACCGCCTGCACCGCCTGCCACGACACCGGCGGGGCCGGATCCACCCTCTCGGGTCAGCACGCGCCGCACACGAGCGGCGCCTACTCCTACGGGTGCGAGAAGTGCCACAGCACGACGGTGAAGAGCTCCACCACCCTTAACAACGCGGGCCTGCACGTAAACCGGGTGAAGGACGTCGCCTTCAAGGACGGGGGGAGCTACGACGCCACGGGGAAGGGGTGCAACTCCTACTGCCACAGCGACGCCCTCGGCGGCAAGGGGCTCACCCCGGTGAAGTGGAGCGACAGCGGCACACCGATGGCGTGCTTCTCCTGCCACAAGGGACGCCTGGCCGACAACACCCAGGCAAACTGCGCCGCCACCGCAGGGACGTGGGACCAGAGGGGGTGGTGCGCCCCTTACCTGAACATCACCTCCAACGGCCACGCAAAGCTCGTGGGGCCGCAGTGGATCCGCAAATACGCCTGCTACTACTGCCACAGCGGGACGGTGGACGCAAATGGCAACGTCATCGACACGGTCCGCCACGCAAACGGCGCGAAAGACATCGTGGTGGACAGCCGCTGGGCTATCCCGGGACGTCCCGCCCCCTCCTACGACCGCGCCACGAAGACGTGCGACAACCTCTACTGCCACTCCGACGGTACCACCGATCCTGACCCGGTGAAGCTCCTCCCCTGGAACGAGCACGGCACCGAGTGCAACAGCTGCCACGGCCATCCAAGGGGTTCCTGCTCCGCGTCCGGGTGCCACGACGGGCGCACCGACAACATCGGGAAAGTGTGGGTGCTGCCCCCAAGCTACGGGAATATCTCCTCGTACCACTGGCCGCTCGGGCAGGAGTGGAAGGCGTCGACCCCGATGTTCCCGAGCGAGGGGCCGGGGACCGCGCGGGCGAACTCCCACATGCGCCACCTCCAGACGAACTTCACCTGCGACGAGTGCCACAAGGACACCATCCGCCAGGGGACCGACGGCTCCTCCTGCCTCGGCGCAGGATGTCACGTCTCCGGGCAGCCTCTCCCTACCGGAAGCATGAAGGAGGTCTCCCACCTGAAGGGTGAGTTCCACGTGAACTACAAGAAGGACGTCTCCTTCAAGCAGGGGGGATCGTACGATCCGGACAGGAAGACCTGCTCCAACACCGCCTGCCACACCGCCGGCCTCGACCCGCAGTGGGGGGGCTCGGTGAGCAGCCAGGTCGTGTGCCTCTCCTGCCACGGCACGACCTCTGCCGACAGCGACAGCTTCGGCGCGTTCGCCGGTCCCACCGGCACGCGCGCGAAGATAAATCTCACCGACTGGGTGGTGAACGGCCACGGCAGGCCGACGTCGTCCGGGCCGTACCCCATTTCCAATAACCCGGCGGCGAACTTCCCGGGGAATCCGTGCTGGTACTGCCACGACAACAACGTCGTGCACGGCGAGAGCGGCAACCCGTTCCGCCTGCGCCAGCACCCGCAGTTCTCCAACCGCTTCCAGAAGGAGTGCGTCTACTGCCACATGACCGGCTCCGACGAGGAGTGCCTCTCCTGCCACAACGGCGGCGAGACGCTGGCGAAGCAGCTCGCCGCAATCGACGCCGATGCAACCGCAGTCTGGCCAGACGGGACTCCCGCCGCGCGCCCCGACCACCGCGGCATGACAGACGGCAGGACCTCCTGCATCACCTCGCAGTGCCACTTCGTGGACCGGGCGAACCCGAAGAACGACCTGAAGATCCACAACCAGAAGGCGGGGCTTTGGGACGCGGGGCAGCTCGCGGACGTGAAGAACCAGTACATGATGATGGGGGTGTGCCTGAAGTGCCACGACGACGACACAGGCGGGCAGTGCACGAGTTGCCACGCCACGCCGTCTGACAACAAGTTCAAGTACGCGCTCGGCTTCGACCCCGGCACCGGCTTCGTGAAGCCTGCAAAGGCGAAGGCATCGTCGGTTCACTTCGGCTACAAGCACTACGCCGGGTACAAGATGAACGGCGTATGGAAGGGTGGGAAGTTCTGCTGGGACTGCCACGACCCGCACGGCGACTCCAACAACGTGAACGGCTCCACGGTGCGCAACATCTACATGATGCAGAGCCAGGTAGCGACCTCCACCGACGGCTGGTTCGGGCTTCCGTACACCCGCAGCCAGGTCATCTTCACCGACAAGCGCAGCGGCCTCGACTACGCAAAGACGGCGTCGCCGTACAACGGGATCTGCAACGTCTGCCACTCGCAGAACTCGAAACACTACCGCTCCGACGGCGGGGACGGGCACAACGCAAGCCGCTCCTGCACCGAGTGCCACGAGCACCGCTTCACCTCCAGCCACGCCGACAACGAGGCGTGCACGACCTGCCACAAGAACAAGCCGGTGCCGCGCCACTCCGCCTTCGGGCAGCCGAGGGAGTGCACCAAGTGCCACGCGGGCACAGTCGGGAACCGCGTGGACATCATGGGGCAGATGGGGGGCACCTCGCACCACATCCAGGGGGTCAACATCACCAGCAAGCAGTGCTACGCCTGCCACTGGGAGGCGACCCCCGAGGGGCTCATCGACAACCGCTATCACCAGGGGTTCAACACGCTGGACAACTCCTCGGTCCCCGATGCGCCGGTGGAGCTCGTGGTGTGGGGGGCGAGGACGAGGCCGACGTCCTTCAAGCTGTACTCCACAGCGGTGACGTATCTGGCGAAGAACATCTCTTACGGGATCCTCACCACGGAGCGCAAGGAGGTGGCGAAGCTCACGCCGCACTGCCTCTCCTGCCACAGCGACCAGAACAACGACACCCAGCCGTTTGGCGACTGCAAGACGCCGCGCCAGTACGCCTGGGACAAGCAGAGTATCGCCGCCCGCTATGACCAGACCGGCACCACCAAGTGGGGCAAGTACGGCACCAACGGCAAGAGTGGCGTCACGAAGGCGCTCTCGGCCCATGGCAACGCGACCGGCAACCAGGGTGGCTACGACGCCGCGAACGGCACCGACGCCGCCATCCCCAACACCCGCGGCGGCGCCTACAACGTCACCTGCTACGACTGCCACAACTCCCACGGCTCGCGTGTGGTGGGAACGACATCCAGCTACGCCACCTTCAACGGCACGAAAAACGGCGGCAACCTGAAGGAGACCCAGGCAGGGAAGGGCGGCTACTCCATGAGCTACTCCGCCCAGGCGAACACCGACCCCACCTCGGTGAACCCGTACGCGGCGGGAGCCGGACAGTGCTTCGACTGCCACATGACCACGAAGGCAGGGGCTACACCGTGGGGGTACCAGGGGACGTACGGCGCGAGCCTCGCCATCCGCGGGTACATGGACACCATGCGGTTCGGCCAGGGGGGGAACGGCAACTTCAGCCGCTACCCCTACAAGACAATGCCGACCGCAGGGGGGCACCTCAGGGCGTCGTCGTTCCTGAACCACACCACCGCGCTGGAAAACCGTGTCGACGGTCTGTGCACACCGTGCCACGACCCGCACGGCGTCTCCCCCACCCTGGGGGCGAAGCAGCAGTACGGGGTGCCGCTCCTTAAAGGGACGTGGCTCACCTCGCCGTACAAGGAGGACGCCGCCCCCGCAGGTTCCCCGACCGGGGCGCGCGGCCTGCCGGGGGGCGCCCAGCCGACCCCGAACGTGTACACCGACGACGCCACTTTCGGCTACGGCGGGAAGGTCAGCGAGGACGAGAGCTCCTTTGCCGGGCTGTGCGTCAGGTGCCACAACAAGGAGTACTTAACCGACGGCAAGGACCACACTTGGGCCGGAAAGAACAGGATCCACGAGTCGGTGAAGGGGTGGAAGACCGCCAACGCGAACCAGAAGCACAACTACACCTGCTCGAAGTGCCACGCCCCGCACGAGGCAGGGATGAAGCGCCTCATGGTCACCAACTGCCTCAACTACACCCACCGCGGCAGGGTCGCCTCCGGCGGCGAGGCCGGGTACGGGTCGGGGAGCGGCTATTACGAAGGGTCCGGAGGGCCCGGCGGGGGGAGCGGTTCCTTCCCGCTCGGGAACGGCTCGGCCGGGGTGAACTGCCATCCGGGCGCCGCGTGGCCGGACAACAGCTGGAACAGGGTGACCCCATGGTAACGCGGATGGCAGAGGGTCGCAGTTGCAAAGGTGCCTTAACCGGAGTTCTATCGATGAGCGTAAAGCCGTACAGATCCCTTATCCTCTTCTTGCTGTCTCTCCTGGTACTCCCGGCGGTAGCCTCCGGCGCCGGCGGCGACGTGGTGTGGCAGTTCGGCGACTCCCCTGCGGGGAAGCAGGAGGCGAAGGCCTCGGTGGTGGACAAAAACGGCGACGTGGTAGTCACCGGCTACCAGCTTCTGCCCGGGGGGAGCGACGACTACTATACGGTGAAGTTCAAGGGGGACGGGGCAGGGGTTGCCTGGCGGGCGGTGGTGGACAAGGCTGGGGGGTCGGACCAGGCGACCGCTGTGACGATCGACTCCAACAATGACGTCATCGTAACCGGATCGGTGTGGAGCGGGCGCAACACCGACATCCATACCGTAAAGTACAGCGGCGCGACCGGCGAAATCCTCTGGCAGCACACCTTCAACGGGGGGGCGAACGGGATCGACCGAGGCACCTCCGTCTGCGTCGACGCCGACGACAACGTCTACGTCGGCGGCTATACCCAGAACTCCAGCGGGGGAACCGACTACCTGGTCCTGAAGTACGGGCCGGCCGGTCCGGTGAGCGGCGCTCCTGCGTGGAAGGCGGCCTACCACGGCAGCGCCGCGGATGCCAACCGGGTAAATTCCATCACCGCAGGCCCCGGAGGGATTGCCGTCACCGGCGAGTCGTGGAACGCCACGAGCGGCGCCTTCGAGTTTGCCACGGTGAAGTTCGGCTACGACGGCTCGCAGCTCTGGGAGAAGCGTCACAGCACCGCCACCGCCGAGGGGAAGAAGCTGTACTGCTCCGGCCGCTATGCCCGCTTCGACGCTGCCGGAAATCTGGTCGTCACCGGCAGCGTCTCCAACGGGATCGATCTGGACATCTACACCGCTAAGCTGGCGGCAGACACAGGCGCCATCCTCTGGGAAAACACCTACAACGGTGCATACGACGACGAGCCGTACGGGGTGGTCATAGAACAGGGGGCTGTCTTCGTAGCAGGATACACCTGGACCCTCACCGGCACGAACGACTTCTACACCGCGCGCTACGACGCCCAGAGCGGCACCCTCGTGTGGGGCTCCGTGTACGACTCCGGTAACGGCAACGACGACATCACCGTCGCCACCGGGATCGTGACCGACCCGGCAGGGGACGTCTTTGTCACCGGCTACACCATCGCCGGCGGCAACTACGACTTCAAGACCGTGAAGTACAAAAAGGACGACGGGACGCAGCTTTGGTCCATCAAGTTCGACGGGAGCGCGGGTCTCAACGACCGCCCGGTGGGGATCGGCCTCTCCCCCGCAGGGGAGGTCCTCGTCTCCGGGTGGTCCGACAGCGACGCCAACGACCTCGACTACTACGTCATCAAGTACGACCCGGGGCTTTTGAACGCACCTTCCAACCTCACCGTCCAGGCTGCCTCCAACACGAGCATCCGTCTCTCCTTCACCGACAACGCCTCCAACGAGGAGAGCTTCGGGATCGAGCGCTGCGCCGGGGCAGGGTGCACCGAGTTCGCACCCCTCATGAAGGACGGCGCGCCCCTCAGGCTCCCGCCGCACACCGGCACCGGCCAGGTGAGCTACCTCGACACCGCCCTTGTGCCGAACAGCTACTACTCCTACCGGGTGAAGGCGGCAAACAGCGCAAACGGCGAGTCGCACTACAGTAACGTGGCGCAGACCGTCACCACCTACATAAGCATGATCCCCCCCGCCTGGAGCTACAGCTACAACGGGGTCGCCGCCCAGGAAGAGGCGGCGAGCGGGATTGCGGTCGGCCCGGACGGCAATCCGGTGGTCACGGGATACACCCGGGACTACCCCCTCGGCTACTCCGCCGGCGCCTCCTATGACTACGTCACGCTGAAGCTCCCGCGCGCGGGGGGGACGGCTCCGCTGTGGACCGCCCGCTACAACGACCCGAACACCCGCGACGACTTCGCCACCTGTGTCGCGGTCGATTCAGGGAACAAGGTCACCGTCTCCGGCTACGCCACGCTGTACAACGGAGTCAACGCCGACGTCTTCTCCCTCTACACGATACGCTACAGCTCAAGCGGTGCGGTCCTCGCCACCGACCAGTACAACGGCCCGGTGGCAGGGGGGGCGACCGACGACCGTTCCGTCGCCATCGCCAGCACCACCGACTCCTCCGGCGCCACCGCCATCGTGGGGTACGGCCTCGTCTCTGCCGGAAACGACAATATATACCTGCTCAAGTACAACGCCGACGGCAGCCGCGCCTGGGCCGCCACCCCGGCGGACGGGGCGGGGGGGGACGACCTGCCGAGCGCGGTGGCGTTTGCCCCGGACGGTTCCATCTACGTCACCGGCTACAGCGAGCGGCAGGCGCACGCCGGGGTGTACAAGCTTTTCACCGCACGCTACAACGGCTCCACAGGGGCCCTTATCTGGCGCGACCTCTACTCCCTCACCCTCACCGGGGACAACAAGGGGCAGGCGCTCGCCATCGACAGCCAGGGGAATGTCTACGTCACCGGCTCCGCCACGAACGCCGCAGGGAACCGCGACATCTACACCGTGAAGTACCGCGGAGGGGCGAGTACCCCGGACCGGCTGTGGGAGCGCGTCGCCGACGGCGCGGCCCACGGTGACGACAGCGCGGTGTCGGTGAAGATCGACGCGGCCGACGGCACGATCATAGTCGCCGGCACAGTGGAGAGCCGCCCCCTGGACCGCGACTTCAGGGTCATCAAGTACACCCCCGCGGGCGACGTGGTGTGGGACACCACCTACTTCAAGCCGGGCTCCTCCGAAGAGGGGGGGGCGATGGTCCTCGACTCCCTGGGGTATGCCTATGTCACCGGGCACACCGACAACAGCGACGGCAGCACCATCGACTCCGTCACGGTACGCTTCGCGCCGGACGGGGGGATCGTCGGAGCGACTATCTACAACGGCGCGGCAAACGGCAACGACGACAGCTACGCCATGACGGTGAGTCCGGACGACGAGGTCTTTGTCGCCGGCTACACCGATAGCGCGAGCGGGAAGGGGGACATCCTCGCCTACATGATCGCGCCGCCAGAGCCGCGAAACCTTGCGCTCGTCTCCAGCAACACCACCCAGGCGACCATCTCCTGGGGCGGCTCCCCCTTCGGGGAGACCTCCTTCCGCATCGAGCGCTGCGCCGGCGCCTCCTGCACCGACTTTGCCGCCGTCGGGAGCGCCGCCGCCCGCAGCACGCTTTATACCGACAGCACCATCTGCTCGGGCGGCTCCTACCGCTACCGGGTAGTGGCGGTGGGGGACGGGTGGGAGTCACTCCCCTCGAAGCCGGTGACGGTCGCCACCTCCGCAGGGGTCCCCCCGGCGAGCGTGACGGTTGTTTCCGCTACCGAGTCGCAGGTCGACCTCTCCTGGGGGGACACGAACGGCGACGAGACCGGGTACCTGATCGAGCGCTGCACCGGGGCGTCGTGCACGAACTTCTCCCCGCTCACCACCGTCCTGCCGGCCAACACCGCGAGCTACTCCGATCTGAAGCTCCCGGTGAACACCACCTACCGCTACCGCATCTCCGCGGTGAAAAGCGCCTCCTGCTCCTGGCAGGCGCCGGCTGCAGCGGTGAGCGCCACCACCGCGCTCCTTTCGCCGACAGGGCTCACCGCCCAGGGTGACAACAGCACCCAGGTAACGCTCAACTGGACCAACCGCACCACCACGGAGACCGGTCTGAAGATCGAGCGGTGCACCGGGGTCGGGTGCAGCGACTACGCCCAGGTCGGCACCACAACAGCCAAGGCGGTCACCTTCAAGGACACCGCGGTGTGCGCCGGGACCGTGTACAGCTACCGTGTGCGCGCCAACAACTCCCTTGCCCCCTGGGACAGCGAGTACAGCGGCGTGGCTGTGGTGGCGACCCCAGCGGCCGGAAACCTCCTTGCCGACCCCGGCTTCGAGAACGGCAGCACCGCCTGGACCGGCGCAGTCGGCACCCTCACCGGGACGAGCTTTGACACCTCCCTCTTTGCGGAAGGGACCCGCAGCTTGAAACTCAGCGCAAGCGGAGTCCAGATCGGGCGGTCCCAGAGCGTCGCGGTGGTGCCGGGGCAGCAGTACGTCCTTTCCGGATCGGTACGAGCAGGACTCACAGCCGGGGCAGGGCGCTGCCGGGTGTCGGGGACCGGGATCTCCTCGCCGGGAATCGCGATTTCCTTTGGCTCCGCTGACAACAACGCGGGGTGGAAGAGCCTGAGCGAAACGGTCACCATCCCGGCCGGCACCTCGTCCGTGACGGTGCAGTGCTATGCGGACGCCGGCAGCGCCGGCTCCATCAACTTCGATGCGCTGAGCCTCTCCATGGGAAGCTTCCCCCTCACCGCCACCGAGGTGAACGAGACGAAGGTGGCGCTCTCCTGGCCGGACATGGCGACGGACGAGACGGGGTATCGGATCCAGCGCTGCGCGGGGGCCGGATGCACCACCTTCGCGGAGGTGGGTACCGCGGGGGCTAACGTCACCTCCTACACCGACTCCGGTCTCTCCGCGCAGACCGTGTACCGCTACCAGGTGCAGCCGTACAAGACCGCGGTGTGCGGCTGGGCTGCGCCGGCCGGCCAGATTGCGGAGGTCACCACCGTGATCATGCCGCCGACCGGTGTCGTCGGGACCCTCGCCAACACGACCCAGGTGAACCTCTCCTGGAGCAACAACACCGTCAACGAGAGCGCCATCGTGGTGGAGAAGTGCACCGGGACCGGCTGCACCAACTACACCCAGACGCAGCTCGCGGCACGCAGCACCTCGTGGACCGACACCTTCGTGGCGGTGGGAGGCACCTACCAGTACCGGGTACGCGCCAAAAACACCACTGCCGGGTGGGATTCCGGCCCGAGCGCCGTCGTTACCGTCACCTCCCCACCCTTGAATCCGCCGTCGCTGGTCGCGACCTCCCTTACCGAGACCCAGGTGCGGCTTACCTGGAGCGACCCCACCATTGACGAGACGAGGTACTCCCTGCGGCGCTGCACCGTGCAGAGCGGGCAGACGACCTGCACCGGCCTCGCGGAAATAAAGAGCCTCGGCGCGAACGTCACCAGCTACGACGACACAGTAGGGCAGCTGGGGACATATGTGTACCAGGTGGTGGGGATGAAGACCGCGGACTACAGCTGGACCAACCCCAGCGCAACCGTGAAGATCACCCCCACGCCGCTCCCCCCGACGCTCTACTCCGTCGGGGTCTCCGGCACGAACCAGCTGTCGCCGTACTATACGCTCAGGACCTCCACCCACAACGGGGTCCTCGTGGAGCGCTGCCTGGGGATCAACTGTTCCACCTTCACCCAGGTCGCCAACGTGACGGCGCCCCCGTACACCTTCGTGGACACCAGCGTGTGCAGCGGGACGTCCTACACCTACAGAGTGCGGGCCACCAACACCGTCATCCCCTGGACCACTGACTACTCCACTACGCGCTACGCCAACACCACAATACCGGTGGCGCCGAGCTCCCTCTCCGCGACCCGCGTCTCCGAGGTTTCCACGGCGCTCTACTGGACCAGGTCGAGTACCGTGGACACCGAGGGGTACCGCATCTACCGCTGCACCGGGGCGGGGTGCAGCTTCGGAACCACGCCGCTTGCCACCGTCAGCAACTACATGACCTCCAGCTACACCGACGGCACGGTGATCCCGGGAGGGGTGTACCAGTACAAGGTAACCGGATTCAAGAGCACCGCCTCCTGCCCGTGGGAGACAGCGGCTACGAACGTGGTGCAGGCGACAGCCTCCCTGACGGCGCCGGCCTCCCTCAGCGCCACCGCGGTGAACTCTGCAAACGTACGGCTTTCCTGGCAGGACAACACCGCCTCCGAGACCGCATTCCTGATCGAGCGCTGCACCGTCCCGTCCGGCTCCTCCAGCTGCAGCGACTTCACCCAGCTCGCCGCGCAGGCCCCGGCGAACAGCTCTTCCAGCGCATCGTTTGTGGACTCCACCGTTATCCCATCCACGACGTACCTGTACCGGCTGCGGGCTACCAGCACCGGGACCCAGGTCTGGACGACCGGCTACAGCAACACCTCTGCTCCCGTGACTACCGCCTACCAGGGGCCCCCCTCCGACCTGCAGGCGGTGGCGGCGACGACGAAGGTGACCCTCTCCTGGGCTGACAACACCCCTGACGAGACCGGCTTCACCGTGTATCGCTGCCAGGGGGCAGGGTGCACCACCTTCACCCCCTTAACGAGCGTCGCCGCCAACTCCAGCGCCACCGCGGGGTACGTCGACACGACGGTGTGCGGCGGGATCACCTACCGCTACCAGGTGGTGGCTAACCGCGTCGCAGGAGACACCCTCCCCAGCGATCCGGTCTCCGCTACCACGGTGATTCCCGACTCCCCGTCCGTGACCGCCGCCCGCACCACCGAGAGCCAGATCACCCTGAACTGGAACGATCCCACCACCGACGAGACCGGGTACCGGATCATGCGCTGCGTAGGGGGCGGGTGCACGAGCTACACTGAGATAGCGACCGTGGGGCCGAACATCCTCACCTATGCAGATACCTCCGTCATGCCCGGCTACTCCTACAGTTACCGGGTGCGGGGGTACAACACTGTGTCGTGCGGATGGCAGACCGAAAGCGCCAGCGCCACCGCGGTGACGAGCATAGCAGGACCGACCGCCTTCACCGGGACGGCCGCGAGTTCCACGCAGGTCAATCTCTCCTGGAGCGACTCGAACAGCTACACCACCGGGTACCGCATCGAGCGCTGCACCGGCGCGGGGTGCACCGGTTTCAGCGAGATCGTTCTCACCGCCAACGCCACCCCGAGTTACAACGACACGACGGTATCCGCGGGGACGACCTACCGCTACAGGGTGCGGGCGGCGCGCACCACCCCGTATCTGTGGAACTCGAGCTACTCAGACATCGTGGAGGTCATCACCCCGGCGCCGGTGGCTCCGGCTGCGCTCGCCGCTGCCCCCTCCTCCTCCACGCAGGTGAACCTTTCGTGGAACAGCGGTTCCTCCGACAGCTCCGGCTACTCCATCGAGCGGTGCGAGGGGACGGGGTGCAAGAGCTTCTCGGAGGTGGCGCGGGTCGGGGCAGGGAGCACCAGCTACGCGAGCCAGGGGCTCACCCCCTCCACGAACTACTGCTACCGTGTGCGCGGGTACAAGACGGCCTACGCGTCGTGGTTCTCCGGGTACACGCCGGTATCGTGCGCCGCTACCGTCATGGACAACCCTACAACCATCACCGCGACGGCGCCGAATTCCATGACCGTGCACCTCTCCTGGGCGGACAGCGCCCTGGGGGAAGACGGCTACAACGTGGAGACCCTCCTTCCCTCCGGGCAGTGGGTGACGGTGGCGAGCCTGCCGCCGGACGCGACGACCTTCAACGACACGCAGGGGATCTCTCCGCTGCACAGCTACAGCTACAGGGTTCGCGCCTTCAGGGGCTCCGACTTCTCGGCGTACAGCGCGCCCGCGACGGTGCGGACTCCGGCGTACAAAAACGTCGACAACACCTGCGCCCAGACTGAAACCAACCTGCCGGCCTTCACCTCCACTCCTGTGCTGACCGCAGCGGAGAACGTGCCGTACAGCTACCAGGTCAGCGCCAGCGCGGCAGGGGGGGGGGCGGTCAGCTACTCCCTCTCCTCGAAGCCGACCGGGATGACGATCTCGGCGACGGGACTTATCACCTGGACCCCCGACTACAAACAGGAGGGGACGAAGAACGTGACGGTGCGGGCGACCGATTCCCTCCAGCGCAGCGCCGACCAGAGCTTCGCCATAGTGGTAGCCGGCGTGGACCGCGCCCCCGTAATCGGCGCGATCTCCGACACGACCGTGAGCGTCGGGCACCTCTTTAGCGTGCAGGCGTACGGTAGCGACGCCGACGGCGACACCCTCTCATACACCCTGACCAGCGCGCCGCAGGGTATGAACATCACCTCCGACGGTCTCATCACCTGGACCCCCCTGGCCGCCGCCGGTCCCACGGCGGTGACGGTGCGGGTCACCGACGGCACCCTCAGCGCCAGCACCACCTTCTCCGTCACGGCCCGC
The DNA here is from genome assembly GCF_021044625.1 of Geomonas sp. RF6. Classification (NCBI taxonomy): domain Bacteria; kingdom Pseudomonadati; phylum Thermodesulfobacteriota; class Desulfuromonadia; order Geobacterales; family Geobacteraceae; genus Geomonas; species Geomonas sp. RF6. The sequence goes on along the minus strand of NZ_CP087999.1, from coordinate 4,922,704 downwards.
AGCGCGCGCCAGCCTTCCATAACCTCCACAGCGCCCACAAGCGCCATGGACGGAACGGAGTACGCCTACCAGCTGGTGGTCGACAACCCAGACGGCTACCCCTTGAGCTACACCCTCAGCACGGCTCCCTCCGGGATGAGTGTCTCGGGAGCCGGCAGGATCTCCTGGGTACCAACCGCAGCCGAGGTGGGGAGCGTGCCGGTGACGGTCGTGGTGAGCGACGGCGTCCAGCAGGCGTCGCAGCCCTTCACCGTCGTGGTGACACAGAACAACGTGCCGTACATAAAGTCGACCCCTCCCACCACAGGGCGCACCCTCACCCCCTACAGCTACACGGTGGTGGCGGTATCCCCTGCAGGTGGGTCTCTTACCTACACCATCAACAAGGGGCCGAGCGGGCTCTCCGTCTCCAGCGCCGGCGTGGTGAGCTGGACCCCGACGGCAAACCAGTGGGGAAATTTCCCGGTCTCGCTGAGGGTCTCTTCCACCACTTCCAGCATCGTGCAGGACTTTACCATCAAGGTGGCGATACCGGCGCCGACGGGGCTTACTCCTACATCGGTGAACGGCGGGTGCTGGGACTCCTACACCACCGTCTACTGGAACGCGGTCCCGACAACCGTTCTGGGCGGCAGCGTCACCTACTCCGTCGTCGTGAACAGCGGAGCGCAGAGCGCGTGGCAGACCGGCCTCAGCTTCCCGAACGTCTACGTCCCGGGGGGCGGGACCTCGACATGGAAAGTCATCGCCCGCGACCCGAACGATTACACCAACGTCAGCGAGACGGCCACCACCGTCTCCGACACCACCTGCAGCAGCGGCAGCTGCCCGATGCTGTACGCCTGGGACGGGGGCACCTTCGCCTTCGAGGTGGACGTCTTCGGCACAGGAAAGCTGGGGCTCAAGTCGGGGACGGGCTACGTGAAGCCTAATCCCCGCGATTTCCACGTCATGCAGGCCCAGCCGGTTCCGGGGCCTGACGGCCTGTACGACCTGAGGCTCGTGGAGGAGCGCTCTGAGGTCGACTACATGGACAAGGTGGCTCTGTACACGGTGGACATGCCGAAAGGATTCGACGTCTACGCGGAGCAGACCCCCTTCTCGGCCACGAACGTGTCGCAGCCGGCGACGATCCTGCACACCGTGGGGCCCCTCAAGAAACCGCTCTCGGTGACCCACCTGGAGACCGGGCGCGACGTCAGCGATCTGCTGTCGGCCTCCGATCAGCAGTACCTGCAGCTCAACGACGACAAGAACGTGCCGGCATGGCAGACGCTGGAGATCGACCTCGGTGACCTGTCGCAGGCGGCCGCGGTGAAACTGGTGCTCGACGGCGTCAGCGTGTACCCGACGAGCCAGGCAGCGTCGGTGCTGGCGAACCAGCTCTCTCCGTCATCGGACCGCACGAAGCTCGAGGTGCTGGACGAGAACGGCATCTGGGTGACCATCCCGAGGACGAAGCTGATCCTGCCGAAGCCGAAGGAGTTCAGGAGCCCGTACGTGGTGGACCTCACCAACGTCTTCCTGAGCAAGAACTACAAGATACGCCTCGGGTTCGTGTTCAAGACGTATCTGGACAGGATCGCCTTCGACACCACGGCGGACGAACCGGTTTCCGTCAACCCCGTCCCTCTCGTGTCGGCAACCCTCGGCTACTACGGCTCAAGCCAGAAGACGAACGACACCGAGGTGTACGGGTTCAACTACGGCGTCCAGTCCGGTGGAACGTACAACTACATGCCGGGTAACAACACGCGGTACGGCGACGTGCTCCCCCTCCTTTCCGCTGCCGACGACAAGTTCGTGATCTACAGCGGCGGGGACGAGGTTCGGCTGAAGTTCGGGGCACCGATACCCCAGCCGGAGGACGCGGACCGTCGCTTCCTGATCTACAGCCACGGCTTCTACAAGGACTTCAAGCCGAACAGCGTGATTCCCAAAACGGTGGAGCCGCTGCCGTTCAACTCCATGACCAACTTCCCGTACAACGAATCGGTGGAGCAGTATCCGGCCGACGAGGAGCACCAGCTGTACCGCGAGGAGTACAACACACGGACGCTGCCGTAGCGGCAGCGTCTGGTAGAGGCTTTCAGAAGCAAAACCGGAGAGGGTCGATGAACTACCTGAAAAAGATTCTTCCAGCGCTCCTTATCCTCGCAGCCCCTGTGGCGGCAGTTGCGATCACGCCGCCGTCGGCGCCCCAGCGTCCGGTGCAGCCTGCCGAGATGAAGGGGAGCACCGTGACCGGCCGCATCCTTATCGACGGTCAAACGCCCCTCGACGGAGGAGTGGTGTACTTCTTCAACGCGGCGACCGGTCCGGCACCGGCCCACGACAGGTACTGGCGCGTCCCGGATTTCATGAAGCAGCTCGACGAGGCGGGTCGCTTCTCCCTCAAGCTTCCGGAGGGGAGCTACTACCTCGGGGCGGTGAAGAGGCTTTCGGGACGCCTCGTCGGTCCGCCGCAGGAAGGTGACTACTACTTCACCAGCGTGGACGAAAAGGGTGACCCGGTGCGCTACCAGGTGAAGGTGCCGGGAGACATGGATCTTGGCTCCCTCTCCGGCGCGCAGCCATTCAAGAGCGGCGGGACCGGCTATCGCAAAGGGATCACCGCAGTGGAGGGAACGGTCGTGTCGGAAGAGGGGAAGCCGGTGCGCGACGCGCTGGTATTTGCCTACCGCAGTGCCGAGACCGTGGGCAGGCCGTTGTACACCTCGTACCCTTCGAGCCCCAACGGCCGGTTCCTCTTGCGGGTCGGTGAAGGGGGGACCTACTACCTGAAGGTCCGCAGCGTCTATGGCGGCTCCGCACCGGTTGCCGGCGAAGTCGTGGGAAATATCGGGCAGAAGGAGAGCCAGGCGGTCACCGTGAAGAAGGGTGAACTGGTGAAGGGTGTGGTGGTGAAGGCGAAAAGATTTGCCGGCAGGGGACCGGGATCCGCTAGGGCGGTAACGCCGCAGGCTGAAGGCATCAACAACGAAACGAAAGGGAGGTGATAAGCATGAAAAAGAAAAAATACGTCCGTCCGAGAATCGTGGGCGCTTCTGTGGTACATCCCTGCTAGTGCAGGAATAAGTGGCGAAAGAGGCGCCGGCATTGTATGCTGGCGCCTCTTTTTTTCGCGCTTCTCATCCGTACGGTTCAGTTTTCACCAGGGCTTCCTATCAATGGCTGCACGTCTCCTCGTTTTTATCGCCGTTTCCCTTCTGCTGCAACTCATCCCGCTGACGGCGCACGCCCGCGTTCTCACCTCCGACACCACCTGGAAAGGTGAAGTGATCGTCGAGGAAGACATCCTCGTCCCCGATGGCGTTACCCTCACCATCGCGCCGGGGACCACGGTGAAAGTGGGCGCTGCGGAAAGCTCCAAGACCGACCCGGAGTACCTCTCACCCCTGACCGAGATCACCGTGCGCGGCGTGCTGCGCGCCGAGGGGGACGAGCGACACCCCATCCTCTTCCAGGCGGGGGGGGAGAGGAAGGAGAGCGCCTGGGCCGGCATCATTGTCGACGGCGGCGAGAGCCGGCTTGCTGCTTGCCGCATCGAGTCCGCCGAAAGCGGCGTCTACCTCCTGCGCGGCCGCCTCCGTATCGACGGTTCCACCGTTACCGGAAACCGGTACGGCATCGTGCTGCAGGGGCGGGAGAGTACTGCCAGCGGCGCACGGAACAGCGCGATCGGGAACGACTATGGCCTTCTCCTTCTTTCCGGCGCTCCCCGTCCGAAGGGATTGGTGGAGCTTCGCGGCAACAGGAAAAAGGACGAATTCAGTGCTGCGGAAAGGGGAGGAGCAGTTACTGCCGTGAAGAATCCACCCCAGCGCCAGCCCCGGAAGGAGAGCGCCGACGTCCGGGTCTACCACGACGAGGTTCTGGCGGGGGAGACGGTGTGGCGCGGGATGGTCCGGGTGGACGGGACGCTACGGGTGCCACAGGGTAGCAGGCTGGTGATCCTTCCGGGGACGACGGTCGAGTTCACCTTCCGCGATACCAACGGTGACGGCATCGGCGAGAACGGCCTCCTCGTGCAGGGGATCGTCGTGGCAAAGGGGAGCGCCGCCTCCCCGATCCTCTTTCGCGGCGCAGACCGCTCCCGGCGCGGCTCCTGGGACTCCATCAACATCATGAACAGCGCCGGCCCCTGGAACCTCTTCGAGCACTGCATCATCGAGGACGCCTATCGCGGGCTGCATTTTCACTTCTCCAGGGTCGCCCTCACCGACTCCGAGATCAGCAACTGCTATCGCGCGGTGCAGTTCCAGGAGGCGACCGTCATCGTGCGCGGCAACCGCTTTTTCGGCAACAAGAGCGCGGTGCAGGGGAGGGACTCGGACCTCTCCTTCGACGAAAACAGCGTGAGCGAAAACCAGCAGGGGGCGAACTTCCTGCGGGTCCGGCTGAAGGCGCGCGGCAACAGGATCATGCGCAACGTGAGGGAAGGGATCAGGATCAGGGAGGGGGCGACGGTCTTCGAGGAGAACCTGGTGGAGGAGAACCGCTTCGGGATTCTGGTGCAGGACGCGTCCTTTCCGAGCTTCGAGCGCAATGCGATCAGCAACAACCTGGAGATAGGCGCATCGATTAAAAACGGCGACAACCTCCTCATAAGCGGCAACTTCATCTCCGGCAACGGGATCAACGGGGTGAATTTGAACGAAGTGCGCGGCGCGATCAGCGGGAACCTGGTGAGCGACAACGGCGAGCGAGGCATCGGCATCCAGTCCTTTAGCGGGACGATCGAGGGGAACAACTTCGCGGCGAACGGGTTGTGCGCCATCGATCCGGAAGGGAAGGGTGAGGTGGCGGCGCCGCGCAACTGGTGGGGGGGGAGCGACGCGCGAAGCTCCATCTGCACAGCACCCGCCTCCGCCGGGACGGTACTGGCCTCCGCTCCCGCTTCCCAACCGCTGCTTTTCCCCTGGCCGCTCTCCTTCGTGCCGCGCGAGACGACGTGGCGCGGCACGCTGTCGGTCGCGGGAAAGGTCGCAGTTCCGACAGGCTCGAGCCTCACCGTCACCCGCGGCACGACCGTCGGCTTTGGCGCAGGGGGGGGGCTCTCCGTCACCGGCAGGATCGTTGCAGCAGGAGACGCCGCCACCCCCGTCCTCTTCACCTCCGCCGGGCGCAAGGAGGGGGGCGCATGGGACGAGATCCTGCTTGAGCACGCCGATGGCAGCTCTTTCACCGGCTGCGTCTTCGAATACGCGGGGTGGGGGGTCCACAGCCATTTCACGAAGCTCTCGATAAAGGACTCGCTCTTTCACGGCAACGACGGCGGGATGAGGTTTCGAAGCGGCCCGGTCACCATCAGCGGCTCGGTCTTCACCGAAAACGGGATCGGGGTGCGCTCGTTTCGCGGCAACGCGGTCATAAGCGGGAATGTTTTCACCGGAAACGGTGTGGGGATCTTCGTACGGGAAAAAGGGAGCGGGCTGCAGGTGGAAGGGAACAACCTCTCCGGCAACGCAGACTACAATATGCGGCTGGGCGACTTCAATAACGAGGATGTGGCCGCGCCGGGAAACTGGTGGGGGAGTGCTGAGCCGGCGGAATCGATCTATGATGCAGGGCGTGAGCCAGGTATCGGCACGGTGCGCTACCAGCCTGTGGTCTCACAGGCGCTCTCCGGCGTAGGTAGCAGCGCGCCGAAATTGAGGGCGGGGGCAGAGAAATGATGTCGAGGTGCCAGTATCGGGAAAGTCAGGGGAACCTGAAGTACATTTCCACGAAGCGCTGCACGAGAACCCGCGTTCCCCCCTTTGCGAAGGGGGGACAGGGGGGATTTGTCTTTCCTTTGTCATACGACCACCAGACAAAGGCACGATCCCGCCAACTCCAAAAGCCTGTGACAGATGCCGAGCAACTGTTGTGGTCTCATTCACGGAGTGCCACGAAAAAGCAAATCCCCCCTGTCCCCCCTTCGCAAAGGGGGGGACGTAGTGGCTGCTCCTTTGGCACAGCCGGCATTCCGGGATCTTTGCTCCTGCTTTTACTTCTTGTCGTTGCGTCCATTGTCTCCTTTCCCGCACCGTCCATCGCAGGCGCAGAGGGGATCCTCACCGGCCACATCCTCGACGGAGGCGGCCACCCCGTCCCGGGGGCCGAGGTCTTCGCCTACGACTCCGCCGCCACGCGCAGACCGGCGGATTTCATCTCTGCGCCCGCCGATGGGGCCGGCATCTACCGCCTCGTCCTTCCCTCCGGCAAATACTGGCTCGTGGCGCGCCTGCGGACGGGGGAAAGGTTCGGCCCGCTCGCCTTCGGCGGAAAGCATTCCGGGGAGGCGCGCGAGACCGATGTCGACGCCGGCGCAGAGTCCTCCGTAGACTTCAGCGTCCTCAACGTGAGGGAGGCGGCACGGCTGAAAAAAGAGGAAGACGACGGCTGCCGCGAGGTCGCGGGACGCCTCCTCGGCAAGGAGGGGAAGCCTGTCGTCGGCGCCTACGCCTTCGCTCGCAGAGAGGGAACGACTGGCGCGATCCCCGACTACTTTTCGACCCTCTCCGACCGGGAGGGGCGATACAGCATCTACCTTCCGCCCGGAAGATACTGCATTGGTGGAGCGACTGCCTTCCCCCCCGACGAGGCCTCTTGCACCACGTTCAACGTGACGTCCGAACAGATTGTTATTGCTAATGATCTTCAACTAAACTATAGTATCGCATCCTTGGAAGAGCCAAAAGATAACAGTAAGAGCCTTGATTGAGTGTTGTATAAATAGAATCCAATTAAGAGGTGAAGGCGTTGAAAAAGATCATTTTGCTGCTGTTGATAGTATCCCTTCTTGGCTTACAGCAAATTGCCGGTGCCTGTGTCGGTAAGACACTGTATGTCGGGGTCGTCAACTCTCCTGGTGATCTGCTCTTTGCCGAGATGATTTCCGTGCTGGTGAACGAGCGCACCGGCACGACAGTGAAAGTGGTGCCCTTCAAGGAGTCCCGCGAGCTGTACAGCGCGGTGAAGAAGGGTGAGGTCGGCGTGATCGTCGAGACCCCCGAGCGCGGCCTGAAGGCGGTGGAAAAGGGTGGCGAGGGTAGCGGCAAGGTTGCCTACGAGGCGGCGAAAAAAGAGTTTCGCAAGTCCCTCAATCTGATATGGCTCGAGCCTTTCGGGGTGAGCCAGTACGCGGCACCGGTGATCTCGCAGGAGACGATCGGGAACCTCCCCGCTCTGCCGAAGCTTCTCAACAAGCTCTCCGGCGTCGTGAACGACGACAGCTTCGCAAAGCTCCTGAAGTCGGAGAAGGGGAAGAAGGCTGCAAAGGACTTCCTCAAGTCGCGCAAGCTGATCTAAGGTGCAGCAGGGCTCCGGCAGCGGCGTGAAAAGGGGAGTGCGCTGGCTCGCTTCCACCGAGTTCGCCATCATCCTCTTTCTCGTGCTCAGCCTCCTGGCACTTCCGGGCACCTTCGGCGAGAGCCGCGCGATCTACTCGTCACCACCCTTTCTCCTTCTTCTCGGGGCACTGGGGATGGCGACGGCAGTCTGCACGGTCGGGAAGGGGAGGCGCCTCCCTTTGCCGGTCCTGGTGATCCACGCGGCAGTCGTCCTGGTCCTCGCCGGTGCGGTGATCTCCGCCAGGGGATATGTCTCCACCGTCAATGTCCACGAAGGGCGCAGCACCGGCGCTGCATACCGCTGGGACGTGAACAAGGAACTGCCGCTCGGCTTTGATCTGGCCGTGCGGAAGGTTAATTCGGAATATTATCCGGTGCCGGTTCAGGTCGGTGTACTGCGCGGGAGCGAGAAGGTTGCCCTCTTCACCGTGCGCACCGGCGAGAGCTTCCGCTTCGACCGTTTTACCGTCACGGCAAACGAGCTCCATCTGCAGGGGAAAAGGCTCTCCCTGAGCGTGGCAGAAAAGGGGACAGAGCTCGGGAAGATCGATACGGCAGATGAAGGGACTATCGCCTCTTCCTTTCCGTACCGCTTCCGCTTGGTCGCCTACCGCACTCCGGCGCTCAAAAGGACCTGGGTGGACCTCGCCCTGCTGCGCGAGAGCCGGGTCCTCGCCGAGGGTACGAGCGAGGTAAATGCGCCCTTCTCGTGGCAGGGGCTCCAGTTCTTCCACGTGCAGAGCGACAGGGATCAAGAAGGGATCTACGCGGGGATCCAGATCGTGCGCGATCCGGGAAAACCGCTGGTGTTCGCGGGGCTTGCCCTGCTCGGTGTTGGTGCAGTGCTGCTTTTGGTTCGAAGGTGTTATGGAAAGCGTTAGCATCGGTTGGTTCAGCATCTATATCGCGGCATTCTTTCTCGGTGTCGCCCACTCCCTTGAGCCCGGTCACGGCAAGACGGTGGTGGCAGCTTATCTCGTCGGATCGCGGGGACGCAGTATCGATGCCCTCGTTCTTGGCCTCACCGTCACCTTCACCCACTGCTTCAGCATCATCCTTCTCGGCCTTCTCGCCAAATTTACCGCGCAGTACTTCAGTGAGCAGCAGGTGCACGGCTACCTCGGCATCGTCGCCAGTCTCCTCATCCTCGGGATGGGGGTATGGATGCTGAAGTCCCGCTGGGGGGCGATGCACGGCCACTCCCATGGGCACACGCACGACCACTCCCACGGTCACGGGCATGACCACGGGCACACGCATGACCACGGGCACACGCATGACCACGGGCACGCTCACGGTTTCCTGCGAAAGCTTTTCCACGGACATTCCCATGGCAGCGACGGTGACCATTCCCATGGCCACTCCCATGCGCACGCGCCTGCCGCGGAAGGGACCAGCCCGATCGGCCTTCTTCTTCTCGGCATCTCCGGCGGCATCGTGCCGTGCCCTGCTGCTCTCGCTATCCTGCTTGCTGCCGTCTCGGCCGGAACCCTCGGAAAGGGGCTCGCGCTGGTGCTCGTCTTCAGCGTCGGCCTCGCCTGTTCGCTCGTTGCCATCGGTCTCGTCATGGTGCACAGCGTGAAGGCCGCCGCCCGTTTCGTCGATACGGAGCGCTACGCGCAGAAGGTTTCCCTCGCCAGCGCCGTGGTGGTTACCGTCGTCGGCGCCGTCACCTTTTACTCGTCCCTTAGTCACCTGGCTCAGCAATGAAACCGCTTTCCCTCTGCATAGCGCCGCTTCTCGGTCTTTTCCTGATGCCCCGGCCGTGCCACGCGCATCCCGAGACCGGGCTCCTTCCCGACGCCATCGCGGAGGTCGAGTACCGCATCGTCCTCGACATCACCCCGAACGACCTGAAGACCCGCAACAGGCTCGGCGTGGTCCTTTGCCGGAAGAACAAGATCGCCGAGGCGGAGCGGGAATACGCCACCGTCCTGCGCATGGCACCGAACGACTTCGACGCGCATGACGGAATGGGGCTGGTACGCCTGAGGCAGCGCCGCTACGACGAGGCGCTCTCCTGGTTCAAAAAGGCGATCTCCCTCTGCCGCGAGGACAGCCTCGTGCACCGCGATCTGGGGAACGCCCTGGAAGGGAGCGGACGCACCTCCGAGGCACTCGCGGCGTACCGCGAAGGGATCGCCGTCAGCGACGTTCTGATACGGAAGGGGATAAACAGGGAAGCAGAAATCACCCGCCGCGCCGCACTCGTGGCAGCGCTGCAAAACCTGCAGGAAAAGATCAAATCGACGAAGGTGCCCCAATGAGAAAAAGAATCCTGGCTCTCCTTGCCTTGACCCTGTTCGCCGCTCTCGACTGCAACGCTGCACCTCTCCAGGTGGGGAAGGAAACGCTCACCAAGGACACGGTATGGTCGGGTGAGGTGGAGGTGACGGGAGACGTTTACGTTCCCCCCGGCGTGACCCTGACCGTTGCTCCCGGGACTATCGTGAAGTTCAATCGCATCGACGCCCAGAGCGACCGCAACCTTTTCGGCGGAAAGGTGCCGTACTACGCCCAGGCCGAGCTTATCGTGCGCGGCAAACTGGTGGCGCGCGGCACCGCGGAGAAGATGATCGTCTTTACCTCCGCAGAAAAGGAGCCGCAGCCCGCTGACTGGGGTGCCCTCAACTTCCTCGGGAGCAGCGGGAATGTGCTCGACTACTGCCGCGTCCTCTATGCCTACAACGGGATCCACTCCCACGGGGCCCAGGTGGAGGTGCAGCACAGCGAGCTCGCGAAGAACGCGGTCGCGATAAGCATCAGGAAGGAAGACGAGGTTCAGGGGGTCCCCTGGTGGGGGCAGGAATCGGATCTGACGGTGAAGGGGAGCTCCATCCACGACAACAAGGGGGGGATCAACTTCCGCGCCTCCCGCGTGGCCATCACCGGCAACAGCATCAAGGACAACAAGTTCTTCGGGCTCTGGGCGAAGGAGAAATCGCTCGGCGAGGTGAGCGGCAACGAGATCACCGGCAACTACAAGGGGATCTACATCTACCGCAGCGAAGGTACCCGGATCCACCACAACAATATCTACAAGAACTCCGAGTACGACATGGCGATAGCCGACGAGCAGGAGTCTGACGTGGCGGCAGCGCAGAACTGGTTTGGCAGCACCGACCGCACCGAGATCGCGGCGCACCTGTACGACAAGGAAAGTGATCCCACCGTTGCCCGCATCGTGTTCGAGCCGTTCCTTAAGGAGCCGGTGCAGGTCTCCGGGAGGTAATGATGCGCTACTACAGAAATCCCGATGTGCTGTGGCGTGAGGAGGACGAGCCGCGCGACGAGGCTCTGGCGGGGCTGGAGCGTGGCGAGGATGTGGAGGATGTAGGCACCGCTCTCCTTTTTGACGACTCCTCGATCCTTTCCATCAATGTTCTCGGCACCGAGGTGTGGAAGCTTTGCGACGGGCGCACCCTGGAAGAGATCGTGGCCGCTCTGGGAGAGGAGTTCGAAGTGGAGTCGGAGGTCCTGGCTGAGGATGTCTCCGCTTTCCTCGCGGAGCTCGCACAGAAGGGGTTCGTGCGCCATGCGGAGTGAATGGACCATAAAGGCGCCGCTCACCATAAACTGGGCGGTGAATAACAGCTGCAACTTCAGCTGCAAGCACTGCTACAGCAGGAGCGACGAGAGCCAGGAGCTCTCCTTTGACGAGCTCTGCCAGGCGATGGGGAAGGCGGCTAAGGCGGGAGTCCTCGCAGTGAACTTCGGCGGCGGCGAGCCTTTGCTGCGGCACGACCTTCCGTCGCTGGCGGCCTTTGCCCGCAGCTGCGGCATGCGCGTCACCATGAACAGCAACGGCTACCTTCTTGACGCTCAGCAGGCGCGGGTGCTGAAGGAATTCGGCTTCTACAAGGTGGGGATCAGCATCGACAGCCACGTCCCTGAAGTGCATGACTCATTCCGCGGCGTCCCCGGCAGCCATCGCCGCGCCATCGAGGCGCTCGCCCACCTGCGCGAGGTGGGGATAAAGACCTCCATCTCCACTGTCATCTGCCGCATCAACCACCTGCAGGTGGAGGAACTCGTGGCGCTCGCCACGGAGTGCGGCGTGGAGCAGCTGAACTTTCACAACTTCAAGTGCTCGGGGCTCGGGCTTGCCAACAAGGATGACCTGGATCTCAATCCGGAGGAGTGGCGGGAATTTTACCGGAAGGCGCTGGCGCTCCGTTCGCAGCCGCAGGGGGTGGAGATCTCGCTGGACGACCCGATCATCTCCTCACTCGGGCCGGAGCGAAACCCCGCGCTGGTGAAGGGGAGCGTGTGCGGGAAACTCTCCCTCAACATCAAGACCAACGGCGACATCACCCCGTGCGGCTTCATCCCCATGGTTATCGGGAACATCCTGCGGGATGACCTCTCCGCCGTGTGGCACGAATCCGAGGTGCTGTACCGGATGCGCCACAAGACGGCGACGGGAAAGTGCGCCTCCTGCGGCAGCTACGAAGACTGCCTCGGCGGCTGCAGTGCCCGCGCCCTTGCTCTCACCGGCGACCTGAACAGCCCCGACCCGCATTGCTGGGCCTCCTGAGATGATGGAGCTGAGCGTTCCGATCAGGGTGTATTGGGATCTGCCGGCGCCCCCCGCTGCCCCGTCGTTTGATCACCTCGCATTATGCGACGAACTCGTGGCGCTGCAGGTCCTTGCGCTCAATCTCTGGCAGCCGGGAGCTGAGGTCTCCGCTGCGACGATACAGGTCGTGGAAAGGCTTGCGAAGGAGAGGATCGCGGTAAATCTCACTCTCTCCGGCGACACGGTTGCGCGCTCGCTGGAGACCGTTTCGCGGCTGAAGGTGAAATCCCTCCTTCTGGATGTGAGCGGTATCGAGGAGCTCTGCTCACTGGACCGCTCCGTGTTGGATGCGGGAATGCCCACAGGTGTCAGCCTGCCGCTCCACGCAGGCAACTGCCGCGAGATCCCGGAGATCATCCGGTTTTGCCTTCAGCATGGCATCGGAGAATTGAGCTTTCCGATTGCGAGGGCGGTGGCGGGGCGCGGCGTCTTCTTCCTGAACCCAGCCGAGCGCCGGTTCCTGGCAGATGCACTGCGAGAAATGGAGCTCGATCGGGGGTTGCGGCTGACGATACACGATCCTTTCCTGTGGAAGATCTTTTACCCGGACAAGGCCTTTCCGGAGGGGGGATGCCAGGCGGCGAACAGCATGCTCTTTGTCACGCCGGAAGGAGAGGTGTGTCCTTGTCCCGCGCTTCCATACGCCCTTGGAAATCTCGGGGATACGACTTTTTCCGCCATTGCGAAGTCTCCGCAAAAGCGTGAGGTGCGAAAGGCACTGCGGCGCTTCCCTGAGGAATGCCTGGAGTGCGCTGCTCTTCCGACCTGCTTCGGCGGCTGCCGTGGCCGCGGGTATGCTGCAGCGCTCACCTTCGACGCCGCGGACCCGGGGTGCGGCTGATGTGGGAGATGTAGAGATGTAGGCCGGAATAAGCGGAGCGTTTCCGGCACAAGCTGTGTTTTGAGTACCATGCCGGGAAGCGCCGGGAACGCCCGCGGCTTATCCCGGCCTACAGGTAACCTTTGAGGATGATTCCTGTTATGAAGCTACCGCTGAACTGGCGCCTGGCGCCGCTCCTTTTCTGCCTCTTCTCTCTCCTCTGCACCGCGGGGTGCCGCACCGAGTCGAAACACCAGGCGGTAAAGATCGGCTTTATGATCTGCAACAACGAGAAGGAGACGCTGCAGCGCTTCACCCCGCTCACTCGCTACCTCTCGGAAAAGACCGGCGCCGATTTCACCCTCGTACCTGTCGACACCCAGGACTTCGAGAAGCGCTTCAAGAGCGGCGAATTCGCCTTCACCCATACCAACTCTCTCCTCTACATCATCCTCAAGGAGCGCTACTCCCTTTCACTGCTCGCCTCCGAAAAGCGTGGGCAGTACGGCTCGCGCACCGCAGGCGCCATCATCGCCCGCGCCGGGAGCGGCATAACGAAGCTCTCCGACATCCGCGGCAAAAGGATGGGCTTTGGCCCCATGCTCGCACCCACAGGTTACCTTGCCGAGTACGACCTGATGCTCCGGTCCGGTATCGACCCGGAGAAGAACCTCGCCTACTACTCCATCCCCTCCGGCTCCTTCAAGCACGAGAAGGTCATCTACGGTGTCCTTTTCGGTCAGTACGATGTCGCCGCAGCGCCTGCTCTCGACCTTGAGGAAATGACCCGGGAAGGGCGCATCTCCCCCGACAGCTTCGTCGTTCTGGGGCAGAGCCCGATAATCCCCTACTGCACCTTCGGCGCGTCGAAAGGGACCGACCCTGACCTGGTGGCGAAGGTGCGCAAGGCCCTCCTGGAGCTGAAGCCTTCCGACACGGTGAAAGTCGACGGTGAGGAAGTAAAGGTCCTGAAGGGGGCCTGGGTCGACGGATACGAGGAGCTTTTGGACAGCGACTACAACCCGATCCGCGACATGGCGCGCCGGGTCAACATGCCGCCGTACCAGAAGTTTTGATCCTGTGAAGAACGCCTACCGCAAAATACTCTGGAGCCTACTCGCGTTCGCCCTGACAGGAGCGGGCGCGCTTCTCTATGGAGAGGAGGGGAGGCCGAAGGAAGACGCTGGGCGCGCCTCCATAGATCGTGCAGTCGAGCGGGAGATGGCGGACCAGGCGCGGGGGGCCCTGCTCCAAAAGATTTACGGGCCGGTGCAGGCGCTGGTCGAGAAGGGGGACCTGCCGACTGCGATCTTCAAGCTTGACGAGCTGATGCGCAGCTACCCTGCCGAGGCGCACGGCTTCATCCTGAAGGGGGAGCTTTTGTACCGGATGGGGGCGCTGGAGGAGTCGCTGGCCACTCTCGTACAGGGTGTGCGGCTAAATGGCGAGTACCTCGAGCAGAAAAGCCCGCTCTCCAGACGAGCCCTTATCGAGAAGGTGGCGCAGGAGGGGCTCTCCTCCGTCGGGGCTAAGGTTCGCGCTCATCCCGAAAACGTTTCTGCCGCACGGTCGCTGAAGGACGTGAACTACCTCAGAAGCCGCCTGGCCGGGGGGTGCGAGTGACGCTGCGCGACAGGCATTTGTGGCTGGTGGTGGCGTGCGGTGTCGCCCTCGGAGCCCTCGGCGTCCTCCTCGCTGTCCTGGGGAACCCGGAGAACTCGGGGATCTGCGTCTCCTGCTTCATGGAAAATGTCGCCGGCGGGCTGGGGCTGCACGACAACAGCAGAATGCAGTACCTGAGGCCGGAGCTCTCCGGCTTTGTCCTCGGCGCCTTTCTCAGTGCCCTCTTTTTCCGCGAATTCCGCACGCGCGGCGGCAGCGCGCCCCTTTCCCGTCTCTTTGCCGGCATCCTCCTGATGGTAGGCTGCGGCGTCTTTATCGGCTGCCCTATAAAGCTCCTGCTGAGGCTGGGAGCCGGTGATCTCGGCGCACTCGCCGGCGTCGCCGGCCTCATCGCCGGCGTATGGGTCGGCACCGCCGGGCTGGCGCGCGGCGCGGAACTTCCCCACGGCGCCCCGCAGCCGGGCGCGAGCGGCATTCTCATCCCTGCCGCAGCGCTGGCGCTTCTGGCGCTTGTGGTTGGGCGCCCAGGCATGATCTCCTTTTCCACCATGGGGAGCGGTTCCCAGCACGCCCCCTGGGCGGCGTCATTGGCAGGATCGGTCGTTCTCGGTGCCCTCGCTCAGCGCAGCCGTTTCTGCATCACCGGGGGGATTCGCGATCTCTTCGTCCTGCGCTGGAGAGGGTACCTCTTTTACGGCGTCCTCGCTTTTGCGCTCTCGGCATTCGCTGCAAGCGTGGCAGCAGGGAGATTCCATCCCGGCCTGGCGGGGCAGCCGGGGGCGCACGTGGAGCATCTCTGGAGTTTTCTGGGGATGGGGCTTGTCGGATGGACCGCGACGCTGGTGGGGGGGTGCCCCTTCAGGCAGCTCGTGAAGGCCGGCGAAGGCGACACCGACGCGGGGCTTCTTACGGTGGGGATGCTTCTCGGGGGCGCGCTGGTGCAGTCTCTGGGGCTGGGGGCTACCACGGCAGGGGTTCCGCTGGCCGGGAAGCTCGCGGTGCTCCTCGGTGTCGCGGTGCTCGCGGGTCATGGGCTCGGACAGAGCCGCACTCGATAGGAAAGTCGGAGAACAGTGCCGGGGTCAGGCTTTGCATTTGGGGATTCGGCCAAGAACAGTGGCGGGGTCAGGCTTTGCATTTGGGGATTCTGCCCACCAAATCAACAAATGCAAAGCCTGACCCCAGCGGACCACAAATGCAAAGCCTGACCCCAGCGGACCATGACCCCAGCGGACCAGCGGAAGCTAGAGCTTCGTTACCGGGATCAGCAGGAGGGGGACCTGCAGCTTGCTGACGATCTTGTGCGTCACGCTCCCGGCCCAGAAGGCATCCATCCCTGTCTTGCCGTGCGTTGTCAGAACGATCAGGTCTATCTTCGCATTTACCGCCGCATCCATTATCACCTTCGCCGGATCGCCCCGCAGCACGTGGGCGCTTGCCAGAAATCCTTCCTCCTGCAGTTCCCTCGCCAGTGGCGTGAGATACGCCTCGGCATCCTTCATGGAAAGGTCCAGAAGTCTCGATGTCGTCCCCGGCAGCATGCGGCTTGCCATCGCCTTGTCTCCGGAGAGGCTCGTCAGCTCCGGAACGGCAAACGCCAGGTGGACCGTTGCTCCGCAGCTTCTGGCAAGCTCCTTCGACGCCGGCAATCCCTGGGCGTGCTCCGGTTGACCGTCCAGCGGTACGAGGATGTGGCGACAGTTGAATGCGCGCGGCTCCGCTCCCTTCTCCGCGGGATGGGTGATGAGGACCGGCCTGCGGTCCATGGCGATGACCCGCTGTGCGATGCTCCCCAGGATAAGGTGCAGTGCGGCTCCCTTTCCGTGGGAGCACATCACCACCAGGTCGTGAGACAGCTCTCCCGCGTGCGCCACGATGCTGGCGGCGACGTTGTCCACCTCCGTCGTATGTACGTGACATTCCACCTCGCTTGGCCTCGCGAAGTACTTCTTCGCCACCTCCCTCAGATAGACCGACGCTTCAGGCGCGCTCACCAGGTGGGTCTGGCCGTGCACCACGCTCGGGGCATCCTTTTCGATGACGTGCATGAGGGTGACGCGGCATTTCAGCCGTTCCGTCAGGAAGGCTGCCACCGGGAGCGCGGCCTCCGCCATCGCAGAGCCGTCGAGCGGCACGAGAATGTGTTTGAAGATCCCTTTCATCCGGTAACCGTTTTGTAGACGAGGTAAAGGTTGAGTACCACGATGAGCGCCGCTATCAGGGAGGCGATTGCGGTGGTGAGAGGTGCGTTGACCATATCACCCATGATAGCGCGGCTCCGGGTAAAAAGCACCAGAGGTATGACCGCAAAGGGAAGCCCGAAGCTCAGTACGACCTGGCTGATGACAAGGGTGCGGGTCGGATCGAGCCCGGAGGCGATGACCGCCATCGACGGCGCCATGGTGACGAGCCGCCTGAGCCAGATGGGGATGTGCGTCTTCAGAAATCCCTGCATGATGACCTGCCCGGCCCCGGTCCCGACCGTCGACGAGGAGAGGCCGGAGACGAGGAGGGAGAAGCCGAAGATGTACTTCGCCGCGCTGCCGAGGAGCGGCTCCAGGGTGCGGTATGCTTCTTCGATGCTGGCGACGTGGGTGTGCCCGGTGGCGTAGAATGTTGCCGCTGCCATGATGAGCATCGCAGCGTTGACGCAGCTCGCTACCCCCATCGCCATGACGACGTCCATTATCTCGTAGCGGTACAGGCTCTTTAGCCGCTCCTTGTCGCGCACCACTATGCGCCCCTGCATGAGCGCGGAGTGCAGGAAGATCGCGTGCGGCATGACGGTGGCGCCGAGTATCCCGGTGGCGAGAAGGACGCTTTCCGCGCCGGAGAACTTGGGCACGAAGGCGTGGTAGGCGACCTGCGACCAGTCCGGGCGCACGATGAATGTTTCCGCCACGTAGCACAGGGCGATCATCCCCACCATGCAGGAGATGACCGCCTCCAGGGGCCGGAAGCCGTACCGTTCCATCCCGAGGATGAGGATGGTGGCGATCCCGGTAAGGACCGCGCCGAGAAGAAGGGGCACCCCGAGCAGGAGCTGGAACCCGAGGGCGGCGCCGAGAAATTCCGCCAAATCGGTGGCTATGGCAACCCCTTCCATAAGTACCCACATGAGGTACACGATCGGCCTCGGGAAGTGTTCCCGGCACTGCTCCGCGAGGTTCAGGCCGGTGACGAGCCCGAGCTTCGCCGCGAGGGTCTGGACCAGCATCGCCATCAAGTTGCTCATGACGATGACCCAGATCAGCAGGTAGCCGAATTGGGCGCCACCCTGGATGTTGGTGGCGAAGTTTCCCGGATCGACATAGGCGACGCTGGCGATAAAGGCGGGGCCGAGGAAGGGCATGATGCGGGCAAAGAAGTTCTTCTTGCGGCTCCCGAGCACGTCGAGCGCCATCTGGACCGTCTTGGCATCGGAAGCTTTCGGTGTGTAGGCTGGTGTCGGCTCAGTCATGGGATCCCGTTTTCTGCTTCGTCGCCGTCCTTTGCTTTCATTGTCTGCTCATTGCGTTCGTCAGCTTTTGTTAAAGCGGAAATTGTAGTAGTCACAAGCGCACTGTCAAGCGGACCTTTTCTTTAAACCTCCTTCATTATTCTCTATCCTTCCTTTGCATAGGCTCTTTTCTGTCGTAGCGCCTGCCCTTAGACAAGACAAAACCGGGTGAGTATAATGGCATAAGTGCTGTTGGTGCACCTTCCTCTGTCACTTGACCTTTCCAAACGCTGCCGAGACCCGGGAATGACTATGGATAAAAAGGTTGTCAGGATACTTACCGCCGTCGCCTCCTACGACGGCCACGACGCTTCGGTGCTTGCTCTCAACAGGGCCCTCCTCGCCGGCACTTTTCCCATAGAGGTCATCTACCTCGGGTTCAACATGACGTGCGAACGGATCGTGATGGCTGCCCTTCAGGAAGATGTGCATGCCGTGGCGGTGAGCTCCTACAATGGCGGGCATCTGCACTTCTTCCCTCACCTGGTGAATTCTCTTAGGGAGAAGGGGCTGTCGGATGTGCTGGTTTTCGGCGGAGGGGGGGGGACGATCGTAGCGGGTGACATCGCCACGCTGGAGCGGTCCGGCGTGGAGCGGATCTACGGGCCCGGCTGCTCCATCGACGAGGTCGCGAGGGACCTTACGGAGCGGGTCGCTCTGAAGGTGGAACGGGAGCATCAAGTGCCGATGACTCCCGCTCCGGTGAAGACCGATCTGGAGTTGACGAGGCTCCTTACCCGGGCGGAGCGCGGAGAAATCGACCCTTCACCCATGACGGCGGGAACCTCGAAGACGGTCGTTTTCGCCGGCGACGGGGGAAGCGGGAAGAGCACCCTCATCGACGAGCTGGTGCGGCGCTTTTTGGCGGCATTTCCGGAAAAGAGGGTTGCGATACTGGCGAATGACCCGACGATTTCCACGGGCCGCGCCGACACCGCTTTTCTCGCCGACCGCGTCCGGATGAATCACATCTACCACGACAGTGTGTGGCTACGCAGTCTCGCCACCGGGACGCCATACGCCCCCCTTTCCCCGCGGCTCCCGGAGCTTGCGGCCATTATGCGCAGTTCCGGATTCGATCTTGTCCTGGTGGAGACGCCGGGGACCGGGCAGACCGGGGTCGATGTCTCCCGTATCTCCTCGGACCTCACGATCTACGTAAAGACGAGGGAATCCTCCGGCAGCCCCATCCAGTTGCAGAAGGACCAGCTGCTGCACGAGGCGGACCTGGTGATCCTCAACAAGGCCGATCTGGAAGGGGCCGAGAGCGCGCTGGGAGAGCTGCAGGGGGCGCTGGCGCAATTTGGCAGGAACGGGATCGTCTATCCTGCTACCTCGAAGACGGCGCGAGACCCTGGAGTATCGGCTGTCTTCGACGCGATCTGCTCGAGGCTCGGGTGGAGCGGGCCTCGCGAGGAGCGGGCTACCTCCGACATCTTCCGTTACGCAAAGAAGTCGACTCTCGTGCCTCACCGCAGGCGGGCGTACCTCGCCCAGATAGCGGACAAGGTGCGGGAGTACGACGAGTGGGTGGCGGGGCAGCTGCGTCGCGTGAGGGAGGCTCCGGGAAGGGGCGATGCCCTCGATCCCTCCTGCACACAGCTTCTTGAAAGATGGCAGGAGGAATGGCGCGAGATCTCAGGGAAGGCTGCGGCGAGCGCGGGGATGGAGGCCGAGGTGGAGACGGTGAACCGGCTGCGCCTGCCGCGTGTGGCGCTACCCGACCCCCGCGACCGCGCCGAGTCGCTGCGCTTTCTCCTGGAGGAGGGGCTCCCCGGGCGCTTCCCGTTTGTTACCGGGATATACCCGTACCGCCCGCCCTCCGCGGGGCAGACGCTGCGCCAGTTTGCCGGGCTGCGCGGCCCGGAGGAGACGAACCGCCGGTTGCACTTCCTTGCGCAGGGGGTGGCGAATCCGCGCCTGTCGATCGCCTTTGACGGGATCACCCTGTACGGCGGGGACAGTGACGACGACCCCGGGAGCATCGGTAAGATTGGCGAAGGAGGGGTGGCCATCGACAGCTGGGAGGACATGAAGCTCGTCCTCGAGGGGTTCCACATCCCGGAGATCAGCACCTCCATGACCATAAACGGGCCGGCGCCGATCATTCTGGCGATGTACTTCGTGGCGGCGCAGGAGATCGAGCTGGAGCGTGCGGAGCGCGAAAGGGGAGCGCTTTCCGATGCCGAGCGGGAAGAGATAAAGCTCGCTACGGTGCGCGACCTGCGCGGCACCGTGCAGGCCGACATCCTGAAGGAGATCCAGGCGCAAAACGAGAACCTTTTCCAGCCGGACTTCGCCGTGAAGCTTCTGGGAGACATTCAGGAGTGGTTTATCTCCCACGGCGTCCGGAAATTCTACTCCCTGAGCATTTCCGGGTATCACATTGGGGAGGCTGGGGCCACCCCTGCGCAGGAACTTGCCTTTACCCTTGCCAACGGTTTTACCTACGTGGAGAACTTCCTCTCGCGCGGCATGAAGGTCGACGACTTCGCGCCGAACCTCTCTTTCTTTTTCAAGGTTTCCCACGAGGCGGAGTGGCTCGCCTACGGCGCGGTGGTGCGAAAGATCTGGGCCATAGCGCTGCGCGACGTGTACGGCGCCTCGCAGCGGAGCCAGATGCTCAAATTCCACACCCAGACATCGGGACGCGCGCTGCAGGCGGAGGAGTGGGATACCGTAAACCCGGTCCGGCTCACCTACCACGCACTCCTGGGGCTCCTGGCGAACTCAAACTCACTGCACGTTGACTCGGCGGATGAGCCGATGACCACCCCCGCGGAAAAGTGGGTGCGCCAGGCAACGATGATTTCCAACTATCTGCGCGAGGAGGCGGAGGCGTTTGCGGTGCAGAACCTTC
The DNA here is from genome assembly GCF_021044625.1 of Geomonas sp. RF6. Taxonomy (NCBI): domain Bacteria; kingdom Pseudomonadati; phylum Thermodesulfobacteriota; class Desulfuromonadia; order Geobacterales; family Geobacteraceae; genus Geomonas; species Geomonas sp. RF6. Next base: position 4,901,986 of record NZ_CP087999.1, on the reverse strand, counting down.
TTTCCGGCTCCTACGCGTTCCGCGCGCTCCTGAAGGAAGTGCAGGCGCAGGTCTTGGAGGAGTTCGACCGTCTGGACCAACTCGGCGGGGTGGGGCCGGCGACGGAGCAGGGGTACCAGCGGCGATGCATCGCGGACAGCTCGGCCCGGTACGAAATGGAGAGGCGGCGGATCAACGGCGACAACACCGAGCCGCCGCGCCGCAAGATTGTGGGGTACAACGCTTTTGAGCTCCCGGACGGCGACCCGCAGAAGTATCCGCCCCCAAGCCACCTTGTGCGCCCGGGCCCGGCTGACTGGGAGCGCCAGCTTGCGCGGGTGCGGGACTTCAAGGCGCGCCATGCTGCGGACGCTCCCGCCTATCTGGAGCGGTTGAAGCAAAGGGCGCTTGCCGAGGAGAACGTCTTTGACGAGCTCCTGGAGACCGTGCGCCACGCGACGCTCGGACAGATCGCTCGGGCATTGATGGAAGTCGGAGGGGAGTACCGGAAGATGGTGTGAGGCCACCGGAGCTACGGAACGGCCGGGTGAAGGTGCAAAAGCCAGTTGAGAATTGGTCATCCGGAAATTTCTATGTGAGCACTGCAAGCCGTTCCCCCTCCCTTGAGGGGAGGGGGGCAGGGGGTGGGTGAAGCTGCCATCTGCTGAAATGGCGGCATCTTCCCCCCCACCCTGTCCCTCCCCCGCGAGTGGGGAGGACTTTGGTAACAACTCTTCCTGTTATGTTCATTTCGGGAGACTAGAAAAAGGGGCGGACGATGACAAAGCGTGGGACGCTGCCTGACAAGATAGATCACCTGGAGCCGAAGGTGCGGCACGGGCTGGTCGTGGTGATAACGGGGAACGGGAAGGGGAAGACGACCTCGGCGCTGGGGATGGCGCTGCGCGCATGCGGGCACGGTCTCAGGGTGTGCATCATCCAGTTTATGAAGGGGGACCTCTATGCCGGGGAATGGGACGGCATCAAGCGGATGCAGTGCCCGATCGAGCTGCACGCCACGGGGAAAGGGTTCTGCGGCATCATGGGGAACCCGTACCCCTTCAGCGAGCACAGGGACAATGCGCAGGATGCGGTGGACCTTGCCCGGGAGAAGATAGATTCCGGCAGCTACGAGATGGTGATCCTCGACGAGATCAACAACGCCCTGAAGCTGAAGCTTGTGGACCTGGAGCAGGTGCTCGACCTGGTGCGGAGAAAAGGTGCTCTCCAGCATCTTATTCTGACGGGGCGGGATGCACATCCCGAGATCATCGAGCTTGCGGACACGGTGAGCGAGGTGCGGGAAATAAAGCACGCCTACCGCAAGGACATCGAGCCGCAGCCCGGAGTGGACTATTGATATGGCAGTGAGGGGAGGGGGCTACGGCTCCGACGGCACGTCATCGGTGGTGGGCGGGGTCTCCACAAGCTCCCAACCCGCGGTCTCCAGGTTGTGGCGCAGCAGGTAGCTGATCTCGTCGTCGCTGACGACCTTGTAGTAGTTGCAGTCGCTGTCGAACCAGCGATCGACGATCTCGGCGATGCGCACTTCCTTCCCTTCGGCAACAAACTCCAGCGGTTTCTCGTTTCCCTTCTCGTCTACTTCCGTCCTTACGCGCAACGGTTTTTCCATGGCGTTCTCTCCGTGCTTTATCCTTCTATGGAGTAGGGTATTCCTTTGCAGCCGGAGGCGGAAGTGGATAATGGCGCTACGAATGTATCTGCGGCGGACGCTCTCCAGAGAGAGATGGCGCGCCGCGTGCTCGTGAGGCGGCTGGAGAGGGAGCCGCGCACAGTCGCGGCGCTGGATGCTGCCTACCAGGAAGATGTTATCCACGCCGCTGCGGCACTCTTTACCCTGGACCCGTTGCGCCTTGTGGAGGAGCGCGTCGTGGTGCAGGAGTGTGCGGTTCCTTACCAGCCGGGATACTTCTTTTCGCGTGAGGCTCCCGCTCTCCTGGCTGCACTCTCGGCGCTTTCCGCCCCTCCTGATCTTCTGCTGATCGAAGGGCATGGCATCGCCCACCCGCGTCGCTGCGGCATCGCTTGCCATATCGGCGTTACAGTCGGCATTCCGAGTATCGGCTGCGCCAAGACGAGACTCGTGGGAACATACGTGGCGCCGGGGCCGGAGAAGGGGGACTGGAGCACGCTATCCGATGGGGAGGCGGTTGGTGCTGTGGTGCGAACGCGGAGCGGGGTGAAGCCTCTCTTTGTCTCGGTCGGGCATCTTATTACCCTTGAAGAGGCGGTAGATCTGGTCCTCAGGTGCTGTGGAGAGTATCGCATCCCTGGGCCACTGCGTGCTGCCGATATGGCGGCGAGAAAGGGTGTGCGGGAGCTGTTACACTAGCTCTAGATCTGCACCAGCACGAATTTCGAGGGCGGAGATGATCGAGATAGATGGGGGCATGGGGGAGGCGGGGGGGCAGCTCCTGCGGACTTCCCTGAGTCTTTCGTGCATAACCGGTAAGCCTTTCCGAATATTTGACATACGGAAGGCGCGGAAAAAACCGGGGCTGATGCCGCAGCACCTCGTCTGTGTGCAGGCCGCTGCCCGCATCTCCGGCGCGGAGATAGCCGGTGCGGAACAGGGCTCTCGTGATCTCACCTTTGTCCCTGCGCAGGTGCAACCCGGGAACTACTCCTTTCCGATCGGGACGGCCGGTGCCACCTCCATGGTGCTGCAGACGGTCGTTCCGGCGCTTCTATTCACCGGCAGCGAGAGTCGTCTCCTCTTTAGCGGCGGCACCCATGTACCGTTCAGTCCTCCGTGGGATTACCTCACCGATGTCTTCGCTCCTGCAGTGAAGAAGCTCGGGGTAATGCTTTCACTCACCCTGGAGCGGCACGGCTTTTACCCCAAGGGGGGAGGGGCGGTCCGCTGCAAGGTGGAGCCCGTGTCGTCCCTGGTGCCGCTGGCCGCGAGAGAGAGGGGGGCGCTGCGGCGTATCAGCGGGGTGGCGGCGGTTGCCAATCTTCCCGTCTCGATAGCCGAGCGGGAGGCGGCGAGTGCCGTGCACGTCATCCGCGAGGCTCTCGGAGCGGATACCCCTTGTGAGGTCAGGGTGAAAGAAGTGAAGGCTTTTGGCGCGGGAACTTTCATCTTTTTGAAGGCGGAATATGAGGAGAGCATCGCGGGATTCTCGGCGATAGGGGAACGGGGGAAGCGGGCCGAGACGGTAGGGGAGGAGGCTGCGCAGGAAATGGTGCAGCACCACCGCGCGGGCGCTCCCATAGATCCGCACCTCGCGGACCAGATGGTGCTCTACCTTCCCCTTTGCAGGGAACCGTCTGTCTTCTTTACCTCACGCATTACGGGGCACCTCCTGACGAACCTGGAGGTGACCGGGCGCTTTCTGCACTTTTCCTACGAGGTTGCAGGGGACAGGGGCGGGCCGGGGACGGTGCGGATACGGCCTCTGTAGGGCGAGCTCGACCTTGCCAAAAACAGTGGGCCGATTCCATGGCGGCTGCGCCGCCACCGCAGGCATGGATGCCTACGCTCCAGCGCGGGGGAGACGGACCTCCCCTGAGACTTCCTTCGCCCGCGAGGGAAATGGCGGCGCCGCGCTGGAGGATAGGCTTCCCAGCCTGTCCTGCGGCGACAGCCGCATCTGTGGTGTGGGCGATGCGCTGACGCGCGGTGGCAACGTGGTCCCGGGCTCTGCCGGGAACGCCTTCGGCTTCCCGGCCTACATTATCTACATCATCACATTCTGCACGACCAATGATCCTGAGGAGGTTCTCCTTGAGAGGCGCAGATTGCAGGAGACTTTTGAAGCGCTGGATGAATGACGGCTCTTTCGATGAACTTCTTCCGGAGGTCGCGGCCCTGCGCGGCGTGCCCCAGCCGGAGGCGTATCATGCGGAGGGGGATGTCTTCACTCACACGATGCTCGCGGTCGATGCCCTCGATGACGATGTGGACCCCCGGGTCTTCTGGGGGACGCTGCTGCACGACATCGGCAAGGCGCAAACGACGGTGATGGTGAATGGCCAGTGGCATGCCTACGGCCACGCGAAGGCGGGGGCTCTCCTTGTCCCCGCTGCCATGGAGCGCATTGGCTTTCCCCATCTCGCGCCCGATGTGGCCTGGCTTGTGCGGGAACATCTCTTTCACTTTACGTGGGAACTGCGGGGCGACGGCACTCTCACGAAGCTGCAGCGCCGTTACATGGAGCAGCCGCTCTTCCCCCTTCTCCTGCAGGTCTGTCTGGCCGACGCAGTGGCCTCCTACGGGAAGAGCCTGAAGGGGCGAAAGATAGAGGAGATCGCGGAGATGTACGAGGAATTCATCCCGGGAGAAGAATGGCCGCTCGACTAGGAGCGGCCATCCCCGGTGTGAGGCGGGTGCGGCACCCTGCCTTACTTCGTCTTGCTCATGGCGTCGGCCGCTTCCAGCTTGCTTGAAATGTTGTTCCTTATCCAGGAGGGATCCCACCACTCGACCGGGTTTACCTGCTCCCCCGATACCAGCATCCCGAAGTGGAGATGATCGCCGCCGGCGAGGCCGGTGTCGCCGGTGTTTCCGATTATCTGCCCTTTCTGTACGACGTCACCGGCTTTTACCGAGATGGCGCTCAGGTGCCCGTAAAGGCTCTGCAGCCCCATGCCGTGATCGATGATGACGCACTGGCCGTAGATTCCCAGGTAATCGGCATAGGCGACCTTCCCGCTGTTTGCTGCCGGTATCTGTGCGTGGGCGAGCGCCGCGAGGTCGGTGCCGAGATGCGTCTGCTGGTCGACCTCCTTCCCCTGGTAGATGTAGGTGCGCCGCTGTGCGTACGCGCCGCGGGGGGCGGAGTTCGGCATGCGCAGGAACACGTCTTTCCAGAGCGGCGTCGGGGAGGTCTTAAGCCCCGTCTCCTGCAGCTTTTTCGCGTCTGCCACCCGCAGTTCCCTGTTTACCTTCAGAAAGACTTCCAGCGGCGTCTTCGCCTGCGGAAACTGGTCCTGGAACTGGCCGTTCACGTGGTCGAGGTAGGCGTCGGTGAGATTGATCCTGTCCGCCGGGAAAACCTTCGGGAGGAGATGGAAGTAGATCCCGGTAAGCCGCTGGTTTCCGGCGAGGTCAACGGCGAGGATCTTTGGTATGTACTTCGTCTCGTCAGCGTCGAAGGGGAAGGGGAAGAGGCAGGCGTAGTAGCCGCCCGGCTGGCGGTATGCCGGGAAGAAGCGGTTGTCGAAGGCTACGCCGGTTTTCGAAACCTCCTTTGACACGGTGTATATGGCAAGGCCGACCCCGCCGCGGGCTATGTTGTGGGCGGTGCTGAGGACGACGACCGCAGGGGGCTTGTTGTCGAATTCGTAGGTGTGGACCTTGGAGTTCGAGTTTCCGGAGCCGAAGTTGAAGATAGAGTGGTCGGTGGCGCTCACCTGCAGCTTGAAGGGGCCCTGCTTCAGCGCTGCAGGTGTGAGGTCGAGTTTCTCTGTGGCGTTTGCCGTTCCCTTCGGGTAGCTCTTCGACAGTACCGTGACGGGCTTCTCCCCCTGGATGACGCTGACTGTGAGGCTCTTCAGCCCGGAGCCACGGTCTCCCGCTCTGACGGTCATTTCACCCTTTGCGGAGAGAGGACCGCTTTCCCGGCTCAGCGCCACGTACGGCGCGGTAGTGTCCTGAAAGTAAAAAAATCCGCCAACGGCCAAGGCGGCAATGATGATGAAGAGGAAGAAGGCGGACAGTTTCACAGTCACCCTCCCTGTGTTTGTGGAAGAAGGGGCGGCATGGGAGCCGTAGCCTCAGAGGCTGCTACAGCTCACGCAGGTTGGTGAATTCCCGCCACTCCAGGTAGTACTTCGGTTGCAGCACAAAGTCGTACAGATTCTCCATGATGTTGTAATGCTTCTTTTCCTCGTTTGCTATCTTCAGAAGAAGCTGGGCATGATCCGCGCTATCGACCTTGCTTGCGGCATCTTCGTAAAGCCTCACGCTGTCCGCCTCCGCCTTCATGGCGTAAAGGTAGCCGTCGGTATCTTCCTTCATGCTGTCGGTTACCTTCTGGTCGGCGGAAAGGACGTTGAAGACGTTTTGCGCTTCCTCCAGCATGGGGGTATCGAGCATCGCCCCCGACATCCCCTCTTCCATCTTCTGGATGTACTCGTAATGCTTCTGCTCGTCCTGGGCGAGCCCCAGGAAGATGGCCTTCAGCCCGATGTGGCCGGACCGCGCCGCGAGCTTTTCATAATGCGCCTTGCCGTCGAGTTCCATCTTCTTTGCAAATGCCAGGATTTCCATGTGCCCCCCTCCAGCCTCTATGAGCGCTGCTGCAGTATCTCCATCTTCCCCGTGAATCGCCGGATTCGGTCGATATGACTAGACTTTTACATCTCTGCAAGGTTTGTCAAGGAAGCGCGGAGGGAGCGTTACCGTGCAGGATCTTCTGCATCTGCAGGGCGTTTATGATGGCGTAGCCGATGTGGCAGTTGTTGAACATGACAAAGACCGTTCTCGCCTTCACCGACATCTCCCGCGCTACCTGTCCAAGCTGCAGGAGCTCCGCCTCGGAGTAGTTGTAGTGGTAGCGCTCGTGCCCCTTGCTGAGCCAGCTCTCCCTGTTTCTGCCGTGCAGGCGCAGGTAGGCGATAGGGGTCGTCGTCTCGGGGAGAAAGGGGATCGTCGCAAGGGTGCCGAGGTGCGGCTCGTCGGCGGTGATGTAGGTTATCTTGTGTTCCCGCAGAAAGCTGAAGGTCTCGTCGGCTCGCTGCCGGGTGAGCCAGCTGCCATGCCTGAATTCCACCGCAACTGGAAGCCCCTTCATCATCTCCTTGCACTGCAGGAGGTAGTCGAGATGTGCGGTCTTGTAGCCGAACCACGGGGGGAACTGGAATATGAGGAAGCCGAGCTTTTTGGTGCTGCGCAGCGGCTCCACTGCCGACACCAGCGCCGCGGCGATCTCCAGGAGAAAGAGCGGGTCGGCGATGCGGATGGAGGGCTGCCTGCGCTCCGCCTCGGGGAGGAGTTCGAACAGATCCTTCGGGAGGGTCTTCGGGTTGATGTTGTGACCGGTGAGCGCCGCGTACGCCTTCAGGTGGAAGAGGAATCCTTCCGGGGTGCGCTCGCTCCATTGTGTGGTGGTCGTCTGGGCCGGGATGGCGTAGTAGCTGCTGTCCACCTCGACCGTGTCGAAGCTTGCGGCGTAGTGCCTGAGGCGCCCCTCGGCGGACGATACGCCGGAGGGGTAAAAGACGCCGCTTTCCAGTAGCGATTTCTCCGTCCACGAGCACGAGCCGACCCTGATCATGTAGCTGCCCCTCTGCGGCGATTTCCTATAAAGCCGCGCCCCCCCTTGCGATACGGGGGTTTCATGGTAACAATCTTGGTGTTCCTGCTACAGAACCTCTTATTACCCTTCCTTTACTTCAGCTCATCGGGCGTGCAGCCCGGATAGATACATTGTTTTTCAAGCTTCTGCGCCATCAGCGGGTCTACATTCTAACGGTAAGGGGGAATCTCATGCAAGTAAAGGGTTTGGGGAAATGGTCGGCTCTTGCGCTGGTAGCGCTCGTGCTCCTTGCTGCCGGCTGTTCGAAGCCTCAGGCGAAGGCGCAGACTGCACAGGTGACGAAGCCGGAGATAGCGGATAACGCCATAGACCCGGCGGAGTGGGGGAAGGTGTATCCGGAGCAGTATGAGCTGTGGCAGATGACGTCGCAGCCGACGCTCCCTACCAAGACGAAGTACAAGCACGGCTACGAGGTCGGCGTCGACCCGCGTCCCGACAAGCTCGACGAATATCCATTTCTCGCCCTCCTGTACAACGGCTGGGGTTTTGGTCTCGAGTACAAGGAGCCGCGCGGCCACTACTTCATGGTGCAGGACCAGCTGGAGGTCGACCCGGGGAGAAAGAAGGCGGGCGGCTCCTGCCTCGCCTGCAAGACTCCGTACGCGCCGATGCTGCGCAATGAGATGGGCGCCGCCTTCTACAGCACGCCGTACAAGGATGTGCTGGCGAAGCTTCCGGCTGACAAGCAGTCTCTCGGCGTTGCCTGCAGCGATTGCCACGACAGCCGCACCCTCGACACCCGGATCAGCCGCAACTTCACCCTCGGCAGGGCGCTCAAGGATATCGGCGTCGATGCCACGAAGCTCTCCCGCGACGACAGGCGCACGCTGGTATGCGCCCAGTGTCACGTCACCTACGTCATACCGAAGGACAAGGACATGAACTCCACCGATGTCGTCTTCCCCTGGGCCGGCAGCCAGAGGGGGCACATCACCATCGAGAACATCATCAAGTTCATCAGGAGCAATCCTGCGCACCTGGAGTGGAAGCAGGCGGTCACCGGCTTCAAGATGGGATTCATCAGGCACCCCGAGTACGAGCTCTTCTCCAACGGCAGCCCGCACTGGGCCGGCGGGGTCACCTGCTCCGACTGCCATCTGCCGCAGGTCACCATGAACGGGAAGAAGGTCTCCGACCACCGTATCACGAGCCCTCTGAAGAGCGACCTGAAGGCGTGCGTGGCATGCCACCAGGAAGCTCCCGATTCGCTGCGCAAGAAGGTGTACGCGATCCAGGACCGTACCGTCTCTCTCTTCCTGCGCACCGGCTATGCTACCGCGACAGTGGCAAAAATATTCGAGATGGCCAACAAGGCAAACGCCGAAGGGAAAAAAGTAGATCCCGCGCTTTACGCCCAGGCGAAGGAAGCGTATGAAGAGGCATTCTACAGGCTCGTATTTATCGGGGCGGAGAACTCCGTAGGGTTCCACAACCCTCAGGAGTCGCTTCGTGTGCTGGGGGACGCCCAGAAGTACGCAGCGAAGGCGGACGCCACGCTGCGGCAGGCGATGAAGAGCGCAGGCGTCCCGGTGCCGGTGAAGGTCGACCTCCAGCTCTCGAAGTACCTGAACGAGCGCGGCGCGAAGAAGCTTATGTTCCATCCGGAGCGTGAGATCAAGGATCCCTTCGAAGGGAAGTAGTGACACAGGGGGGCAGCTCCCGGCTGCCCCTTAACCTCTTCCATCCTCTACAACCCACTCCAGGTTCTCCCGATTTTAAATCTGCGGTAATCTGAGTAATCTGCGGACAGTAAGCTTGGCCATGAAAAAGGAGGCATCTCTCAAATGAACGACTGGAATGTGCCGAAGCTCCTCGAACTCTCAGGGAGCTACTGGAATGTGTGCACCGTGCAGGCCGGGGTGAAATTAAACGTCTTCACGCCGCTGGCGGAAGGGGCTCTTTCCGCCGACGAACTGGCGACACGACTCTCCTGCGATCCCCGCGGAATGGAGACGCTCCTCAACGCCCTCTCGGCTCTCGGGCTTCTGGAGAAAAGGAACGCCCGATATGGCGCCACTCCTTTCGCCGCCCGTTTCCTCTCCCGGACCTCCCCCGAGTACCTGGGGCACATCATCATGCACCATCACCACCTTCTCCCGTCGTGGACAAGGCTTGATCAGGCGGTTGCGACAGGGGTGCCGGTGCGGGAGAGTGTCGCCTACGAAGATGATGCCTCCGTGCGGGAGAGCTTCCTCATGGGGATGTTCAACCTCGCCATGCAGCTCGCTCCGAGGGTCGCGGAGGGGCTCGACCTGAAGGGGCGCAAGCGCCTCCTTGATCTGGGCGGTGGTCCCGGCACCTACGCGATTCACTTCTGCCTGCAAAACCCGGAGATGTTCGCCGTCATCTGCGATCTACCTAGCACGCGGAAATTCGCCGAAGAGACGGTGGGACGCTTCAACCTCTCGGACCGGATCAGCTTCGAGGCCCGCGACTTCGACACGGAGGAGATACCCGGCGGCTTCGACGCGGCGTGGCTCTCCCACATACTGCACGGCGAGGGGCCGCGGGGGTGCGCCACGATACTCCGCAAGGCGGCCGCCGCGCTGAACCCGGGGGGGCTTCTGATGGTGCAGGAGTTCATCCTCGACGACACGAAGGATCGCCCCCTCTTCCCGGCGCTCTTTTCGCTGAACATGCTCGTGGGGACGACGGAAGGGCGGTCCTACTCGCAGGGAGAGATCAGCGCGATGCTGGAGGAGGCGGGGGCGCGCGACATACGTCGCATCCCGCTCGAACTGCCGAACGGCGCGGGAGCCATTGCCGGTACTATCCCGGGGTAGAGATCGGAGGCGCGGCATGAAAGGGGAAGAGGAAAAGGGGGAGGGGAGGTTTCTTGTTCAGCCCGCGACAGTGGCGGTGCTGGCTGTCTTTTGCCTGCTGGCACTTCTTGTGGCCGGCTTCGGCTCGCGCCTTGGCCTCTGGCACTTCCGGACCGGTTTTACCGTATTGAGGGTGGTGGCCTACTGCGGGCTTGTCGCGGCAGGCGCTGCGGCGGTCACCCTTTTTATTGCCGCAAAAAGGAAGAAGAAGGTCTCCATGGTCTTGAGCGTTCTCGCCCTTGCCGCTGCTGTGGTAGCTGTCGCCCTTCCCGTGTCGTGGGGGGTGAAGGCGAGCCGAGTCCCGAAGATCCACGACATCAGCACCGATGTGAACTCTCCGCCACAGTTCGTGGCTGTCGCTCCGCAGCGCCCTGACCGGGTGCAGTACGGAGGGGCTGCTGTGGCCTCGGAGCAGTTGAAGGCCTACCCGGATCTGAAGACGGTAATCCTCAACATGCCTGCCGACCAGGCTTTTGCGAAGGCCCTGGTGACCGCAAAGGAGATGGGGTGGGAGGTCGTGGCCATGGTTCCCGCCGAGGGGAGGATCGAAGCGACTGACACGACCTTCTGGTTCGGCTTCAAGGATGATATCTCCATACGGGTAGTGCCTGCCGGCGAACGATCCCTCCTTGACCTCCGTTCCGCCTCCAGGGTGGGGATAAGTGACGTCGGCACCAACGCGGAGAGGATCAGGTCGTACCTGAAGAAGTTTCAGGGGGGAGGGGCATAGGTTTGACTGCCCGGAAAGCTTTCAGCCGCAGGCATCGCGTACCTCCCCTTTCAAGGGGGAGGTCAGGAGGGGGATGGGGTTCGGCCGTCCTCACCAACATCTACCCCATCCCCACCCTGTCCCTCCCCTTGAAAGGGAGGGGACGCGTACGCTCCTGCTTCTGTTGATGAACCCCAACTCCTGATCGACGATGGACAAAATAAGAAAAGCCTTTGGCCGCCGCCAAAGGCTTTTCTCTTCTTTCCATCTGAAGCCGCCACACGCTCATGCCGGTTGCGGCTTCGGTGTTCCTTTCTCCTGCTTTCGCTTTCTGAGGTAGGCGCGCAGCTTTATCCTGCCGTCCCGCATGGATACACGGGCGGAGTCGGCCAGTTGAAAGAGGGTGCCGTACAAGGGGTTGGCGTAGGCGTCGTAGGAGCCGACCGAGCACCGTTCCGTCCCGTTCTTGCCGCACAAGCCGGACTTGAACTGATGAGTCCCGGGGTTGCGCGCCTTGTTGATCCCGCCGAGGTTGTAGCAGACCGCTCCCTCTTCCTTTATCCAGTTTAGCGCCCTCCACTGCAGGAGGTACGATGCTCGCAGGTTGAGCGCCGCGGTGCTTGTCCCCCCGTAGAGAAAGACACCCATTTTCCCGAGGCAGGAGCAGATCACCCCAGCAGCCGGCTGATCTTCGTGAAACGCGACGAAAATCCGCATGCGGTGCCGTTGCGCCAGCCCGTGCTGGATCTTGCAATACTGCGTCACATCGGAAGTTTCCAGGAACTTTTTCCTCTCGTGGGTCTGCTTGTAGGTGTCCAGAAACGCCTGGAAGATGGCGTCGTCCGTCCCCTCCTCAATTCTCAGCCCGTTTTTCTCCGCGGTCTTCAGGTTGTAGCGCCACTTTTCGTGCAGCCCCTTCCTCAGCTCCTCCACCGGAGCCTGCACATCTATCAGGAGCGTTCGTTGCGTCACGTTCAGGAGCGGATGACCATACCCTTCCTCCTTAAAGATTCTGCCGAAGGTTTCGTCCTGGTCCTCGAAAACGAGAGGGAGGAGGCGCAGCAGCTTGCGGCGCTTCACCACGTACTCCGTGCGCAGCGCCCGCAGGGCCTGCTGGAAGACCTCGATGTCTCCAACCGTGCCACGGGGGTGCCACATGGGGCCCCAGCGGAGATAGGCGACCCTCTTGTGGAAGAAAGGGACTTTCGCCAGCCTTACCTGGGCGGCTGCCACCAGCTTTCCGTCTTTCTCGAGCCGGAAGTGGCTCAAATTCTCCTCGCCGCTGCGGACCGCTTCGTACGACCATGTCTGGTAGATGTTGGCGTCATCAAAGTGGTCGATGATCTCTTCCCATGTTGCCTTGTCCAAGGCGTCGACCTTCGCGGTGTATCCAGGTAGCAGTTCGGTCATTTCAACTCCCGCGGTGCTTGGTGTTGCCAGAGTGGTGCACAACCTCCGTGAAGAATTCCGTACGGGTCTCTTCATCCGGCACCTTCACATTATATTAGATAGCGTTTCTCCGGCAACCTGAGGTGGGAACGGTGAGATAGGGGGGGCGATTGCCCATGCCTCCTTTTTCGGCATTTTAATGAACTTTGCCCCGCTAGCCAGCATCTGGCCGCGGCTCACCCTTCACCATCTTTATCTCCTCCAGCCCTGCCTCCCTGTTGAACCCGCCTGCCACGAGCCTTTACACCGTATTCACAATATTTCACCCCTGCTGGCACAGCTTCTGCTTTTTGATGGGCAAGGGCAGCGGAAGTTGCACTAATCATTGCTTTTTTGCCCTGGAGGTCTGCATGGATCGGATGACGAAAAACGATGTAATCATTGCGGACACCACCCTGCGGGATGGCGAGCAGACAGCCGGTGTGGTCTTTAGCGCAAAAGAGAAGCTCGCCATCGCCCGCATGCTCGATGCCATGGGGGTCCACGAGCTGGAGTGCGGCATTCCCGCCATGGGGCGGGAGGAACGGGGCGTCATCCGGGCTCTGGTGGAACTCGGGCTCAACGCCCGCCTCCTTACCTGGAACAGGGCGCTGGTGCCGGACATCGAGGCGAGCATCTCCTGCGGGATCCGGGCGGTGGACATCTCTCTCTCCGTCTCCGACATCATGATCGAGAACAAGATCTGCAAGAGCCGGGAGTGGGTGAAGGAGCAGCTGAAAAGGGCGCTGGGGTTTGCAAAGGAGCACGACCTCTACGTCTGCGTCGGTGGCGAGGATGCCAGCCGCGCCGATCTCTCCTTCCTCGCGGAGCTCATGACCCTCGCCAAGGGGCTCGGGGCGGACCGTTTCCGCTTCTGCGACACCCTAGGAGTGCTGGATCCTTTCACCATGTACGAGAAGGTGAGCGCCCTGAAAAGGGAGGTCCCCCGCCTCGAGATGGAGGTGCATGCGCACAACGACCTCGGCATGGCGACGGCGAATGCGATCGCCGGCGTGAAAGGGGGGGCACGCTACATAAGCACGACGGTGAATGGCCTCGGCGAGCGGGCAGGAAACGCGGCGCTGGAGGAGGTTGTTATGGCGCTGAAGGTGGCGAGCGGCATCGATGCCGGTATCGACACCCGCAGGCTCTCCGCGATCTCCAGGATGGTGGGAAAGGCGTCTAACCGCGAGGTGCCGGTCTGGAAGGCGGTGGTGGGGGAGCGGGTCTTCGCGCACGAATCCGGCGTACACGCTGACGGGGTGCTGAAGAACCCGGCGAACTACGAGCTCTTCCCGCCGGAGGCGGTCGGTCTCAAGCGCCACATCGTGGCGGGAAAGCACTCAGGGACGAGCGGCATCGTGGAGAGCTACCGCCAGCTCGGCATTCCTCTCTCCCGGGAGGAGGCTCAGCACCTGATGGCGAAGGTGCGCTGCACCGCCCAGAGGCTGAAACGCCCCCTGGAGGCGCACGATCTCATCCGGCTGCACCGCGGTGCGGCCGCCGCCTGATGGGGAAGGGGGCTATGACTAAAAGATAGGCAACTGCCTGAAGGACCGGCTCGATGCAGGGGGGGGTGAAGTAAAAGTAGTTGTAAATGCAAGAGGTTAGAAGTTGGCACGGTAGTAGCTATAGATAGAACAGAAACCGGAGAAGGATACAACGACGTGTCCCTTCCCTGTAAGTCGGCAAAGGCGCCCACATCCAGCACTTCTGGAGGAGCGCCTTTTTTTATTGGCCTCAAAACCACAGAGTCCTTTGGCGGATGAGCCAGGGACGAAAAGGAGACAGGAAATGAGACAGATCGCGATTTACGGCAAGGGCGGCATCGGCAAATCGACCACCACGCAGAACACGGTAGCGGGGCTCGCATCGCTGGGGAAAAAGGTGATGATCGTCGGCTGCGACCCGAAAGCGGACTCCACCCGCCTCATGCTGCACGCCAAGGCGCAGACCACCGTCATGGACCTGGTGCGTGAGCTCGGCACCGTCGAGGACCTGGAGCTGGACGACGTTCTCAAGGTCGGATACGGCGAGGTGAAGTGCGTCGAGTCCGGCGGCCCGGAGCCGGGGGTCGGCTGCGCAGGACGCGGCGTCATCACCGCCATCAACTTCCTCGAGGAGAATGGCGCCTACACCCCGGATCTCGACTTCGTCTTCTACGACGTCCTCGGTGACGTCGTCTGCGGCGGGTTCGCCATGCCGATCCGCGAGAACAAGGCGGAGGAGATCTACATCGTCTGCTCCGGCGAGATGATGGCCATGTACGCGGCGAACAACATCGCCAAAGGTATCCTCAAGTACGCCTCCTCCGGCAAGGTCCGCCTCGGCGGCCTGATCTGCAACTCCCGCAACACCGACCGCGAAGCGGACCTCATCGAGGCGCTCGCCGCGAAGCTCGGCACCCAGATGATCCATTTCGTGCCGCGCGACAACCAGGTGCAGCGCGCCGAGCTGCGCAGGATGACCGTCATCGAGTACTCCCCGGAGCACAAGCAGGCAAACGAGTACCGGGAGCTCGCCAGGAAGATCTCCGAGAACAAGATGCTGGTGGTCCCGACCCCGCTCACCATGGACGAGCTGGAGGAGCTCCTCATGGAGTTCGGCATCATGGAGGCCGACGACGAGTCGATCGTCGGGGTGGCCGAAGGGGCGGCGAAGTAACTGAAGGCACGAACCCTGTCACAAGCCTGGAATGGTCCCCTCCCGCCAGGGGAGGGGGACCTCCGGGGCGGGGAGCAACCTATCTGCCAGAGGCTACGACTTACTGGCAGCGGAGGAGTTTTATATGTCCACTGAAATAAAGACAGTTGAAGGTATCACCAAGGAGTCTACCCAGGCGATGATCGACGAGGTCCTGGAGCTCTACCCCGAAAAGGGGAAAAAGAAGCGTTCCGCGCACCTCGCGCCGAACGACCAGGCCTCCGGTTCAGCATGCGTCAAATCGAACAAGAAGACGGTCCCCGGCGTCATGAGCGCACGCGGTTGCGCCTACGCAGGGGCGAAAGGGGTGGTGTGGGGCCCGATCCGCGATATGGTGCACGTCTCTCACGGGCCGGTCGGCTGCGGCTGGTACTCCTGGGGCACCCGTCGTAACCTCATGAGCGGTATCACCGGCGTCACGAACTTCGCGATGCAGTTCACCTCCGACTTCCAGGAGAAGGACGTGGTGTACGGCGGCGACAAGAAGCTCGGCGTCCTCCTGAAGGAGGCAAAAGAGCTCTTCCCGCTGGCGAAGGGAATTTCCGTCCTCTCCGAATGCCCGGTTGGTCTCATCGGCGACGACATCAACGCAGTCGCAAAGACCGCGAGCGCCGAGCTCGACATCCCCGTCATCCCCTGCAACTGCGAGGGGTTCCGCGGCGTCTCCCAGTCCCTCGGCCACCACATCTCCAACGACACGATCCGTGACTACATCATCGAGACGCGTGAGTTTGCCGAGCCGGTCGGCCCCTACGACATCGCTCTCATCGGCGAGTACAACATCGGCGGCGACGCCTGGTCCACCAAGCCTCTTCTCGAGGAGTGCGGCTTCAACGTGAAGGCGGTCTGGACAGGCGACGGCGAGATGGACAGGATCGCGGCGACCCACCAGGTGAAGCTGAACGTGATCCACTGCTACCGCTCCATGAACTACATGTGCAAGGTCATGGAAGAGAAGTACGGCATCCCCTGGATCGAGCTCAACTTCTTCGGGCCTACGAAGATCAGGGAGAGCCTGCGAAAGCTCGCGGAACTCTTCGACGACTCCATCAAGGAGAAGGTGGAGGCGGTCATCGCGAAGTACGACCCGCAGATGCAGGCGATCATCGACGAGTACAAGCCGCGCCTGGACGGGAAGAAGGTCATGCTGTATGTCGGCGGCCTCCGCCCGCGCCACACCATCAACGCCTACGAGGACCTCGGCATGACCTGCGTCGGTTCCGGCTACGAGTTCGCCCACACCGACGACTACGATAGGACCGCATCCGAGATGCCGGAGGCCACCGTCGTGTATGACGACGCCTCCGAGATCGAGATGGAGAAGTTCGCCGAGGTGCTGAAGCCGGACCTCATCGGCTCCGGGATCAAGGAGAAGTACCTGTTCCAGAAGATGGCGATCCCCTTCCGCCAGATGCACAGCTGGGACTACTCAGGCCCGTACCACGGCTACAAAGGTTTCCCGATCTTCGCCCGCGACATAGACATGGCGGTGAACAGCCCGACCTGGAAACTGGTGAAGTCGCCGTTCTAGGGCTAGTCGGAGAGGTCCGACTCGTCCGACTTGTCCGACTTGTCCCACTTGTCCGACTTGTCTGACTTGTCCGACTTGTCTGACTTGTCTGACTTGTCTGACTTGTCTGACCCGTCGGGTGAATCTAACAGAAAGGGTGATGTGACGGATGAGTCTCTCACCCAAGGAGATATGCAATGGCTAACAATCTTGGATTAGCAGTGAAGCCGGTTACCGAGACCCCTGAAGAGGAAGTGCAGAGGGTAGCCGCCTGGATCAATACGGAAGAGTACAAGGAAAAGAACTTCGCCCGCCAGGCGCTGGTAATCAACCCGGCCCACGCCTGCCAGCCGCTCGGCGCCGAGCTCGTCGCCCACGCCTTCGAGGGGAGCCTCCCCTTCGTGCACGGGTCGCAAGGGTGCGCCTCCTACTACCGCTCCACCCTGAACCGCCACTTCCGCGAGCCGGCACCGGCGGTCTCCGACGCCATGACCGAGGACGGTGCGGTATTCGGCGGGCAGAACAACCTGCACGAGGCGCTGGAGAATGCCTACACCCTGTACAAGCCGAAGATGATTTCGGTCTTCACCTCCTGCATGCCGGAGATCATCGGCGACGACCTGACCGCCTTTATCAAGAACGCCCGCAACAAGGGGATCGTGCCGAAGGACTTCCCGGTCCCCTACGCCAACACCCCGAGCTTCAACGGCTCGCATGTCCACGGCTACGACGCCATGCTGCTGGCCATCCTGCAGACCTTGACGAGCGAGAAGCAGGTGGAAGGGCGCTGCACCGGGAAGCTGAACCTCATCCCCGGCTTCGACGCCAACACCGGGAACTTCAGGGAGTACAAGAGGATCCTGAAGGAGTTCGGGATACCGTACACGATACTCGGTGACATCTCCGACGTCTTCGACTCTCCGCTGGACGGCACCTACCGCCCCTATCCGGGGGGGACGAAGCTGGAGGACGCGGCCGATTCGATCAACGGCAAGGCGACCCTCGCGCTGGGGACCTACTCCACCGCAAAGACCTTCTCGTGGGTGAAGGACAACTACTCCGGAAAGCACTCAGCGATCCCCATGCCTTTCGGCATCGCCAAGACCGACGCGCTCCTCATGAAGCTCTCCGAGCTCTTCGACAAGCCGATCCCGGAGACGCTGAAAGAGGAACGGGGCCGCGCCGTCGACCTTATCACCGACGCGCACCAGTACATCCACGGCAAGAAGTTCGCCCTGTACGGCGACCCAGATTATCTTCTCGGCTACGTCTCCTTCCTCCTGGAAGTCGGCGCCGTGCCGACCCACATCCTCTGCTCCAAGGGGACGAAGAAGCTCGAGAAGGAGATCCAGGCGCTTCTCGATGCCTCGCCGTACGGGAAGGACGGGAAGATCTACATCAACAAGGACCTCTGGCACTTGAGAAGCCTTCTCGTGACCGAGCCGGTCGACGCGGTCATCGGCGATTCCCACGGCAAGTTCGCCGCACGCGACGCCAACGTCCCCCTCTTCAGGTTCGGCTTCCCGATCTTTGACAGGGTAAACCTGCACCGCGAGCCGCTGGTCGGGTACAAGGGGGCGATGTACATGATGGCCACCATCTGCAACAAGCTCATCGAGGTAGTCGACGAGACCTGCGACAGCCGCTTCTTCGAACTCATGCGCTAGGAACAACAATCCCCCCTCTCTCGTCATGGGAGGGGGGGGAGCAGCAAAGAAGTAAAAGAGCAAGGGGGCTCTTATGGCAAAGCCGGATTGGTACGACGTTACAGACTGCAAGACGAATGACGCGGGTGCTCCGAAATTCTGCAAGGTATCGGAGCCGGGGGAGGGGACGGAACGCTCCTGCGCCTACGACGGAGCGCGCGTCGTCCTTATGCCCCTTACCGATGTCATCCACCTGGTCCACGGCCCCATCGCCTGCGCGGGAAATTCCTGGGACAACCGCGGCGCCCGTTCCAGCGGCTCCCAGCTCTACAGGCGCGGCTTCACCACCGAGATGCTGGAAAACGACGTCATCTTCGGCGGCGAGAAGAAGCTGTACAAGGCGATCCTCGAGCTGGCGCAACGCTACGGGCACGAGGCGAAGGCGATCTTTGTCTACGCCACCTGCGTCACCGCCATGACCGGCGACGACATAGAGGCGGTGTGCAAGGCTGCCGCAGAAAGAGTATCCATTCCCGTGATCCCGGTGAACACCCCCGGCTTCATCGGGGACAAAAATATCGGCAACAGGCTGGCGGGGGAGGTCCTGTACAAGTACGTCATCGGGTCCGCGGAGCCTGCGACCACGACCCCCTACGACATCAATCTGATAGGCGAGTACAACATCGCAGGCGACCTGTGGGGAATGCTGCCGCTCTTTGAGAAGCTCGGAATCAGGGTGCTTTCCTGCATCAGCGGAGACGCGCGCTACGAGGATCTGCGCTACGCGCACCGCGCGAAGCTGAACGTAATCGTCTGCTCGAAGAGCCTCACCAATCTCGCCAAGAAGATGCAGAAAAATTACGGCATCCCGTACATCGAGGAGTCCTTCTACGGGATGACCGACACCGCGAAGGCGCTGCGCGACATCGCCAGGGCGCTGGATAAGTCCGCGCTGTCGCACGCCGTGATGCAGGAGCGGGTGGAGAAGCTTATCGAGGAGGAAGAGCGCCGCTGCCGGGAGAGTATCGCGCCGTATCGGGAAAAACTCGAGGGGAAGCGCGCCGTCCTTTTCACCGGCGGGGTAAAGACCTGGTCGATGGTGAATGCGCTTGCAGAGCTGGGGGTGGAGATCCTCGCCGCCGGGACGCAGAACTCCACTCTCGAGGACTTCTACCGCATGAAGGCGCTGATGCACAAGGACGCGAAGATCATAGAGGATACCAGCACCGCAGGGCTCCTGAGCGTCATGTACGAGAAGATGCCGGACCTGATCGTCGCGGGGGGCAAGACGAAGTTCCTCGCGCTGAAGACGAAGACCCCCTTTTTGGACATAAACCACGGCCGCTCCCACCCCTATGCGGGGTACGAGGGGATGGTGACCTTCGCAAAGCAGCTCGACCTCACGGTGAACAACCCGATCTGGAAGGCGCTGCGCGAGGCGTCCCCTGCGGAGAAGGGGTCGGAGAGACTCGCTGCGGATCTGGAGTACGCTCGCGGGCACGCGGAGCGCTTTCTGTCGGAGGACATCTCCCTCTCGCGAGTGAAGGTGCCGCAGAAGTGCGCCACGGTAAACCCGCAAAAGAATTCGCCGGCACTGGGCGCCACGCTCGCCTTTCTCGGCATCGATCGGATGCTGGGGCTGCTGCACGGAGCGCAGGGATGCTCCACATTTATCAGGCTGCAGCTCTCGCGGCACTTCAAGGAATCGATACCGCTCAATTCCACCGCCATGAGCGAGGACACCGCCATCTTCGGCGGCTGGAACAACCTGAAGAAGGGGCTCGGTCGGGTCATCGAAAAGTTCCAGCCGGGGGTGGTGGGCGTCATGACTTCCGGTCTGACCGAGACGATGGGGGACGACGTCAGAAGCGCCATCGCTACCTTCCGACAGGAGCACCCCGAGTACAACGGGACCCCGATCATCCATGCCTCCACCCCCGACTACTGCGGCTCCCTGCAGGAAGGGTACGCGGCCGCTGTGGAAGCGATCCTCACTACCCTTGCTGAAGGTGGAGAAAAGATCCCCGGGCAGGTGAACTTCCTCCCCGGGCATCACCTGACCCCGGCGGAAGTGGAGGAGCTGAAGGAGCTGATGGAGTCCTTCGGCCTTACGGTCCTCACTATCCCCGACATCTCCTGCTCCCTCGACGGCCACATCGACGAGCAGGTCTCGCATCTGGCGATGGGAGGAACCGGGGTGGACCGGATACGCCTCGCCGGCCGCAGCTGCGCCACGATCTATGTGGGGGACAGTCTGGCGAAGGCGGGTCTGAAGCTGAAGGAGAAATTCGGCATCCCCTGCTACGGGTTCAACTCCGCTACCGGGCTTGCCGAGGTCGATGCCATAGTGGAAACGCTCTCTGCGATCTCGGGGGGGCCGATCCCGGAAAAGCAGCTGCGCATGCGGGGGCGCCTTATGGATGCCATGGTGGACTGCCACTACCAGTTCGGGAAGAAGAAGATCGCCATTGCCCTGGAGTCGGACGCGCTGAAGGCGATGACCCTCTTTCTCAGCAGCATGGGGTGCAACGTGGAGGTCGCGCTGGCGGCGACGAGGACGCGCGGTCTCGACTCCCTCCCATGTCCGGACGTTTCCGTCGGCGATCTGGAGGATCTCGAGGGGATGGCGCAAGGGGCGGATCTCCTGGTGGCGAACAGCAACGGCAGGCAGGCCGCGGCCAAGCTCGGTATCAAGGCGCATCTGAGGACAGGCTACCCGCACTTCGACAGGCTCGGCGCCCACCAGAAGATGTGGGTCGGCTACCGCGGCACCATGAACCTCATCTTCGAGACGGCAAACATCTTCCAGGCAAATGCCAAAGAGGCGCAGAAGCTCTCGCACAACTAAGCGCAAAAGGAGCCCTTATGAAGATCGCATTTACCAGCAGTACCGGCGAAATCATCGACGAACATTTCGGCATGTCCACCAGCTTCACCATCTGGGAGGTGGGAGCCGACGAGGCATCTTTCCTGGAAACGATCAGGATAGGTGAGACCGGGGAGGACGAAGAGGACAAGATCCAGGCCCGAGCCGACGCCATTTCCGATTGCGCCATGGTCTATACCGTCCGCATCGGCGGCCCTGCAGCCGCAAAGCTGGTGGCGAAGAAGATCCATCCGCTTAAGACGAACGAGCCTGTGCCGGTAAAGGAAGCAGTGGAAAAGCTCCAGCAAGTCCTGCAGGGAAACCCTCCGCCATGGCTGCGCAAGGCGCTGAACAAGGGGACGGCGGGGTCGTTTCTGGACGAGTAAAGAGATGAACCATGTACAAGCGCTACTGCGCATCATCAAAGACGGCGAAACGCTGAAATCGACAAAGGAGTGGGAGAGATGGCATACATTACCGGTTTGACCAGGGACAAGAAAGAGTACACCCCGCAGTTCATCAAAAACATCGACGAGGAGACCTGTATCGGGTGCGCGCGCTGCTACAAGGTATGCGCCCACGACGTCCTTGCATTCGAGGAGGTGGACGAGGACGACTCCGCGAAGATGTTCATGAAGGTTTCCAACCCCGGCAACTGCATCGGTTGCATGGCATGCGGCAAGACCTGCTCGAAGAAGTGCTTCTCGTTCGAGCCGGTGTTGCTCTAGGACGAGCTCCATCACAGGAGGTGGAGCCGTCTCGACCGGGGCGGCTTCACCCCGCACTAACACCCCGGACCCATACTTCAACTCAACGGAGGCTGACATGCTTATCGCGGTTGCATCAAAAGATGGCAAGCAGATAGACCAGCATTTCGGGCACGCCGAGCGCTTCCTGATCTACGAGGTATCCGACGGCAAGGTGGTACTTGTCGATGAGAAGAAAGTGGAGCGTTATTGCCAGTTTGATCCGGAACACCCCCTGCGCACCCATACGCTGAAAGGGACTGCAGACGCGCTGAACGGTTGCCGCGCGATCGTGTGCGCCATGATGGGGGAGGCCCCGCGGCAGGAGCTTTCCCGCCTCGGCATCGAGCAGTACACGGTCGAGGGGCCGATCAAGGAAACGCTCCTCGAGCTGGCGAAGGTGCTCCTGTAAGGGGGACACCCCCGAGGGACTGGCTCCGCAGGTGCCAGTCCCTTTTGTGGCGCATTCGAGGCTGCCTGTCCCGAGGCAGCGCCTTCACAATGGTGACTCTCCACCTGATCAATATCACAAAGAGGTGATAGCCCGTGCTGAACTCCTTTAACCAGTGCAATCTTCCCCCGTGGGTTATCGCCTCGCGCCACTTCAACGAAAACCCGCAGCCACTGGAGATCCAGGGGGTGCGTCTTGCCAACAGATTCCTCTTTGACCGCCTCGCTACACTTGAGACCCCTCACCAGCGTGCCGAGATATTCAACGATTACATGTCGGTGAAGTTCCAGCTGCACCAGTGGCAGGACCAGAAGACGGACGGTGCACGCAAGGCGCTCAAGAACTCCTACCTGCGCTTTCTGCGCGGCTGGATGATGGATTCCAACTCCATCGAGGGCGCGGTGCTGAAGGGGTGGGTGGAGAGCCGCATGGGGCTTGCGCCGACCTTCCACAAGGCGCCGATCGTAAGCCAGCACAGCGACCAGTACCTTGCCTACGCCTTTGATCGCACCAAGGGGAGCATGCGCACCAGCGCCATCAACTCGCAGCTCGACCTGCTCTACGAGTACTGCCAGTACGAGCTTGCGTTGCGCTACCCGGGGGAGACGTGCATGACCTTGTATCGCGGGACGTTCGATCAGGACGAATACGAGCTCCTGGAGAAGGTTTCCAAAAGGGAAGAGCTGGTGCGGCTCAACAACCTCTCTTCCTTCACGACCATGGAGGAGCGCGCGTGGGAATTCGGCTTCATCGTGTGGGAGGTGCGTGTACCGCTGTGCAAGATCTTTTTCTACAGCGATCTGCTGCCGAATTCGATCCTGAAAGGGGAGGACGAGTGCATGGTTGTGGGAGGGGACTATCTCGTGAAGCGGATCATGTGCAGCGTGTGAAAGCTTGAGAGGAATCACGGGAAGCCGCGATGTACGTGCAATCAAAGGCGTGAGCGAGGCCTTACGTTCCCCCCTTTGCGAAGGTTCATCCGGGAATTCCGGGAATGGAGCCCGGTCTCTTACGTTGAGGTGAGGGGACACTAGTGGCGCCGCGCTGGAGCACAGGCTTCCCAGCCTGTACCGCGGCGCCAGCCGCGCGGTCTGTGGCGGCTGCGCCGCCATCGCAGGCAAGATGCCTACGCTCCAGCGTGGGGGCACCCGGATTCTTGTAGCGCGTTCCCCAGAATTCCCGGAAGAACCTTTGGGGACAGGGGGGATTTGATTTAGTCACGCCTGGCCTAGTCCAATGAGCCCTTTACAAGCGGTGCCATCCGCACCAGCCTCTCCGCCAGATAATTCAACTCAGCCACCAGTTTCTTGTCCAGCCTCTTTACCCACCGCGCCGGGATCTCAGCCTCACCGTAGTACGCCCCTGCGACCGCTCCGGCTATGGCGCCAGTGGTATCCGCGTCTCCTCCCTGATTTACCGTTTGCACCAGACAATCCTCAAAAGAACGGGTTCCGAAGAAGGTGTGAAACACGGTCTGCATCGTGTCCACGACGTATCCGGTGGCGAGCCCCTTGTACGGCTCGAAGTGAAAGGTGGGGTATGCCGCAATAAGAGCGTCAGTCTCCTCCCGCAGTCGCGTCCGGGAGCGCCCGATGAGGGCAAGGTGCATCATGGCGCCAAAAGAGATGCACGCCGCATCGGAGAGGGGATGGTTGTGGGTGAGATGCGCCTGCTGCCTCGCGTAATCTTCCAGGAGTGCGCGATCGCCGACCGTACAGAGCGCCACCGGTAGCATCCGCATCACGGCGCCGTTGCCGCCGTCCCATTCGTTCGGCGGCGACTCCATTACACCCTTCAGCATGTAGTTCCTGATGCCGCGGCGGCAGGTGTCTCCCACGTCTACCGGTTTCGACCTGAGCCATAGCGCAAAGTTCTCCGCGATCGCTTTCAGTGACCAGCCGCCGCTCTCCACGATAGCGCGGCTTACCGCAAGCGACATATCGGTGTCGTCGGTTACCTGTCCCGGCTTGAGGCGAAGCCAGCCACCTCCCACCATCTCCTCCAGCACGCCGTACTTCTCGCTAATCTCCCCGCGCGTCATGAACTCCACAGGAGCGCCCAAGGCATCACCTACGGCAAGTCCGATGAAGGCTGCGCGTGCGCGGGAAATTATGTCTGAAGCAGTTCGCTCGGCCATGAGAGCTGGGGAAGCAATTATTACGCCTGTTCCGGGTGCGGGAGGGTAGCAAGGGCCGGAGAACGGAGCCCTCTGGCTTCAATTGCAGCAAGAAGGCGAACTCGCGGCGAAAGGCGCGACCGCAGGTGAAGCGGCATCTCTGTGCGGCGCGGCGGGCTGCCCCGGGATTCGATATTCCAATGCCTAAAAAATAGTCGTTACCGGGTGGTGTGAGGCAGATGCGGGCGATGCCGGGAGATCAATTTCTGCTTGAAAGGCCAAGAAATACCGGCGGTTACGGGCAGCTTCCTGCTGGCATGCTAACTGCTAATTAGAGGCTACAGCAAGCTGGCCGCTGGCAGCACCGGAAGATCACCACCCACCGCACAACTACCACGGCCTCGCGCCGCGTTTTCTCATCGAGCGCCGGTTCCGCATGGAGCCTGCGCGTTCCCTGCCGTAGTTGGAACGGCACCGCAGAAAGGGAGGAAAAAATGGCTACATCTTGTAAGGGGAAAGAGAAGATCCAGGGACACCCGTGCTTCGGTGGAAATCACCGCAAAAACGGCAGGATGCATCTGGCCGTGGCACCGCGGTGCAATATCAAGTGTGGCTACTGCACGCGGCGCCATGACTGCGCCAATGAATCGCGTCCAGGCGTGACGAGCCGGCTGCTGACCCCCGCGGAGGCAATGGAGAAGGTTCGGGAGACGATGGGGAGCCCGATAATGGGGCCCATCATCAAGGTCATCGGCATCGCCGGTCCGGGCGACCCCCTTTTCAATCCGGAGACGTTCGAGACGTTCCGCATGATCGATGCGGAGTACCCCGAGCTTTTGAAGTGCATGAGCACAAACGGCCTCCTTCTCCCGGAGAAGATGCACCTTTTGAAAGAGATCGGGCTGCATAGCCTCACCGTCACCCTCAATGCTCTCGACCCGCGCGTCGGCGCCCGGATCTATTCCTATGTTCACCACAACGGGAAGACCTACACGGGAGAAGAGGGCGCGGAGATCCTGGTGCGAAACCAGCTGGAGGGAATCCGCCTGGCGGCGGAACTGGACATGACCATAAAGATCAACACAGTCTGCATCCCCGGCATCAACGAGGAGGAAATCCCCCTCATCTCCCAGAAGGTGAAGAGCCTTGGCGCGTACGTCATGAATATCATGCCCCTGATCCCGCAGGCGGACTTCGCCGGGATCCTTCCCCCTTCGCCGAAACGGCTCGAGGCGCTGCGGGCGGCGAATGAAAAGGTGATCGGGCAGTTCAAGCACTGCAACCAGTGCCGTGCCGACGCCGTGGGTCTCATCGGACAGGACCAGCCGGTGCTGCAACTGGAAGCAAGGGTGTAGGAGATGGGGGCCGAGGCCTTCACAGCGGCGGATATCCCGTCCTTTCTCACCCTTGCGGAAAGGGAAGGGTGGATATGCGAGGCGTGGGAACTGGAGTTCCTGCTGGCAACCTTTGGGCAGGGGTGCCGGGTCTGGCGCGAGAACGGGGGCGCGGGAGGATTTGTCACCTCCATCGGCTACGGGAAGAGCGGCTGGATCGGGAACCTTCTGGTGGTCCCTGAAATGCGACGGAAAGGGATCGGCAGGACGCTGATGCAGGCGGCTGTTCTGGCGCTTCTGCACGCAGGTGTCGAAACCGTGTGGCTTACCGCGTCGCAGCAGGGTGCGGAGTTGTATCGCAGGCTCGGGTTTATGCAGGTGGATACTGTGCAGCGGTGGGTAGGGGAGGGGAAGGGAAACGCAGCACCGCCGGCCGCGCCGCTCGATCTCGAGTGGCTGCGTGC
Organism: Geomonas sp. RF6; assembly: GCF_021044625.1. Classification (NCBI taxonomy): domain Bacteria; kingdom Pseudomonadati; phylum Thermodesulfobacteriota; class Desulfuromonadia; order Geobacterales; family Geobacteraceae; genus Geomonas; species Geomonas sp. RF6. The sequence goes on along the minus strand of NZ_CP087999.1, from coordinate 4,875,926 downwards.
CATCGATCGGGCGGGATGGGGGGACAGGCGGGATCGGCTGCTGCAGCTTGCCAGCAGTCGCGGAGCGCTTCTTTCCACCTCTGGAGCGTTTCTCTGCAAGCAGCGGTGGGGTAGTGGGGTGCAGATCGGCCCGTGGGGGTGCGTGATCCCGGCGCAGGCGCCGAGTCTGCTGGACGCCGCGCTCGGCGCGGCTCAGGGACGGGTATTTCTCGATGTCCCTGCGGGGAACCATGCGGCGGCACAGCTGCTGAGTTCTCGAGGATTTTCCGTTAAGGGACAGACAGCGCTGATGTATCTGGGAGCGCCACCGCCGTACCAGCCCGGGAATATCTTCGCGCTGGGGAGCATGGGGAGCATGGGGTAGAGCTGTTGCGTCTTGGGGTGGTTCTTCGACTGTCGCCACGAAGGACTGCAGGAGAACCCGCGTTCCCCCCTTTGCGAAGGGGGGACAGGGGGGATTTCTCCTTGCTAGGCTTTGGCAGCCAGAATGTATGCCGGAATAAGCGGAGCGTTTCCCGCAACTTGGGTGCAGCACGGTTCGGCTGCGCCGATGCCGGGAACGCCTGCGGTTTATCCCGGCCTACAGTTCCTTGATCACCACCGGCGTTTCCGGTTGCGACCGCTGAACCTCTTCCCTCTGGAGTCCTGACTATCGGCTGGAAAAGCAAATCCCCCCTGCCCCCCCTTCGCAAAGGGGGGAACGTAATGGCTAGTCCTTTGCGAAGGGACACAACACCCTTCCGCCGGAATTGTCGAACAAACAAAAAAAAAGGCCGGGGTGAGCTATTGCTCCCCCGGCCTCTCTCTTTCATCTGACTCCCGCCGCGGCGACGGCGGAGCCAACCACTACTTCAACCGCTCCGCCAGGAGCTCCACCGTGTGCTTCACGGTGACCTTCCCGCCTTCCTTGTCAAAGCCCCCCCTGATCTGCAGCACGCATCCGGGGCAGTCCATGGCGACGGTGCCGGCGCCGGTCTCCTTTATGTTCTTCAGCTTCCGCTCCAGGATCGGTGCCGAAATCTCCGGCAGCTTCAGCGAGTACGACCCGCCCATGCCGCAGCACATGTCGCATTCAAACATCTCGCTCAGTTCGAACCCGGCCTTCTGCAGGAGCTCCCTTGGCTGCTCCGATACCCTCAGCGTCCTCTTCAGATGGCAGGAGTCGTGATAGGTAATCTTCCCGAGCTCCACCCCTTCCGCGATATTCAGCCGCCCGTCGTCCACCAGTTTCTTCACCAGCGTGGAGAAGTCGATGGACTTGTCGGCGAGCTTCTGCGCCTGGGCGACCCACTCCGTCTTTTTCTCGACATCGAGCGTCTTCAAAAACTCATGTTTCAGCGCCACGGTGCAGGTCGGGCAGGCGGAGACGACGTAGCTCACGTCGGTCGCGGTGAGCGCCTTTATGTTGTCGATGGCGTTTTGCGCCGCCACATCCCACGCGCCGTTATAGAGCGCCGGTGCGCCGCAGCAGGTCTGCTCCTGCGGGAAGATGACCTCGAATCCCGCCTTGTTCAGTATCTTTACCAGCGCCTCTCCCATCTCGGGGTAGGCGAAGTCGATGAGGCACCCGGCGTAGAAGGCGATCTTTTCCTTCTGCTTTGGCTGGGCGATCTTTTCAAAGCGGTCACGGAACGGCTCTGCGGCTATTGCGGGAAGGCTGCGCATCTCCGTGAGCTCGGAAAGGAAGAAGGGGAGGTGCCTGATGAATCCGCCGGAGGTAAAGGGCTTGCCGGCAAGGGACGCGGTGCGCAGCATGCTATGGAAGAGCTTCCTGTTGTTCACCACGGAGAAGATCGACTTCTGCACCAGCGTCTGCCCCTTCTGGGAAACGAGACGCCGGCGGATCTCCAGTATCATGTCGGGGATGTCCAACTTCCCCGGGCACACTTCCTTGCAGTTGCCGCACTGCAGGCAGAGCCCCTGGATGTCTTCGGACTTCTGCATCTCCTCGAACCAGGCGGTGAGGATGGTGCCGATGCCGCCGGTGTACACGCTGCCGAAGACATGGCCGCCGACCAGGCGGAAGACGGGACAGACGTTGAGGCAGGAACCGCACCTGATGCACTGCAGCGCCTGCTTGAACTTGTCGTCGGCGGCCATGTCGGTGCGGCGGTTATCCATGAGGATGATGTGCAGGTCCTTCATGGAGCCGTCGGTATTCTGGGCGGGACCGGTGATGATGGAGACGTAGCTGGTGAGTAACTGGGCGGTCGCGCTTCGGGGGAGCGCGGTCAGCACCGGCACCACGTCCTCGAACTTCTCCACGAACTTCTCGATCCCTACTATCGCCACATGTACGCGGGGAAGGGTGGTGACCAGTCGCGCATTCCCCTCGTTCGTCACAAGGACAATGCTACCGGTCTCGGCGACGGCGATGTTGGCTCCGGAGATCCCCATGTCGGCGCGGAGAAACTTGGAGCGCAGCTCGTTTCGCGCGACCTCCACGAGGCGCGGGATGTCGGAGGTGAGCCGCTCGTTCACTTCCTTGCTGAATAGCTCGCTTACTTCCTCCTTCGTCATGTGGATCGCGGGCATGACCATGTGCGACGGTTTCTGCCCGGCAAGCTGGATGATCCACTCCCCGAGATCGGTCTCGCCTACCTCGATGCCGTTTTTCTCCAGATAGTCGTTTAGGTGGATCTCCTCGCTCGCCATCGACTTCGACTTCACGACCGACTTCACGTCATTTTCCCGCGCCACCTTCAGGATATACGCTTTTACCTCTTCCGGGTCGTTCGTCCTGAAGACCTTGGCGCCGGCGGCTTCTGCATTGATCTGGAAGGTCTGCGCCATCAGGTCGAGGTGCGCCGCTGCGTACGACTTGCGCTCCGCGATCGTCTCCCGCAGCGTCTCGAAGTCGATCCCTTCGTACGCCTTCTGCCGGTTTACCTTGTATGCTTCCGAAAATTTGCCGAGCGCGCCGGTAAGGGTGGCGTTGTGGACCGCCTTGCTGACGGAGCTTTTGAAATCTTTCTTCATAGCGTTTCTCCTTCCGACTCGTCTACGGCGAGGACGATCAGCCGCTTCGGCCCGTGTACCCCTATCGTCAAGACGCGTTCAATATCCGCGGTGCGGCTCGGTCCGGTGATGAAGGCGATGAACCTGCTCTTTCTCGGGTTGATCCGGGTGATGAGCGCTCCCTTGTCCGGGAGTATTGTATTCGTCCCGAGGATGGCGATGTGGATGGTGGGGAGGGAAGACGCCAGCCTCTGCTCCACCGCGCTCTGATCCTGGACCAGCGTGCCGGTGTCGGCCAGGGCGAAGTCGACCTCGGTGATGCCGATCAGCGCCTCCGCCGCGAGCTCCCTCGTCACTTCAAAGTGCACCCCGGGGATGGTGGAAAGCTCCGCCCCTTCCCACGACCGTATGGCAGGACCGGCAGCACAAACCGCAAAGGCACCGGCGCTGTCTGCTACCCCTTCCTTTTTCAGCAGGGGGATGAGTGACTCCAGCGCCTCGTAGCGCGTGCCGAAGCGGTAAACTTCCGTTCCCACGGCTTGGGCCTTCGTCTTGTAGCGTTCGTACAGCTCATCCAGGTCCGCTGTCTTCGTCATGGTGGGGCTCCTTGGAAATGATGTTATTGCGTGGGGGGATCGCAGCGTGTTGACACCACTGTATCTAAGTGCGTGGGTAGCTGCGCAGGGACACTTTACTGCACCCTCGTCCACATTTTCTGCGAAAAGTCAAATATTTTTAACGGAAGTGCTGCAAAAGTGTTTTACGGAGGTAGTATGAGGGGGCCGGTATACCGACCAGCACCTCCCGGGCGGGCCTCAAGCTGAGGCGGTCTTACCAATCAGCGAGGTGCAGATTAGTACAAAAGATTCCCGCAGTAAAGAATTTTCTGGCGTAAACAAAAACCCTTGACAGCCTATTCTGGGGCGTGGTAATTGGTCATACCAGATTTTAGAACTCGGTTTGAGCGCGTCAGTGGTGAATCGATCCGAACGCCGGCACAGGCTGGCATAAAGAAAAAAGGAGGGAATTGTTTATGCCGTGGATTCAAAGTTACACCCCCGTCGCGGGAAGCCTGGGAATGTCGGCCCTTGTGGCTGCCATCCCTCTTGTCGTGATCTTCGTCTGTCTTGCCGGGTTCAAAATGAAGGCCCACAAGGCAGGTCCGCTCGCCGTGGTAGTGGCGATCGCCATCGCCATCGGTGTCTGGGGGATGCCGGCGAAGCTTGCCGCCCTCGCCACGATGCACGGTGCAGCCTTCGGCCTTTTCCCTGTTTTCTACATCGTCGTCACCACTCTTCTTCTGTACAACATCACGGTGAAGGGGGGGCAGTTCGAGATCATCCGGGCTTCCCTTGCCGGACTGACCGGTGACCGCCGCCTCCAGGCTCTCCTCATCGCCTTCTGCTTCGGTGCCTTCATCGAGGGCGCGGCAGGCTTTGGAACGCCGGTTGCGATCGCCGGGGCGACCCTGGTAGGTCTCGGCTTCCGACCGTTCTACGCAGCAAGCGTCTGCCTCATTGCCAATACCGCACCGGTTGCCTTCGGCGCCATCGGTATTCCGGTCGTGGCTCTCGCCGGTGTCATGGGGCTCGACGATCCGGGGATGTTCAAGCTCTCCACCATGGTCGGCCGCCAGCTCCCCTTCATCTCCGTATTCATCCCGTTCTACGTCATCATGATCATGGCCGGGTGGAAAAAGACGCTTGAGGTTATGCCCGCGATCGTCGTCTGCGGCGGCACCTTCGCCCTCGCCCAGTGGGGATGCGCAAGCTACCTCGGCCCGTATCTCCCCGACATCGTCGCCTCCCTCGCCACCCTCGCTGCCCTCGTTATCCTGCTCCGCTTCTGGCAGCCGGCAAGCGTGTGGACCTTCGACCACGAGCCGGAGTTCGCCGGGAAAGAAAGCCATGACTACACCGGCGCGCAGGTCTTCCGCGCCTGGGCTCCCTATCTCGTCCTGACCATCATGGTCCTCATCTGGGGCATCCCGTCGCTGAAGGAGTCGCTCGACAAGAGCAAGGTCGTCATCCCTATCGCCGGCCTTGACAGCGCCATCGTGAAGAAGGTCTCGAAGCCGGAAGACGGCATCAAGAAAGCTGAAGCGGCGAAGCTGCAGATCACCAGGCAGCTCCAGACGCTGAACCCGGCAGATCCGAAGCAGGCCGAGCTTGCGGCAGGCCTCACCGAACTGAATGGCCTCGAGGACAGCCTGATCCAGGTGGAGCAGACCCTGCCGGTCGGCAAACCGGTCGTGACGAAGGAAAGGCTTGCCGCCTTCGACGCCATCGACAAGAAAGCCAAGGCGCTGCAGGCGATCGAGAAGTCGCTGGTTACTGAAAAGACCGTGGAGAAGGATCACTTCAAGGCGCTCGACAAGGCTGTCGGCGACCAGCTCCCGGCGAAGGTTGCGGCGAAGTTCACCTTCAACTTCATGTCCGCCGCCGGTACCGCGATCCTCATCGCCGCCATCATCTCCGCCTTCATCTGCGGGGTAGGGGTAGTCGACTTCTTCAGGGTCTTCGGAAAAACCCTCCACGACATGCGCTGGCCTGCGGTCACCGTCGCAGCGGTCGTCGGCCTCGCCTTCGTGATGAACGCATCGGGGATGACCACCAGCATGGGTATGGCCTTCACCACCACCGGGAAACTCTTCCCCTTCCTCTCCCCGTTCCTCGGCATGCTCGGCGTCTTCCTGACCGGCTCCGACACCTCCAGCAACGTCCTCTTCGGCGGTCTGCAGAAGGTCACCGCGGAGCAGCTCGGCCTGAACCCGCTCCTCACCTGCGCTGCCAACACCAGCGGCGGCGTCATGGGCAAGATGGTCTCCCCGCAGTCGATCGCGGTAGCCTGCGCGGCAACTGGCCTCGTCGGCGAAGAGGGGAACCTCTTCCGCTACACCCTGAAGCACGCGATATTCCTCACTACGGTGATGGGTGTCATAGTCGCCCTCCAGGCGTACGTGGTACCGTGGATGGTGCCGTAAGGACAGGTTATTCCCTTACCTCAGAAGCCCCCTCTCCCGCCGGGAGAGGGGGCAACTGCCGTGAAAGGGGTTACCTGACCATCTTCCCCTGCAGCTTCGCACCACAATTTTCCGTTCGTGCTGAGCTTGTCGAAGCACCCGCCTCCACAGACATGCTTCGACCGGCTCAGGGCCAACGGAATGCAGCTACACAACCCGACTTTGGCGTTCAAGTCTCAGCCTCAAAAGGACATCCCCAATGGAAAAGAGCTTCATAAAAGAGCTGACAGAGATTGTAGGAGAGCAGTACACCCTCACAGACCGTGAATCGCTCGCCGTCTACGGCTACGACTCCACCCCCGAGCTGCACAAGGCGCCGGGCGCGGTAGTTCTCCCGGAGACCGAGGAGGAAGTGGCGCGCGTGATCGCCCTTTGCGACGGCGCCGGCGTGCGTGTGACGCCGCGCGGCTCCGGGACGAATCTCTCCGGCGGCTCCGTCTCCCTCGACGGAGGCCTCGTGCTGCAGACGAGCCGGCTGAACAGGATCATCGAGGTCGACGAGGAGAACCTGACGGCAACGGTCCAGCCCGGTGTGGTGACGAGCGCGGTGCACCGCGAGGTGGAGTCCCGCGGCCTCTTTTACCCCCCCGACCCGGGGAGCATGAACATCTCCACCATGGGCGGGAACGTGGCGGAAAACTCCGGCGGCCTGCGCGGGCTCAAATACGGCGTGACCTCGGACTACGTTATGGGACTGAAGACGGTCCTGCCGAACGGCGATCTGCTGCAGACCGGCGGGAAGGTGGTAAAGGACGTGGCCGGCTACAACCTGAACCAGCTCCTCGTCTCCTCCGAAGGGACCCTCGGCATCTTCACCGAGATCACGGTGAAGCTCATCCCGAAGCCGCAGGTGAAAAAGACGATGCTGGTGCACTTCCCCGAGCTCTCCCAGGCAGCGCTCACCGTCTCCCACATCATCGCAGCGCGCGTCATCCCCGCGACTCTCGAGTTTCTCGACAGAGTCACCATCAAGTGCGTCGAGGACTACGCCCACGTAGGTCTCCCGCTCGACGTCGACGCGGTTCTCCTGATCGAGGTGGACGGTCATCCCGGCCAGGTTGAGGACGACGCTGCCGCCATAAAGGATATCTGCGAGCGGCACAGGTGCTCTTTCTTCCAGACCGCGGCCACCGCTGAGGAAGCGCTGAAGCTCGCCACCGCACGCCGCGTGGCGCTCTCGGCGCTCGCACGCCTGAGGCCGACGACGATCCTCGAGGACGCCACCGTACCGCGCAGCTGCATCGAGCCGATGGTGAAGATGATCCAGGAGACGGCGCAGAAATATTCCCTCACCATCGGGACATTCGGCCACGCCGGCGACGGCAACCTGCACCCGACCTGCCTCACCGACGAGAGGGACGCCGACGAGATCGCGCGCGCCCACAAGGCATTTGCCGAGATCTTCGATGCCGCCATCGCCATGGGGGGTACGATCACCGGCGAGCACGGCGTGGGGATGGCAAAGATGAAGTACCTGCCGAAACTGGTGGGTGAATCGGGACTGCGCGTCATGCGCGGCATCAAGAACGCCTTCGATCCGAAAGGCGTGCTGAACCCGGGGAAGATTTTCTAATCTTTACTCCTGTTTATCGGGTAAAATGAAAGCCGGACAGAGTCCGGAGCCGCACGGCAGGCCGCTCGACACGTTAAAGGAAACTTGGTTTACCCCCTTGACCCAGAGTGTCCGGAGGTACAGAATGGTGCGCTTGTCAACGTGGCGTGAGGCCACCGGCTGCCGACACCGGAGCCGCATTTTACCGATGGGTTAAACAGGAGTTCACCATGAACATCCACGAGTACCAGGCGAAAGAGATCCTGAGCGCCTTCGCAATCCCCATTCCGCGCGGGCGCGTGGCGCTTACCGCCGACCAGGTGGAGCGGGCTGCAAAGGAGATGGGGGGGCGCTGCGTTATCAAGGCCCAGATCTACGCAGGGGGGAGGGGAAAAGCCGGCGGCGTGAAGCTGGTGTACAGCCCCGACGAAGCGCAAGAGGTGGCAAAAGCGCTCTTTGGCAAAAAGCTGGTTACGGCGCAGACATCTCCGGAGGGGCTGAAAGTCAGGCGCATCCTCGTGGAAGAGACTGTGGACGTGGCGAGGGAGTTTTACCTTTCCATAACGCTGGACAGGAATTCATCCCGCTACATGATCATCGCCTCCGCCGAGGGGGGGATGAATATCGAGGAGGTGGCGAGACTAACCCCCGAGAAGATCCACAAGGTCACCATCGACCCCTTCATAGGGCTTCGTTCCTTCCAGGCGCGCAGGATTGCGCTGGCGCTGGGGCTTACCGGCTCGGTCGGCGAGGACTGCGTCCGCCTCATCCTGAACCTGTACCGGGTGTGCCAGGAGAAGGACTGCACGCTCGTGGAGATAAACCCGCTGGTCGTGACGAAGAGCGGGTGGATGATGGCGATGGACGCGAAGATCACCTTCGACGACAACGCGATATTCCGGCACAAGGAATATCCGGACATGATGGACTACGCCCAGCTCGACCCGCTGGAGATCACGGCCGGGAAGTACGACCTCGCCTACATCAAGCTCACCGGAAACATCGGCTGCCTGGTGAACGGCGCCGGGCTTGCCATGGCGACACTGGACGTCCTGAAGGAGTATGGCGGCGAGCCCGCGAACTTCCTGGACGTCGGTGGCGGTGCCACCCGCGAGAAGGTGGCGGAGGCTTTCAAGATCATCCTGGAGGACCAGGATGTGAAGGGGATCTTCGTGAACATCTTCGGCGGGATCATGCGCTGCGACGTCATCGCCCACGGCATCATGGAGGCGGCAGGGGAGGTGCACTGCACCCTTCCGATCGTGGTGCGCATGGACGGGAGCCAGGTGGAAGAGGGGAAGCGTCTTCTGTCCGAATCGGGACTGAACGTGCGCTGCCTCGACTCCCTCGGCGAGGCGGCGGCATGCATCGTGAGCATGCTCGGGTAAGGGTGCATCAGGCAGCGCGCTGGAGCCCCTGGAGGAGCTCGCGCGCAGAGTCAGGGAGAGTCTCATGTCCATACTAGTCAACAAGGCTTCTCGGATAGTCGTGCAAGGTATCACAGGCCGCAGCGGCCTCTTTCACATGCAGCAATGCCGCGACTACGGCACGAACGTGGTGGCGGGGGTGACACCTGGGAAGGGCGGCATCCACATCGAAGGAGTGCCGGTTTTCAATACCGTCGAGGAGGCGGCGCGCTACACGCAGGCAAATGTCTCCATGATCTTCGTGCCTCCCCCGTCAGCAGCGGATGCCATACTCGAGGCGGCGGAGGCCGGTCTCGACCTGGCGGTGTGCATAACGGAGGGGATCCCGATCCGCGACATGATCCCGGTGAAGAGGATCATCGATGGCGGGAAGACGAAGCTCATCGGCCCGAACTGCCCGGGGGTAATCACACCGGGCGAGTGCAAGGTGGGAATCATGCCCGGGCACATCCACCGTCCCGGAAAGATAGGGGTAATATCCCGCAGCGGCACGCTGACCTACGAGGCGGTGAAGCAGATCACCGACGAAGGGCTCGGGCAATCGTCCTGCGTGGGGATCGGCGGCGATCCGATCATCGGGATGAACTTCATCGACATCCTCAGCCTCTTCAATGACGATCCGGACACCGAAGGGGTGTTTCTGATCGGGGAGATCGGCGGCGCTGCCGAGGAAGAGGCGGCCGCCTGGATCAAGGAGAATATGAAAAAACCGGTGGCAGCCTTCATAGCTGGCGTCACCGCCCCTCCGGGAAAGAGGATGGGGCACGCCGGCGCGATCATAACGGGCGGGATGGGTCGCGCGGAAGACAAGATCCGCACCTTGAAGAGCGCAGGCGTCACCGTCGCGACGAGCCCGACGAAGATGGGCACGGCCATGCAGGAGGCGCTGGCTGGAGCGAGGTAGCCATCAAGACCCCATCCCCACCCTGTCCCTCCCCTTGAAAGAGAGGGGACGTTTGGCAGGCATGGCAGGTGGAGGCGCAGAGTTACAGTATATTTGACGAACGAAGTGCAGTTACCGGTATCGTCGAGGAATCATCTGACACCATCATCGTTCTAGTAAGTTTCGAGGCTGCTACAGAAATAGTTGAACGTCAGCATCGTCCTTGCCCCTCGCGTCCCCTCCCTTTCAAGGGAAGGGACAGGGTGGGGATGGGGTTCTCCTGAGGTGCGTATGCGTGGCCCGACCTCCGAGAGGATAAGACGTGAGAGGCTGCACCGTCAGCTTCGAAATCAAATGACAGACGCGGAGCGTGCGGTGTGGCGGATTCTAAGGGATCGCCACATGTCCGGGGTGAAGTTTCGCAGGCAGCATCCCTACGGGAGCTATATTCCCGACTTCGTCTCGTTTGACAGGATGCTGGTGATAGAGATTGACGGCAGCCAGCATGCTGACCAGGCCGCTTACGACGAAACTCGCACCACGGCGCTGCACGCCGCAGGATTCACGGTGCTGAGATTCACGAATCTCGAGGCCCTGCAGGAGACTGAGGCTGTAGCAGAGCGGATCTGGCTGGAGCTGAGGCAAAAGTCGACCCCATCCCCACCCTGACCCTCCCCTTGAAAGGGAGGGGATGTTTCGCAGGGCTTGGGGGTAGCAGCCAACGTCAGCGGAGCTTCTAAGGAATTTCTACCTGTGGACACTGGTGTTGCCGGGGGATGAGTGTCAAAGGTATCGATTGCGCGGCTCCATGCAAGAGGGGGCGTGGTAGCTATAACCCGTAAAACTAAAACGTCAGCCACTTCCCTCGCCCCCGCGTCCCCTCCCTTTCAAGGGGAGGGACAGGGTGGGGATGGGGTTCGCTCCGCCGCAACCGCCTGAAGAACCTTCTCTGCAAAAATTCGCGATTCCGCTACTGCTCTCCTCCTTCCTTCCGCGGTATGCTGCATCTTCTGAATTCGCAGCCGAAGCTAGATCCAAATAATCACCCGCTCTGGAACCGGGATCATCCCTGTTCCAGAGCAGCACCATCCTTCCACCTCCGGAGGGAAAGGAACCATAGAAGTACCGCTAGGAGTCTGACCATGGATTACCTGAAGCTTATCAACTGCATGCGTTGTGGGATGTGCCTGCCGCATTGCCCCACCTACAAGGAAACCTTTCTGGAAACAGCCTCTCCCCGCGGCCGCGTCGCCCTGGTGAGGAAATTCGAGGAGGGGGAGCTCCCCGAGAGCGAGAAGCTCATGGAGTACCTTTCCCTTTGCCTCGACTGCCAGGCCTGCGCCTCCGCCTGTCCCTGCGGTGTCAATGCAGGTGAACTGGTGGCCGAGATGCGCTGCGAGAGGAAAGCGGAGAAGGGTCTTTCGCGCATGGAGAAGATCGTGCTAAGGGACCTGGTGCCGCACCCGGACCGTCTCGAGGCTTCCATGGTGCCGCTTCGCGTGTACCAGCGCGTGGGACTGCAAAAGATGGTGCGCAGCCTCGGGGTCATGAAGATGTTCCCTCCGCAGCTGCAGCGGATGGAGAAACTCCTTCCGAAGTTGCCGTCCGCACCGCTGCGCCAGACCCTCCAGGAAGTGACACCGGCGGTGGGAAAAGAGAAGGGGACGGTAGGTTTCTTCCTCGGCTGCGTCATGAGCCTTCTTTTCAGCGAGGCGAGCTTTGCCACCGTGGAGCTTCTCTCGCGTCTCGGATACCGGGTCATCACGCCGAAGGCGCAGAAGTGCTGCGGAGCGCCGAACATGCTCGGACTGGACAAGGAAGGTCTTCTGGAGGCCGCTCGCTTCAATACCGATCTCTTCTCCGGCTACGACCTCGACTTCATCGTCACCGATTGCGGCGGGTGCGGCGCGGAGCTGAAAAAGTACGGTGAGCACCTGCACGGCGATGTCAGCGCCGCTGCCTTCAGCTCGAAAGTTCGGGACATCTCGCAGGTTCTCGCGGCGGAGAAAGAGGCTCTGGCGAAGGAGTTGAAATCGCTTCCGCTGGCGGTGACGTATCACGATGCCTGCCACATCGCTCACTGCCAGGGAATCCGCCTCGAGCCACGCACCCTGCTGAAGATGATCCCGGGGCTGGAGTTCCGCGAGATGGAAGATCCGGATGCCTGCTGCGGGAGTGCCGGCACGTACAACATCGAGAAGCCGGAGATGGCTGACAAGGTCCTGCGCCGCAAGGTCGACCGCGTTCGCAAGACCGGCGCGAAGTACCTGGTGACCGGGAACCCCGGCTGCCTGCTGCAGTTGAAGCAGGCGCTGGAATCGGAAGAAGAGCCGATCAAGGTGCTGCACCTGACCGAGCTTCTGGCGATGAGCCTCAAGGGGGGCGTGAAGGGGTAAGTCGAAAGTACCGGAAGTAGCAGGGACTATGGGGCTATGAAGCCTTGTGCACCTTGTGCATGTAGGCCGGGATAAGCCGCAGGCGTTCCCGGCAGATGATGCGGGTGCAAAGTGCGATGCCGGAAACGCTCCGCTTATTCCGGCCTACATTTCATCCCGGCTCGAGTGCCTGCATTGTCGACAGTATGCTGAGACTGCGGAAGGCTTTGATGCCTAACCGCCGGAAAGTGCAACCTATTACCTTCACCATTTTCCTTCATTCACTTGTTTTCTATTGCCTCGGCTCCATTAATATAGTATCTGCACCCTATGACATTTAAGCCGATAAAACCAAAAAAGGTATCGACACAGATAGCGGAGCAGATCCGGTCCTCTATTCTCGCGGGTGAATTCAATCCCGGTGACCGGCTCCCCCCCGAGCGCGAGCTGGCGGAGATGTTCGGCGTGTCGCGCCCATCTGTTCGCGAAGCGCTGAATGCTCTCGTGGCGTCAGGCCTTGTGGAGACGCACCAGGGCGGGGGAACTGTCGTCCGCTCCCTGCTGGAGAGCGCGGCGGGGATGCCTCTCTCCGAGCTCATCAGGATCGAGGCGGACCGGGCTCTCGACGTCATCGAGGTGCGCCAGGGGATCGAGTCGTGGACTTCATGGTACGCGGCGCAGAGGGCGCTGCCCGATGACGTGCGCCGCCTTGAAGTAATCGTGAAGGGAATGGAGTCCAACCTGACGGATCTGAAGCCTTCCGAGGATCTGGACGCCCACTTTCACATCCTGGTGGCGAAGGCGACGCACAACGTCGTATGGCTCCACATGATGCAAAGCATCTTTGACGCGATGCAGGAGTTCCAGCGCGATGTGTGGCGCGCCGTCTATCTCACCCAGGAGGACCATCGCACCCTTTACGGCCATCATCGCCGCATTTACGAGATGATTGCGGCGAAGGATCTGGAGGGTTCGCGCGAAGCGATGCTGGAACACCTGCGTTTCGCCCAGATGAAGTGCAGCGCCTACGTGACCAAACGCGAGGAAGAGTACAAGAGAGCGTAACAGGGAACAAGGCAGAGGGAACGAAACAGTTCAGGAAAGCAGGGTAGGGGAAGATGTTGACCATCTTCCCCTTCTTTTTTTGGGATCCGGGAATTTCGGGAAACCTCGGTTTATGTGCCTCCATGGGAGTGAGCGACGCCTCACGTTCCCCCCTTTGCGAAGGGGGGACAGGGGGGATTTGAATCGTGCTCTCCAGAAGCGTCACCGAGGTGGGGAGCGAGCAGGTAATCCGCCTCCTCCAGAGGTTGTGCGAGATGTAGGCCGGAATAAGCGGAGCGTTTCCGGCAAAAGGTGCCGAAGTGATCGGCTTGCGCCAGCGCCGGGAACGCCTGCGGCTTATCCCGGCCTACAACGTCCCCATATGTCCCCGTCGGCCTCCTCGAACCTTCATCTAGACATCCAATGCCTCTTTGCCGGTAAAGGAGCCCTCTTTTCCTCCGGCCGCGTCGGCTGGACCTTTTAGGTTGAACCGGCCTACACTTTTGGGTATAGTAATCCGATTTTTGTCCCCCGTATATTTCAAGGAGGTTCTTTAATGATAGATTTTCTGGGCGATTGGAAGAGAAGCAGCTACTGTGGTGAGCTTACCGCGCAAAACGTGGGACAAGAGGTGGTTCTTATGGGGTGGGCGGCACGCCGGCGCGACCACGGCGGCCTGATCTTCGTCGATCTGCGCGACCGTGAAGGGGTTGCCCAGGTTGTGTTCGATCCGGAGAGGTCCCCGGAGTCCCACGCGAAGGCGGAAACCGTCCGCAGCGAATTCGTCCTCGCCATCAAGGGTACCGTCTCCCCGCGCCCCGAAGGTACCGTCAACCCCAAGATGAAGACCGGCGAAGTGGAGATCCTCGTCACTGAGTGCAGGCTTCTCAACTCCTCCAAAGCGCTTCCCTTTACCCTCGACGGTTTCGTGGACGTCAATGAAAACATCCGCCTGAAGCACCGCTACCTCGACCTGAGAACCGCGACGCTGCAGGGGAACATGATTCTGCGCTCCAAGGTCGCCCAGCTCACCCGCCAGTACCTCACGGACAACGGCTTCCTGGAAATCGAGACGCCGTTCCTCACCAAGTCCACTCCGGAAGGGGCGCGCGACTTCCTGGTCCCCTCCCGCATCAACAAGGGTGATTTCTACGCGCTCCCGCAGTCCCCGCAGCTCTTCAAGCAGATCCTCATGGTTTCCGGCTTCGACCGCTATTTCCAGATCGTGCGCTGCTTCCGCGACGAGGACCTGCGCGCCGATCGCCAGCCTGAATTCACCCAGATCGACTGCGAGATGTCCTTTATCGACCGCGAGGACATCATCTCCGTCATGGAAGGGCTCATGGCCCGCATCTTCGCCGAAGCGAAAGGTGTCCAGGTGCAGCTCCCGATCCAGCGCATGACCTATGCCGAGGCGATTCGCCGTTTCGGCGTCGACAACCCGGACCTTCGCTTCGGCCTCGAGCTCGTCGAGCTCTCCGATCTCGTGGTCAACTCCGGCTTCAAGGTTTTCGCCGACATCGTGAAGGGCGGCGGGATCGTGAAGGGTATGAACGTGAAGGGCGCCGCCTCCATGAGCCGCAAGGAGATCGACGACCTCACCGAGTTCGCGAAGATCTACGGCGCGAAGGGGCTCGCCTACGTAAAGATGACCGAGGAAGGGTGGCAGTCTCCGATCGCCAAATTCTTCACTCCCGAAGAGATCGCTTCTCTGGACCAGGCTTTCGGCGCAGAGAAGGGGGACCTCCTCCTCTTCGTGGCGGACAAGCCGAAGGTGGTGAACGACTCCCTCGGGCGCCTGAGAAACCACCTCGCCGCGAAGCTTGGCCTCACCGACCCCAACGACTACCGCTTCGTCTGGATCACCGACTTCCCCCTCCTTGAGTGGGACGCCGACGAGAAGAGATGGTGCGCGGTGCATCACCCGTTCACCGCACCGATGGACGAGGACCTGGAGTACGTGGAGAGCGATCCGGGTCGCTGCCGCGCGAAGGCATACGATCTCGTCCTGAACGGCAACGAGGTCGGCGGCGGCTCCATCAGGATCCATCAGGAAGAGGTGCAGTCCCTCATGTTCAAGATGCTGGGGCTCTCCGACGAGAACGCCCGCGGCAAGTTCGGCTTCCTCCTCGACGCCCTCGAGTACGGCACCCCTCCGCACGGCGGAATCGCCTTCGGCCTCGACCGTCTCATGATGCTTCTTACCGGCAGTGACTCGATCCGCGACGTCATCGCATTCCCCAAGACGCAGAAGGGCGCCTGCCTTATGTCCGAGGCTCCTTCCGGTGTGGACCCGCTGCAGCTGCGGGAACTCGGCATCCGACTGGCCAAGCAGTAGGGGCCGGCGCCTTGAGGGCCCTGCGCCACCTCATATTTCTCCTCATCATCGCCTCAGCAGGCGCCTGCGCGGTCACACCGCCGCTCTGGCGCCCTGAGGCGCGCACGTCACTGGATCGCGCCACCGCCGCCAAGGCGGAAGAGATCTACCCCGCCGAATACCGCACCGCCCGCGACACTTTCCTCAAAGCCGAAGAGCTCCTGCAAAAAGGTGAGAAAAAGGAGGCTGAGAAGTACTTCCTCCTCGCCCAGCAGGAGGCAACGATGGTGCGCAAAAAAGCGGAGGCGGAGGCCGCCCGGCGCGCTGAGGAGCGCGCGCGTCTTGCGGAGGAAGCTGCTCGCGTCGCGGAGGAGCGGCGCAAGGAGAAGGAGATCGAGCTCGAGGAGGCGGCGCGGCTTCTGCAGCAAAAGGCTGCGGAGGAGGCAGCTGCCAAGGCGGCCGCCGAGGCTGCGCGCAAAAGGGTGAAGCCCGTGAAGGAGCAGCGTCCCGTCACCTCCTACACGGTGAGGAGAGGGCAGTCGTTGCCGCTCATCGCGGCGCAGCCGGAGGTGTACAACGACCGCAACCTCTGGCCCCTGCTGTACCGGGCAAACCGCGACCAGATCAGCGATCCGCGCCACCTCTGGCCGGGGCAGGTGCTGCGCGTGCCACGTAACTCCAGCCGCGACGATGTCGCCGAGGCTCGGAGGTATGCGCTGGAGAGGCCGCTGCATTAGGTTCCCATCCCCACCCTGTCCCTCCCCTTGAAAGGGAGGGGACTCCATGGGGGGGCGCACTTGCATTTGTAGGCCGGAATAAGCGCTAGCGTTTCCGGCATTCCCTGGTGGGCGGCTGCGTCTGGGGTGGACTACATTAACCACCCTGTCCCTCCCTTTGAGAGGGCGCGACGCCTGCGGCCCTTCTTTTATCCTTCCTGATCGTGCCGACAGCTACTGCATCGGTTAACCTGCTTTCTTTGACAATCCGCCCCCCGATCGGCAGCCAGCCGGTCGCCCCGCTTCAGCGCTCCAGCCTGATCAGAGGTAAATGCCTCTTTCTCCTTCATAAAACGCTGTCAAGATTTCCCCCTTGACACCCCCCATACCTTTGTATACTGTATACAAAAATTTCCGATTTCCGGGATGCGGCAACGGCGTGTTATAATCACCTGCAAATCGCGCAAACACCCGATTTTACAGACATCAAAAGGTTTGAAAGGAGAGGAGATGGCCTACACACATGTGAAAGTTCCCGCCGGCGGAAAGATCACCATGAAGCAGGGTGTGCTCGACGTGCCCGATAATCCGATCATCCCCTTCATCGAGGGGGACGGTACCGGCGTCGACATCTGGAAGGCTTCCGTGCGCGTATTCGACGCTGCAGTCGAGAAGGCTTACGGCGGCAAGAAGAAGATCAGCTGGATGGAGGTGTACGCCGGCGAGAAGGCGTTCAACCTCTTCAGGGGTGAGATGGGGGACCAGGCCTGGCTCCCGCAGGAGACGGTGGACGCCTTCCAGGAATTTTTGGTGGGGATCAAGGGACCGCTCACCACACCGATCGGCGGCGGCATCCGCTCCCTCAACGTGGCTCTGCGCCAGCTGCTCGACCTGTACGTCTGTCTGCGTCCCGTTCGCTACTTCCAGGGGGTTCCCTCGCCGGTGAAGAAGCCTGAGGACGTGGACATGGTCATCTTCCGCGAGAATACCGAGGACATCTACGCCGGTATCGAGTGGATGGTCGGCACGGCCGAGTGCGACAAGGTGAAGAAGTTCCTCATGGAGGAGATGGGGGTCAACAAGATCCGCTTCCCGGAGACCTCTTCCATCGGGATCAAGCCGATCTCCAAGGAAGGCTCCGAGCGCCTCTGCCGGGCCGCCATCCAGTATGCGCTGGACCACAAGCGCCGTTCCGTGACCCTGGTGCACAAGGGGAACATCATGAAGTTCACCGAGGGCGCCTTCAAGGACTGGGGGTACGGCATCGCGGTGAACGAGTTCCGCAGCCAGATCGTCACCGAGCGGGAGAGCTGGATCATCGACAACCAGGACAGGAACGGCTCCCTTTCCGCCGAGGAGAACGCCCGTCTTATCGACCCCGGTTTCGACATGATGAGTCCGAAGCAGCAGGAAAAGATCGTCAAAGAGGTGGAGCAGGCGCTCACCCTCATGCCGACCCACGGAAACGGCCAGTGGAAGAAGCTCCTGATGATCAAGGACGCCATCGCCGACATCGCGCTGCAGCAGGTGCTCACCCGCGCAAAAGAGTTCGACGTCATCGCCACCATGAACCTGGAAGGGGATTTCCTCTCCGACGCCCTCGCGGCACAGGTCGGCGGCATCGGCATCGCCCCCGGCGCCAACATCAACTACGTGACCGGTCACGCCATCTTCGAGGCGACCCACGGGACCGCGCCGAAGTACGCGAACCTCGACAAGGTTAACCCCGGCTCCGTGATCCTCTCCGGCGTCATGATGCTGGAGCACATGGGGTGGCAGGAGGCAGCCGACATGATCGTCTCCGCCATCGACAAGACCATCACCCAGAAACGCGTCACCTACGACTTCGAGCGCATGATGCCCGGCTCCACCCTCCTCAAGTGCTCCGAGTTCGCAGACGCCCTGATAGAGAATATGTAGGCCGCTTTCGGTGAATATGCAGTCATGTTATGGCAGAAGCCGCCTCGCACGAGGCGGCGGACGCATTTAATGTATCCTGACCGTGTGGAATATCGGCGATCTTCCGCTATAACGAGCAGAAGGCGATCCGGGACAGGTCAAATCAACAGGAGGCGAAAAATGGCAAGAAGAAAGATCTCTTTGATCGGCGGGGGGCAGATAGGAGGAGTACTGGCCCAACTCGCAGCGCAGCGCGAACTTGGCGACGTGGTCCTTTTCGACATCGTGGAAGGGCTCCCGCAGGGGAAAACGCTCGATATCGCCGAGGCGTCCCCGGTGGACAACTTCGACGTCTCCGTGGGCGGGGCGAACGATTTCACCGCCATCAAGGGGTCCGACATAGTCATCATCACCGCCGGGCTGCCGCGCAAGCCGGGGATGAGCCGCGACGACCTCATCTCCACCAATGCGAAGATCATGCAGTCGGTGGCGGAAGGGATCCGCGACAATGCGCCCGATGCCTTTGTCCTCGTCATCTCCAACCCGCTCGACGCGATGGTCACCCTGTGCCAGAGGGTGACCGGTTTCCCCTCCAACCGCGTCATCGGCATGGCCGGTGTGCTCGACTCGGCCCGTTTCGCTTCTTTCATCGCCTGGGAGCTGGGTGTATCGGTGCGCGACGTCAACGCCATGGTCCTCGGCGGTCACGGCGACACCATGGTGCCGATCGTGCGCTACGCCAACGTGAACGGCATCCCGGTCATGGAGATGCTGGAGCGCAAGTACAACGACCCGAAAAAGGCGAAGGAAGTCATGGCCGCCATCATCAAGCGCACCCAGAACGCCGGGGGGGAGGTCGTGGGCCTTCTGAAGACCGGCAGCGCATTCTACTCGCCCGCTTCCAGCGCCATCTGCATGGCGGAGGCGATCCTTCGCGACCAGAAGCGGCTTCTGCCGGCGTGCGCCATGCTGCACGGCGAGTTCGGCGTCGACGGCTACTACATCGGCGTACCGTGCGTCCTTGGCGCCGGTGGCGTGGAGCGGATCGTGGAATTCTCCCTCGATGCGGAAGAGCAGGCGCTCTTCGACAGCTCCGTCGCTGCCGTGAAGGAACTGGTCGACAGCATGAAGTAGGGGTGGTGCAGTGGTGCAGGATAGGAGGGGGACAGGCACCTTTTAACAAAGGAGCCAGTCCCCGTGTCTTCATGGTGGCGCCCCTGGGGGCGCCGCCAGTAAGGCCGGAGGGAGCGGGGATACCCCCCTTTTTTCCTTACGGAGCGTCGGGAAACGTCTTCTTGCCATATGTATACTGTATATGCTATAAGAGAGCCTAATTGCCGATCTTACAAGCAGTTACGCCAAAGGAGCCGGTAGCATGGAAAAGAAGTTACCTAAAATAGAAATCATTGAGAAGTACTGCAAGGGATGCCACATCTGTGTGGAATTTTGCCCCACGAAGGTCCTGGAAATGAAGGGGTTCGTGGCGAGCGTGAAGAACCTGGAGGCGTGCATCAAGTGCATGCAGTGCGAGCTCAGATGTCCCGATTTTGCCATCACGGTGTCTGAATAAGGAGGTAGTACGTGGCTAAGAAAGTAGCGTTCCTTCAGGGGAACGAGGCCGCCGCCCAAGGCGCTCTTTATGCCGGCTGCAACTTTTTCGCCGGTTATCCCATCACTCCCTCCACCGAGGTGGCCGAGGTATTGTCCGCTGAGCTCCCGAAGCGAAGCGGCAAGTTCATCCAGATGGAAGACGAGATCGGCGCGATGGCCGCCGTCATCGGCGCATCCCTTACCGGCGCGAAGGTACTAACCGCGACCTCCGGCCCGGGTCTTTCGCTGAAGCAGGAACTGATTGGCTACGCCTGCATCGCCGAGGTCCCCGTCGTCATCATCAACGTCATGCGCGGCGGCCCCTCGACCGGAATGCCGACCGGCCCGTCCCAGTCCGACGTCATGGCCGCACGCTGGGGCACGCATGGCGACCATGCCGCCATCTGCCTCGTCCCCGCTTCGGTGCAGGAGCTTTTCGAGGAGACGGTGCGCGCCTTCAACCTGGCCGAAAAGTACCGCATGCCGGTCTTTGTGATGCCGGACGAGATCGTCGGCCACATGCGCGAGCGCATCGTCTTCCCCGAGCCGGGGGAGCTTGAAGTCATCAGCCGCACTGCCCCGAGCGTGCCCCCCGAAGAGTACAAGCCGTACGACACCCGCTTTGGCGACGTGCCGCCGCTGGCTTCCTTCGGCTCCGGCTACCGCTTCCACGTGACCGGCCTCAACAAGGCCGAGGACGGTTTCCCCACCACGAAGGCCGCCCTGGTGCAGGCCGAAGAGGAGCGCCAGCTCAGGAAGGTGACCGCCAACATCGACGACATCGTCACCTTCGAGGAGTACCTCCTGGATGACGCCGAGGTCGCCGTCGTGGCGTTCGGCTCCACCTCCCGTTCCGCCCGCTTTGCGGTGAACGAGCTCAGGAAAGAGGGGGTCAAGGCGGGGCTCTTCCGCATCCGCACCTTCTGGCCCTTCCCGGACAAGCAGATCGCAGCACTCGGCGCAAGGGTGAAGGCGATCATCACGCCGGAGATGAATCTCGGCATGTGCACCAGCGAAGTGAAGCGCTGCGTGGAAGGGAAGGCGCCGGTGCACGGCATCTTCCGCGTCGACGGCGAGCCGATCAACCCGGGACAGATCGCCCAGAAAATCAGGGAGGTGCTCTAAGATGGCCTTTGAATACGACAAATACATCCGCGGCGGCAAGCTGCCGCACATCTGGTGCCCCGGCTGCGGCCACGGCATCGTGATGAAAGGGCTCATCCGGGCCATCGACACCCTGGGGCTCGAGAAGAACAACACCGCCATCGTATCGGGCATCGGCTGCGCCTCGCGCCTCCCCGGCTACATGGATTTCTGTACGCTGCACACCGCCCACGGCCGCGCCGCTGCATTTGCTACCGGTGTGAAGATGGCGAAGCCGGAGATGAACGTCATCCTCATCGGTGGCGACGGCGACGGCACCGCCATCGGCGGGAACCACTTCATCCACGCCTGCCGCAGAAACATCGACATGACGTACATCATCATGAACAACAACATCTACGGCATGACCGGTGGACAGTTCTCCCCCTGCACCCCGACCGGTGCCAAGGCGTCGACCACCCCGTACGGCAATCCCGATCCGGCGTTCGACATCGCAAAGCTGGCCATCGGCGCAGGCGCGACCTTTGTGGCCCGCGGCACTGCCTACCACGCGAACCAGATCGACAAGCTCATCGTGGAAGCGGTGCAGCACAAGGGGTTCTCGGTGGTGGAGATCCTGGACGACTGCCCGACGACCTACGGACGGCGCAACAAGTTCAAGTCGGTCATCGAGATGATGAACCGCCTGAAGGACATCGCGGTCCCGGTGAAGGCTGCCGAGAAGATGACCCCGGAGCAACTCCAGGGGAAGGTGCTGACCGGCGTGCTGTACAAGGAAGAGAAGCCGGAATACATCAGCGAATACGCCAAAGTCATAGAGCGCGCCAGCAAAGGATAAGGAGAAGGAACGATGTCTCGATATGAAATCAGGTTTTCCGGGGCCGGGGGGCAGGGCTTGATATTGGCAGGGGTCATCATGGCCGAGGCCGCATCGATCTATGACGGCAAGCAGGCGGTGCAGTCGCAGAGCTACGGGCCGGAAGCGCGGGGGGGCGCCTCGAAGTCGGAGGTGATCATCTCCGAAGACGCCATCGACTACCCGAAGGCGACGGTCGTCGATGCCCTTCTTGCCCTCACCCAGGAGGCTGCCGACAAGTACTGTCACGACTTGAAGGAAGGGGGGATGCTCCTGATCGACTCCGACCTCGTGAAGCGGGTTCCGGAGGGGAATTACAACACCGTCGCCTTCCCGATCATCAACACGGCGAAGAACGAAGTCGGTCGCGAAATCGTGGCAAACATCGTCGCACTCGGCGCCATGGTCGCGCTGACCGGCGTCGTCACGAAGGAAGGCGCCGAGAAAGCGGTCTTGGCCCGTGTGCCCGCAGCCTTCGTCGAGCTGAACCGCAAGGCATTCGAGACGGGATATCAGAAGGCAGTTGCCGCCATGGAAGTGGAGGCGGCCGCCGCCTGCTAAGGTCTTACTGAAATTGATAGCCACATCGTGCTGCCCGGCCGGGACCTCCCTGCCGGGCAGTGCTTTTTCTGTGCCCCTGTAGCCTTTGTAGGCCGGAATAAGCGAAGCGTTTCCGGCATCCCTCCTTCGCCTTGCGGCAAATGCCGGGAACGCCTACGGCTTATCCCGGCCTACAGTTCACCTCGACCCATGTCTCATTAAGCATAAGTTGTTGAAGCTTTTCCGCGCATCCGATAAAGTGGCGGTAAGAGGAAAGAAATCCGAATCGCTGAAAGGGATTTGCCATGTCTGACGACGAACTGGCCCGTCTGGCGCTAAGCCAAACCCTCGACCTGCTAGGGCTTACGGACCTGACCCTTCAGCAGCTTTCGAGGAGGCGCTTCACCAACGAGCGGCTCTATCGCGAGGTGCTCGGCAAGGTCCTGGGAGGAAACGGCAGGCGCGGCCCCAGCGGGGTTTTCATCGCCTCACAGGGCGCCGATTGCCATTGCTACAAGGGACGGGTGTTCCATCTGCGGCAAGGCGCGCTGGTCGAACGATCGGAGGAGATCACCATCGGCCTCGCGCAGAGTTTTGCCATCAGTCTCGTCAATGTGGAGGAGGCGAACACCTCCGTCGCTGTGAACTGGATGGAGGTGTGCGAGGGTGTCGAGGATTTCCAAAGCTACTTCCACGCCGATGTGGTGGCAGCGATGGAGGAATCGATCCTCAACTTCGTGAGTTGCCGGATCAGCGGCGAGGTTCCGGGCGTCATCGTGGCGTTCAACTACCCAGGGCGTGCGACAGACTACGATGCCGCCGTCCTGCGCGGCGCCGCTGTGACTATCGGCTCGCTCTTGAGTGTGTCAGACAACCTGAAGGACACCGAGGAGGCCTTCATTTACACGGTGGAGGCGCTGGCGCGTGCGTGCGAGGCGGCCGAGCCCGACACCGGGCAGCACATCCAGCGGGTGAATCGCTACGCAGGGGCGCTTGCTGCGAACATGGGACTTGACGAGTGTTTCGTGGAGGAGATCTCGTATTCGGCGCAGATGCACGATGTCGGGAAGCTCCGGATTCCTCCGACCATTCTTTTGAAGGAAGACCTCCTGTCGCCGAGCGAGATGCAGTTGATGCGCCGGCATCCGATCTTTGGCGCGGAGATAATCGGAGACAGCCCGCGGCTGAAGATGGCGCGAGAGATTGCGCTGTCGCACCACGAGAACTGGGACGGGTCTGGGTACCCAAAGCATCTGAAGCGGGAGAGGATTCCGCTATCGGGGCGGATAGTGCGGGTATGTGACTGCTACGACGCAATGCGGTCGCGGCGAAGCTACAAGCCGCCGTTTACTCACGAAGAAGCGCTGGCTGTCTTTCGGAAAGGGGACGATCGCATCCATCCCGAGCACTTCGACCCGACTGTGCTGGAGACCTTTTTCAAGATCGAGCACATGTTTGAAATGATCTACGACTCGTCAATTTTGAAAATCGGGATGAAGGAGCGAAAGACGCAGCAGGGGGAGTCGCTCGCGCAAGCTTCGGGACGTAGGTAGTCCCCCTCCCTTTCAAGGGGCCATACGGGATTTCCGGCGCAGCGTGGGTACATTGCCACGAAGCACTGCAGAAGGCCTAACGTTCCCCCCTTTGCGAAGGTTCATCCGGGAATTCCGGGAATTCAGCCCGGTCTCTTCCGTTGAGGTGAGGGGACACTAGTGGCGCCGCGCTGGAGCACAGGCTTCCCAGCCTGTACCGCGGCGCCAGCCGCGCGGTCTGTGGCGGCTGCGCCGCCATCGCAGGCAAGATGCCTACGCTCCAGCGTGGGGGCACCCGGATTCTTTGTAGCGCGTTCCCCAGAATTCCCGGAAGACCGTTCGCAAAGGGGGGGGGGGACGCGAAGCCTCGTGCGGACCTTCATTGGAACATACTACGCGTTCCCCGGAATTCTCGGATTAGCCTTTCAAGGGGAGGGCAGGGTGGGGATGGGGTCCGCCAAACCTTTCTGAACATTACGGAAGGCTTCGATCCTTCGCTGCAGCACGATCTCCTGCCGCTTTTCCGGCGCTATCCCGGCCTCGTCGAAATATCCCGGCTCCAGCCCGAGTTCCACCGTCGACAGCGCCGCAATCTTCACTGCGTCGTGCCACCCATCGAGCGGCTCACCAAAGTCAGCTGCCACCACCAGCGGCAGTATCTCCGATATCCCGCCCTTCACCGCATCGACCGCCAGGCGCATCTTGGTGCCGACCCGCAACTCCTGCCACCTGTTCGCATTCCCATGTGACCTGCAGACATACTCCAAGGCACGCTGCAAAGCCGCGGGAAGTTTCAGCCGCCTGCAAAGGGAAACCGCGGCTTCTGCCCCGGCAGCTTCATGCCCGTGATGCTTCGGATAGAGCTCCGGCGGTGTGGCGAGCTTCCCGAAGTCGTGGAAGAAGGCGCAGAAGCGAGCCGTGACATCCGGAGTCGACTGAGCCGCCCGCTCCAGAACCTGGAGCGAATGCGACAGGAGATCCCCTTCCGGATGGTGCTCCACCGGGCCGGCGGGAACGTGTGGCATCCTTGCGAGCTCGGGCAGAAAAGGAGTGCAGGTTCCCGTCTCCTGCAACCGCCGGAAGAAAAGTGCGGGTTCCTTCCTGCCGAGCGCCTTCAGCATCTCCTGCGAAAAGCGCTCGACCGGCAGGCGGCCGAAGTCTGCGGACCAGTCGCGGCTGGCGATGGTTTCCTCATCTTCCTTTGTCAGCCGCCAACCACCGGACTCGAAACGGAAGGCGCGGAAAATCCTGCCCGGGTCATTGGTGAGGCTTTCCGGACTGCACGTTTTGAGGATCATCTGCGCGAGATCGTCCCTGCCGCGAAGGGGATCGACGATAGTGCCGTCGAGGCTCTCGGCGATGGCGTTGATGGTGAAGTCGCGGCGCGAGAGGTCGTCTGTGAGATCCGAGATGTCGGAGAGGGGGGTGAGCTCGATCTTGCCGAGCTCTCTGTGGAAGCGGAAGTACATTGGCGGGGTGCTTTTCGACTGCACCAGCCGGAAGCCGAGCGCGATGAGTTCGTCGTGTGGCACCGCGCCGGCAAGGTCCACGTCCTGCGACTCTACCCCGAGAAGTAGGTCGCGGACCATACCGCCGACCATGAAAAGCCGCGGGTGCAGGTGCGGGGGAAAAAGACCTTTTACCTTTTCGATAAGCGTCATAAAGAAAGTTTTGTCCGCAGATTACGCAGATTACCGCAGATTAAAACCAGACCCTAAAGGCATCTCATCCGCAGATTACGCAGATTCCGCAGATTGCCTGACAAAGGCAGGGAAGGGGCAGTGCTTTCGGCCTGTGCGTAATACCGCAAAGCGTGGGTTCAAATCTGCGAAAATCTGCGTAATCTGCGGACGAAAAAGGTCTAGATCCTTTCCAGTAGTGCCACATCCTCGACATGCACCGTCTGCGGGAACATATCTACCGGCTGCACCTGCACCGTCCGATACCCGTGCCGCGAAAGGATATCGAGATCGCGCGCCAGCGTCTCCGGCGAGCACGATACATAAATCATCTTCTGCGGCTGCAGCGCGGCGGCGCTCTTCAGGACCTTTTCATCGCACCCCTTGCGCGGCGGGTTGAGTACGATGACGTCGGCGCCCCCTTCGCTGCCGATCTCGTCAAGTAGTCGCGCCGCGTCTCCCGCTTCGAATTCGCAGTTTTCCACCCGGTTCAGCTTCGCATTCTCGGTCGCATCGACGACGGCCGATTCGACCATTTCGATACCCACAACCTCTGCGGCGTCTTTCGCCAGAAGGAGGGAAATACCGCCGATCCCGCAGTAGAGATCGATCACCCGCTCCGTTCCCTTGAGCGCTGCCAGCTCGCGCACCTTTTCGTAGATGATGCGGGCGGCGCCGCTGTTCACCTGGAAAAACGAGCGCGGCGAAAGCGTAAAGGCGGTCTTGCCAATCTGCGCACGCAGGGTCTGCGCCTTGGTAAGGAAGCGGTCGCGCTGCCCAAAGATCACATTGCCGGTGGTGTTGTTGATGTTCTGTGCCACCACGATCACCTCCGGCACTTCCTTCTGGATGTGCTTCGCCAGGTGGTGTATCTCGTTGTACCCAACCTCTGTGGTGACGAGGACAACCATAACCTTGTCGCCAGGCTGGGCGACGCGGACCACCAGGTAGCGCAGCAGTCCCATCTCGCTCTTCGGGTTGTAGATCGGCACCTTTCCCTTTTTAATCCCGACTTTCGCAGCCTTCACCACCTTGTTGATGAGAGGATGGTGCAGGGGGCAATCGAGGTTTTCCTGCACGTCGTGGCTGTTTCGCTTGTACATCCCAATAACCGGATCGACGTTCTTCCCGGCGACGACGAGCTTCGCCGAGTTGCGGTACCCGAATTCCTGCGGAGAGGCGATCGTCTCGTGCACGGGGACGTGCGCGAGGGACGTGTATTTGCGCATGTGCCTCTGGACAAGCTGAGTTTTCCACGCCAGCTGTGAGGAGTAGCGCATCTGCATGAGACCGCAGCCGTCACAGGTGCGCCCCTTGCTGCAAAGCGGGACATTGACGCGATCCCCAGAGGGCTTCACGCACTTCAAAAGATTGCCGAACGCCTCGCGCCGCCCCACGTAGGTAACGCGTACGACCACCTGCTCGCCCGGCAGGGCGTGCGCAACGAGTACGCGGGTACCCTCATGGTAGGCCACCCCGAAGCCGTCGTCGTTGATGGAGGTGATCGAAAGCTCCAGTGTCTGCCCCGATCTCAACTGGGGATGTTCCTGCGTCGGTTTCCCTGCCGTGCGAGCCTGAGGCTTGGAACCGCCGGCATTCAACTGTCTCGACAGTCCCTCTTTACGGCGCTCGCCAGATGCAGATTTCGGCGTTGCCGTCTTGGTGTACGATTTGTCGTGGCGGTCGGCCCCGGTAAAGTCAGATTTTCTACCTTTAGCTTCCCCTCTGAACGGTTTTTCGGTCACCTCTGCGCGATCCGGTCTTGCGGCAGGCTTGGCTCCGAATTTTCTGCCACTCTTCTGGGAATCTGCTGGTCGTGCCGCATCAGGGGCGCGACGTGCCGGCGCCTCACGGTCTGCACGGGCAGCTTCGAATCGCTCACCTTTAGGCGGTCCGGCGTGCTTTTGCCCAACTGCGGCCTTCCCTGCAACAGGGCGCTGCTGCTCCTTGTGCGCGTGCTCGCGGGAGCCGGCGGAGGCTGCTCTCGGGGGACGTGCTGACTCGTCTTTTGCTGAAGTAGTCGGGCGGCGGGGTGCACCGGCTTTGGGGCGCTCGGACTTCGGTGTGGATGCGTGGATGGTTCTCTTCTCGGGACGGCTGCTTTTATTTTTCATGCTTCATACTTAAAGGTAATTGCGAGCAGTGTCAATGACGGAAACGGGCAGTGGTGCGAGATGTCGCCATCACTCGATGATCCTGTTTGCCAAATATGACTTCCCCTCACTCCGTTCCGCCGAGAAATTGCACCACCCTCTGCACGGGGTAGAATGTACCGGGGACCTGCCGGTGAAATTAAACGAGGTGAAACATGAGGCGAGTGTGGATTGTGCCCAGGAGAATCTTCTCAGCGACGTTGGCATTAGCCGTGGTACTCTGCTGTACTCTCCCTCTACAGGCAAAGGAGGCAAGGAAGATGAACGAGATGAAACTGACGAGCCCGGTCTTCGAGAATAAGGCGGCCATTCCCGCGAAATACAGTTGTGCCGGGCAGGACATCAATCCGCCGCTGGAGATAAGCGGTGTGCCTCAAGAGGCGAAGTCTCTGGCGCTGGTAGTCTCCGACCCCGACGCGCCGGCGGGGCTTTGGATACATTGGGTAATGTGGAACATCGAGCCGACAACGACCTCGATCGCCGAAGACAGCGTGCCGCGCGGAGCGATCCAGGGGAGCAACAGCTGGGGGAAGAAGAGCTACGGCGGACCGTGCCCCCCCTCCGGCACGCATCGGTATTTCTTCCGTCTCTACGCGCTGAAGCACAAGATCGAACTCTCACCGGCGGCCACAGCGCAGGTTCTTGAGCAGGCCATCAGGAACTCGACCATTGCCACTGCAGAGCTTATGGGTACATTCACCAGGAGGCAGGAGTAAAGGATGAGTTGCATTGCGCGCAGATCGATCGAGACGATCACTGGTCGAGCCGCCGCAATGTAACTTCATCTGTCAGAGCTGGTTCCACATTGGATGCGTGTGCAGCACTCCCGTCATCTCTTTCTACAGCTTTCGGTTTGCTTGCTTTTCACTCCTCTTTTAGCTACTATGCTCCGCTATGAGAAAACCGACCAGGCAGATTCAGATAGGTAATGTGAAGATCGGCGGGGGAGCTCCGGTCTCGGTCCAGTCGATGTGTTCCACCGATACCCGCGACACCAAGTCGACCCTGGACCAGATCGTCCGTCTCGCCGCCGCCGGCTGCGAGATCGTGCGCTGCGCGGTCCCCGATATGGACGCCGCACTGGCCCTGTCCACCATCAAAGCGGGAAGCTCCCTTCCTCTCATCGCCGACATCCATTTCGACTACCGCCTCGCGCTGAAGGCGCTGGAGGCAGGTGTGGACGGGCTGCGCCTCAACCCCGGCAACATCGGGGAGCGCTGGAAGGTCGCCGAGGTCGTCAAGGCCGCCGCGGAGCGCCAGGTGCCGATCCGCATCGGCGTAAACGGCGGCTCCCTGGAGAAGGAGATCCTCGCGAAATACGGGCACCCCACCGCCGAAGCGCTGGTTGAGTCCGCCCTGGGCCACGTGCGTATTCTCGAGGAGCTCGGCTACCAGGAGATCAAGGTGTCCATCAAGGTCTCCGACGTCATGCGCACCGTCGAGGCGTATCGCCTCCTTTCCTCTGCGATCGACTACCCGCTGCACATCGGCGTCACCGAAGCCGGCACCGTATTTTCCGGCACCATCAAGTCCGCCGTCGGCCTCGGCATCCTCCTCGCCGACGGGATTGGCGACACCATGCGCGTCTCCCTCACCGGTGATCCGGTTCATGAGGTGCGGGTGGCGTACGACATACTGAAGGCGGTCGGCGCCAGAAAGCGCGGCATTAACTTTGTCTCCTGCCCCACCTGCGGGCGCTGCCAGATCGATCTCATCCCGGTGGCGGAAGAAGTCGAGCGCAGGCTGCAGGATGTAAAGGAAGAGATAACGGTCGCCGTCATGGGGTGCGCGGTGAACGGCCCGGGTGAGGCGCGGGAAGCCGACTTCGGCATCGCCGGCGGAAAAGGGGAGGGGCTCCTCTTCAAGCACGGCGAGGTGATCCGGAAGGTCCCCGAATCGGAAATGGCCAACGCCCTCATCGAAGAAGTGGAACGGGCGGTAAAGAAGTAATAGAATCAAAGGCAGGTTCTTCTATCCGCAGATTACACAGATACCGCAGATACTCGACCCCTTGGGGGTTCAAAATCTGCGAACTCTGCGCGATCTGCGGATAGTTTTTATTTTTTTGAAATCAATTGTCCAGGAAGAGGTCTACAACATGCGCTATTCCCAGTATTTCATCCCCACCGTGAAGGAGACCCCCTCCGATGCAGAGGTGATCTCCCATCAGCTGATGCTGCGTGCCGGCATGATCCGCAAGCTCGCAGCCGGCATCTACAATTACCTCCCCCTGGGGCTTCGTTCCATCCGCAAGGTCGAGGCGATCGTCCGTGAGGAGATGAACCGGGCCGGCGCCATCGAGCTCCTGATGCCCGCGGTGCAGCCGGCTGAGCTCTGGAAGGAGTCGGGGCGCTGGGAATTCTACGGCAAGGAGCTGCTGCGCTTCCACGATCGCAAGGACGCGGAGTTCTGCATGGGCCCCACCCATGAGGAAGTCATCACCGACCTCGTGCGTAAAGAGATCCGCTCCTACCGCCAGATGCCGATCAACCTGTACCAGATACAGGGCAAATTCCGCGACGAGATCCGCCCGCGCTTCGGCCTTATGCGCGGCCGCGAGTTCATCATGAAGGACGCCTACTCCTTTGATGTGAACGAGGCGGGTGCCGACGTTTCCTACGCGAAGATGTACAAGGCGTACCGCCGCATATTCGAGCGCTGCGGGCTCCGGTTCCGCGCGGTGGAGGCAGACACCGGCTCCATCGGCGGCACCTCCTCCCACGAATTCATGGTCCTTGCCGACTCCGGTGAGGACGCCATCGTCTCCTGCTCCGCCTGCGAGTACGCGGCAAACATGGAGAAGGCCGAGTCCCGCAGGGCAGCCGCCGTCGAGCACGCCGACCCGCGCCCGCTGGAGCGCGTCGCCACCCCGGGAAAGAAGAGCATCGAAGAAGTCTCCGATTTCCTCGACGTCGATCCCTCCAAGGTGGTGAAGACCCTGGTGCTCCTGGCGGACAACGAGCCGGTCGTGGCGCTGCTGCGCGGCGATTTCGACCTCAACGAGATCAAGCTGAAGCATGTTCTTGGCTGCAACGAGATCGAGATGGCCAACGACGAAGTGGTGCAGAACGTAACCGGCGCGCCGACCGGCTATGCCGGCCCCATCGGCCTCAAGGTGCGCATCGTCGCCGACCTTTCCGTCCAGGGGATGCACAACTTCGTGGTCGGAGCAAACGAAGCCGACATGCACCTGAAGAACGTGAACCTGGACCGCGACTTCAAGGTCGCCACCTTTGCCGACATCCGCAACGTCGTCCTCGGCGACCCGTGCCCGCGCTGCGAGAGCGGCACGCTGGAGATCTGGCGCGGCATCGAAGTCGGCCACGTCTTCAAGCTCGGCACCAAGTACTCCGAAGCGCTGAAGGCCACCTTCCTCGACGCCGACGGCAAGGAGCAGGTGATCTACATGGGTTGCTACGGCATCGGCGTCGGCCGTACCGTCGCCGCCTGCATCGAGCAGAACCACGACGAAAACGGCATCATCTTCCCGATCCCCATCGCCCCGTTCCACTGCATCGTCTCCGTCATCGGCGCGAAGGACGAAGCCGTGAAGGAAGCCGCCGAGAAGATCTACGAAGAGCTGCAGCAGGCAGGCGTGGAAGTCCTCCTCGACGACCGCGACGAGCGCCCCGGCTTCAAGTTCAAGGACGCAGACCTTATCGGCATCCCTTTGCGCATAGTGGTAGGTGCGAAGGCTTTGGCAAACGGCAACGTCGAGCTCAAGGAGAGAAGGGGAGGGGAAGTCGAAATCCTCCCGGTCGCCGATGCTGTGGAGAAGGTGAAGAAAGCCGTCGAGGAAGCACTGAAGGCGTAAAGCAACAGTGTCGCAGCCGAAGCTGCAAAGACAGCGAGGATAGCAAAGGCAGATCCTCTTTAGCCAACACCCCCTCCCTCACGTCCCCTCCCTTTCAAGGGGAGGGACAGGGTGGGGATGGGGTTCCTTTTCCTCCGTCATGTACGGTGGAGGAAGAGGAAAAAGGAAACCGCATCAAATGACCAAAGAACAAGCCATAGAGAAAATCATCTTCGCGATGGACGTAAAGAGCGCCCACGAGCTGGAGCGCTGGGGGGAGTTGCTGGCATCGCACGTCGGCATGTTCAAGATCGGCAAGCAGCTCTTCACCTCCATGGGGCCTGCCGCAGTTGAACTGATCCAGAAGCGTGGCGGCCAGATCTTTCTCGATCTCAAATATCACGACATTCCCAACACCGTCGCCATGGCCACCCTCGAAGCCGCACGCCTCGGCGTCAAGCTCTGCGACCTCCACGCAATGGGCGGCTACGAGATGATGTCGAAGACGATGGAAGCGCTCGACAAGGAGTTCAGCGGCGAGGACCGTCCTAAGGTCCTTGCGATCACCGTCCTTACCTCCTCCAACGAGGAGACGCTGCGCGGGATCGGCGTAGAGCTGTCCGTGCCGGAAATGGTGGTGAAGCTTGCAAAGCTCGCCAAGAGCGCCGGCGTCGACGGTGTAGTCGCTTCCCCGCACGAAGTAGAGCTGATCCGTGAAGCCTGCGGCAAAGACTTCCTGATCGTCACCCCAGGCGTCCGTCCGAGCTTTTCATCCACCGACGACCAGAAGCGCATAATGACACCTGGCGAAGCGGTGAAAAAGGGCGCCGACTATCTGGTGATCGGTCGCCCGATAGCGGCAGCCGAAAACCCGGTGAAAGCCGCGGAGATGATCGTTGCGGAGATTTTGGGAAACCAGTAGCAAACAGAGCAGAGTATAGGGAAGGCGCAGCCCTTTAGCCGCGATACCTTCCCCAACGTCCCCTCTCCTTCAAGGAGAGGGACAGGGTGAGGATGGGTGTCCTCAGTCAGCATTGAACAGTGATCCACCACGTCCCACCAAAACAGAGGCCCCAGAGCATGTCGAAGCAAGAAGAAATAATCTACGGCCTCAATCCCGTAATAGAAGCGATGCGCGGCACCCGCCAGGTATATGAGCTGTATGTAGCGGGCACCAGCGCCGACAAGCGCATGGAGCGCCTGCTGAAACTGGCGGCCGAGCGCAAGGTCCCCGTGCGACAGCGGGACAAGCAGGATCTCAGCCGCCTGTGCGGCACCGACCACCACCAGGGCATTGCTCTCAAGGTCGAGCCATACCACTACGTCGACTTCGAAGACCTGATCGAAAAGGCGAAGAGCGAGCCCGACCCGCTGATCCTTCTTCTCGACAGCGTGCAGGACCCGCACAATCTCGGCGCCCTGATCCGCAGCGCCGCCTGCGCAGGGGCTCACGGAGTAGTGATACCGAAAGACCGCGCCGCAGGCGTCACAGCTGCAGTCGACAAAGCCTCTGCCGGCGCCACCGAGACGATAGCAGTAGCGCAGGTGACCAATCTCTCGCAGGCGCTCGAAGCGCTGAAGGCTGCCGGCTTCTGGATCTACGGAGCCGACGGCTCCGCCAGGGGAACCATCTATCAGCAGAATCTTTCTGGCCCAGTAGCGCTGGTAATAGGCGGAGAAGGTGGAGGGATAAGACCTCTCGTGCGCAAAGGGTGTGACGAGATAGTGAGCATCCCGATGCAGGGAGGGGTGAACTCGCTAAATGCTTCCGTAGCCGGAGGAATAATGCTTTTCGAGGTAGTGCGCCAGCGGCTGAGCAGCAAGAAGTGAAAAACAGTAATGTTTTCCTTGACTAAGGGAACGGTATTTAGTATAAAGGTTGAGTTCGAACGATGACGCGGGGTGGAGCAGTCTGGTAGCTCGTCGGGCTCATAACCCGAAGGTCAGAGGTTCAAATCCTCTCCCCGCAACCAAACAAAATCAAAGGGATCAGCCAATAAAGGTTGATCCCTTTTTTGCGTTCTGTGCACCATCTTATGCACCTTCGTTTGGATCCACACATTGCCGTTACGTCGCTTGTCTGTCCGATGTCCAAGTGCGACCCCACGGATCTTGTTTCATCCCAGTTGTTGGTGATTCAGGCAATTGTGGCACAAGTTGTTTATTTCTCAGCGATGTCTTTTGCGAAAGGTCTGCCACATAAACAGACTGCGACCAATGCTGCTCCCAATGGGGAGGAAGTCGTCCGACAAAAGAAAAGTCGTTCATGACCTCGCTGAGCCGGTAGTAAGCAAGCGAAATTGCAACTATCGCTGATAGTCCTGCCCACCCACAGTAAACCCACATCAGCGTCCATGCGGCAATGACGAGCCCGCCTGCCTGGTAAATTCGTGTGAGTAATATGTTTCTTTGTGGTAGCGCCAGACTCGACCATTGACGCAAAAGAAAGAGCCAAGCTGCCACTACTGCACCAAGAGCAAGAGATTTCGACTGGAACGAGGCCGCTGCAGTACCAATCAACGTCAGGATTCCGTAGTACATCGGTATATTGAGTGCCTTAAGTAGAATCATCCCACCAAGCCGAATCTGAGAAGAAATCCTGTACTCACCAGGAGCCGTATCGTCATCCCACATGAAGACATACTTTGAACGATCAGGCGCGTACGAATGACTGAGCATAGCTTTATTGCAGTCCGGGTCCTTAACATCTGCCGAGTACCAAATCAGGCGGAAGGCATCCGGGGCGTCCAGAACAACGCAGGCGATTGCAAGATTAGCCGTGATTGCGCACTGAATGGAGGATGAGACGAAAGGGAACCAACGCATCCCGTAGGACGCATGTGGACCATCACCGTGTGGTGATTCTACGGAGAGTTGCTTGATGCATCCGAGTGAATGGAACACGATCCTGTAACTGCCATCCTTCTGCACGGAGTTCATTCTGCTGCCAACATAGTCACTGCACACTCCAACGGCTACATGGACGATTTTGCAGTTGAAGCACACAGTGAACGGCTTCGAGGACACAAGAGTGATCTCGACCAACGAATCAGAATAGATAGAGTCGAAACGGAACGTCGCAAGAATCTTATCTCCTGGAGGGGGACCAAGATTCTCTACAACGGGCATTATGGGCGCGGAAGCCTCGTCCTCATCTATTTCAGAGGGAAAAGTTGGCATCGACATCATCTAACTCCTGTAACTTTAAATCTGTTGTCGCTGTCTCGCAGCAAAGGAGGGCTGGAAGACGGGTGTATAGGTGCCTATGCTGCCACGGCAGGTATCTCCGGCATGACCGGAAAAGCGCAAGACACTCCTAAAGCCGTTTTCTGAACTTTTTCAATGGCGCTTCCGGTATTTATTGGGGTAATTCTGCACTAACATCTCACGAGAACCTCGTTTTTCACCGGTTGCGGCAATGTTTCGGTAGTGAATTCGATCCCAGGTTTGGGTTACGGCGGATGCTAACAAGGCACCAAATGCCACAAGGGCATAAAAGACAACCTTATGCTCATCAGACACACAGAATAAGCGTGCGTATCACTCTCCGTATTTGTAGGCTTTTGAAGCAGCATCATGTTGCTCGCATATCGATATCAGTTCACGTACAGTAAAATCATTGAACAAAGCCGGAAGAAAATGCAGTTGCGCATACCTCGAATGAATAGGTAGAAAATCACTTAAAGTTGATGCTCCCCCGGTACGAATAAGTAGGTCAATTCTTTCGGCTGCCAGTGATTCCACTATGGATGAAATCTCCCTTTTCCCGGCCAAAAGTGCGCGTAGATGATTTTCAAAAGAGTAGCCTATGTATAGGTGGACGGTGGTTGCATCGCCCTCGGGATGTTGGACGTAGCGGAGCCTTTCCATTATTTCTGCAATGCGTGCGTGAGCATCCCTCATAGCCTCTATGTCGCCATAAACAGCTATTGGGATTTCTCTGGCAACAAGGTTGTCGATGAATTCACATTCAGCATCCAGACAGGCGTCAATTTCGTCCCGAATCCTCTTGAGGTTGTAGAGACTGAACATGTACACATGAATGTGTCTGACGCCGCGTTTGGAGAGCGCATCGATATGTTTAGTCAAATTCTTAAAGGCGTGGGCGTAACTGCAGGGCAAACTGATTCCCTCTCGCGCCGCCCATCTTCTGGTACCATCGGGAATGACCCCGATGCTTCTAATCGCCATAGAGTGCAATCGCCTGTGATGTATCTGTAGTAAAGACATATGAGTCAAAATCCGGGTAATACAGAGCTGAAAATGATGCGGGTCCAACTTGTGCAGTGATATTTTCTCTGGTGTTGGCTAAGTCCAAAATATGTGCGAGAAGAGGATTGTCAGCAACAAAAAGTGAAAGTGCATTACACACGGCGAGCACTTCGCTGCGTTTGGTAGCAACCGGAAAGGTGGTATCGTAAATAGCCGGTACAGGGATCCTCATAGGCATGACACCTGTGAGCGCATTGAAAATCACCTTCCTGTAAATCTCACTATAACCACTTATTACATTTCGCGATGTTCTCTGGCTTAACCTGTATCCGCGATAGCCACACGATACGTCTCTTATAAATACTCCCACTACTTCATCGATCAGAAGAGAGGCAAACAAGTTAGAAGCAATTTTTTGTGGGGGGATGCCTTCGAGATGTCCAAACCTATCACCGAGAACAAAGTCGGACTTGCTTAGCGCATGGCGGAAGGTATCCAGCAAGTGTGGTGGATGTTGGCCATCAGCGTCCATCAGGATCACGTGGGTGTAATCATGGAGCCTAGCATAGGACTCGCCGGTTCTGATCGCAGCTGAAACACCGAGATTCGCAGTATGTCGGACAACCGAAAATCCTAGATCCATCGCCACTTCATACGTGCTATCGTAACTCCCGTCGTCTACGATGAGTGTATGAGACCGTGGAACCTGCGAAAGGATATCCTCGAATCCCCTCTCGACATTATATGCAGGAAGTATAAGCAGTATCCTATGACTCATTACATTTCTTTTGTTATTAAATACTATTGGTGGTCGAGTGCACTCCCTGGCTTCCTTCGCAGGGGATTACCAAGGAACAGGGTAGATGATCGATTCCGGGTGGTGAACTTTGTCGCGAGCAGTAGATTCTTTAGCTTTTTTCACTGAAGAGACATCGCATGATGCCTTAAGGGGATGTGGCTTATACTCAATAGTCAGAACACCTTGCATGTGAGGGACTTTACGATAATATAAACGAACCTCAATGTCAACAGACTAAGCTCTGGTCCGATGAACAGGGGTGAGGAGGGTGGTCTTGATGAGGCGGCCGTGTGTATTGCTTTCTATCACTTATACATTGCCTAGTACGGGCTCAATCCCCAATTCCCCTCGTGGACGCTCCACATGGACCGCGTTTCTACCTGTCAGACTTTCTCCGCGATGCTGATAGCTGCACACCAATTTGTACACCAAATTTGGAAAATATGGCAAACATGGTGACATGGCAAGCCGAGGCGTGATAGACAACTGAGCAAAATTGCTGTAAGTTACTGAATGATAGGGGAAGACGACCTAGAGGCAGTGTCCCTCATAACCCGAAGGTCAGAGGGAAATCCTCTCCCCGCAACCAAACAAATTTAAAGGGATCGGCTGATATGGCCAATCCCTTTTTTGCGTCTTCTGCACCACTGTTTTTCGGGGACTGGCTCCGCAGGTGCCAGTCCCCTTGCATTTTAAGCAGTACAGTTCCTTCCGATCCAGTCCTCAGCGCTTCTGCACATGAGAAGCTGCCTGTCCCCCTCGCGCCTCCCATTAGAAGGTGCCTGTCCCCCTCGCCCCGTCCAGCCTAAGGTGAATTCAAGTTGTAAATGCACCACCGAATGATGCACGCAGAACTTCCGCAGGAGTCCGGTAGCCGAGGCACTTTCGTGGTCGATCGTTGACCTGTTTCACGACCTGCTGAATTTCTTCCTCTGATAGGGTCCTGAAGTCGAACCCCTTCGGAAAGTAGTGCCGCAAGATGCCGTTTGTGTTCTCATTGGTGCCACGCTGCCAAGACGCATAAGGATCCGCGAAATACACGGTAAGCCCTGTCTTAGTTTCCAGATCTTTGAATTCCGCAAACTCACTACCGTTATCAACGGTTACTGTCTGGCAGAGGATCTCGGGCAGAGGGCTGAAGCACCTCGCGCTATGATCCGTCATGGTTGCGGCCCTTCTGTCTGCGAGTCTTGCGGCAAGTAAAAAGCGGCTCTTGCGCTCAACGTACGTGGCAAGGTTTCCTGCGCCTTTCGCACCGTGCAGCGTGTCGCCTTCCCAGTCCCCAAATCGTTCTCTGGTACCAACTACTGCCGGCCTCTCCTTAATTGAGACTCGACCCGGAATGAACCGCCGTCCTGCGCAGTAGCGCGTTTGCCTACGGCGATTCCGCCTCCGACGGCGAAGATGCTTGTGAAGCTCGCCACCTTCTCTGGCGTCTAGGTAAATCCAGCGGTAGATGGTTTCATGACTGATGCGCATCGCCCGGTCCATTGGGAAATCCATTTTGAGCCTGGCGGCAATGGCTTCAGGTGGCCAATCCAGCATCAATTTCTCTTCAACGTAAGCGACCAGATCGGCGTTGTCCTGCCGCCGGAAAGACCTGGGCTGGTGACGACGTTTAAGCGCAGTGCCATGCGTGAAGGTGTACCAGTAAACTCCATCGGGGTATGTCGGGCCGTTGCGCGCAATCTCGCGCATGATGCTTGTGTGATGGCGTCCAAGCCTACGGCCGATTTCGCGAAGGCTAAATTTCGCCACCTTCAAATGGCTGATGACATATCGCTCATTTTCTGTAAGATGCGTGTGGGACATGGCGGGCTCCTCCTGGGGTATGTGTTGGTCGCGCTTCACACACTACCAGATTTGCCTGTCATGTCCTGCTTTTACATCAACTGGTGCAATTAAGAATAGAATCCACCTAAGCGCTCAGCCGCCACCCGCCCTGACATCGACGAAAGGTAAATCTGTCATTGGCCGGGAAAACAGTTGACGTTGGCCGACAGGGGAACTAGCATTGCGACCCGGTGGAGGGATTTACAGGTGGCAGGAGCTATGAAATACAGACCAGAGATAGACGGGCTGCGTGCTTTGGCAGTCATCCCGGTCATACTTTTTCACGCAGGCTTTCGACTATTTTCAGGTGGATTTGTCGGAGTTGACGTCTTTTTCGTCATCAGCGGCTACTTGATAACCTCTGTCATACTTGCTGAGAAGCGCGCCGGCACCTTCACGCTGGCGAGCTTTTACGAGCGCAGAGCGCGGCGGATACTGCCGGCGCTCTTTGTCGTGATGTTTGCCTGTTTACCGTTTGCCTGGCTCTGGTTGCTCCCCTCGGACATGAAGGTGTTTTCACAAAGCTTGGTTGCTGTTTCGGGCTTTTCTTCGAACGTCTTTTTCTTTCTCAAAAGTGGATACTTTGACGCCTCTACTGAATTGGTTCCGCTGTTACACACCTGGAGCCTGGCTGTAGAAGAACAATACTACATGCTGTTTCCAATCGTCCTGCTGCTGACGTGGAAGGTGGGCAGGCGGTGGATAGTCACGATATTCGCTGTGGTGGCTGTCATAAGTCTAGGTATAGCGCAGTGGGGTTCGCTGGCGCATCCGACCTTCACTTTCTTTTTGCTGCCTACTCGGGTGTGGGAACTACTGATCGGCGTTTTCGCCGCGTTCTATCTCTCCGGCAATGACTCTGCACGTGATGAAGTCAACTGCTCACAGCAGTTCGCTAGCTTCGCCGGTCTCTCCTTGATTGCATACGCCGTATGCGCCTTCGACAAGGGAACTCCCTTTCCAAGCGTGTATGCACTTATACCGACGATCGGCACAGCACTCATCATCGTAGCTGCAACGCCTCAAACTCTCGTTGGCAGGCTTCTGGGAAGTAAGCACCTCGTTGGTGTTGGGCTAATAAGCTACAGCGCATACTTATGGCACCAGCCGTTGTTTGCCTTTGCCAGGCATAGGAGTCTCAACGAGCCAAGTTTTCTTCTGTTAGCAACGCTAGTGCTTGCTACGGCAATCCTCGCATATCTGACTTGGAAGTACGTTGAGACGCCATTCAGGGATCGTCGCCGTTTTTCCCGCGCACAGATCTTCCGCTATGGTGCCGTGTGCACCGTGTTCTTCCTGGCAACGGGTTTTGCCGGGCACGCTAAAAACGGCTTCACAGCCAGGACTGCACCAAGCACCCTTCCGAGGGATTATTTCGAATCCGCCGCGCTCATACCTGTCTCTCCCGAAGGAGTGGATGGTAACCTGTGCATTTCTGAAGGGGCCAGCATCGGCAGAGTTAACATTGAGCCGGATGCGAAAAAAATACTGCTGGTCGGGGATTCTCACAGTGCAGATTACTCGGCCGAATTCCGCAGGTACGTCACGATCGAGAAGCTGGACGCCTGGCAATTCTCAGTCGGCGGGTGCGGATTCCTTCCGAGTCAGGCGGGGGTGAACGGGGGGCAATGTGGCAAGGCAATGCGCCTTCTTGAAGAAGTGATCGAAAAAAATCGTTTTGACGATATCGTAGTTATCGGCGCGTACTACAGTCATACGGGGCATAGCGACAAGGAGTTGCTGCGCAAGGACATGGATTACTTGTCAGCTTTGATCCACCATATGCTTCAACTCAATGCCCATGTCATCTTCTTCACCCCGAGATATTCCCTTTCTGTCGAGCCTATGCGTGCGGCAATGCTCAATAAGGTCGATCAGGTCAAAACAGTCAAGGAGGCTGCGGCAGATTACGTCGACAGCCGGATCGAGATGTTGACTCAGGCACCAAAATTTACCTTGTTCAACGAGAGGGACCGCCTGATAGGACTTGGATGTGGTGATGCCCAGTGCTTTAACGGGCACACTTCAGGTTTGAACCCGCTGTACCGCGATACAAACCATCTGACAAACTACGGCGCAAAGTTGGTATTTCAGCAATTGACATCTGCAGTGAAGCTTTAGCCCAGCCTGAAAAGTACCATTTGAGGGGGCCTCCAATCCCACGACGGCGCCGACAGATTTGAAGACCGGTTCCAGCGGTCTGCCGAAGGCACGCAGGGCATGGCTATGACGGCATCCCCTGCTCGCACATCTCTCGCGATCTCTTCATCTTCCCGTTGCGTCTCCCGCTACAGATGTATCCGGTTCCACCTTCTTCCAGCTCTTGTCGGGATTGTAAAGTTTGATGGCTGCCGCAACTTTGCCGGTGTCCGGTCCCATGTCCTTCTGGTAG
Source organism: Geomonas sp. RF6 (assembly GCF_021044625.1). Lineage (NCBI taxonomy): Bacteria > Pseudomonadati > Thermodesulfobacteriota > Desulfuromonadia > Geobacterales > Geobacteraceae > Geomonas > Geomonas sp. RF6. The sequence continues at coordinate 4,835,250 of NZ_CP087999.1, read as the reverse complement.
ACGATACCTTTTTGGTTAATGATGAACGTCATGACGCCGGACGAGCCGTATTGTGCCGGGTACGCCACCAGAGCAAAGCCAAGGGCCATTTTTCCGTTTACTACGTAGTCAAAGGCCCCCCCGTCGGCATTCTTGCCCTGGGCTGTCAAGATCCTGAAGAGATATCCGTGGTAGGGGATACGCTTTTCGTTTGTCGCGCGGTACCCCTCCCTTGCTGCCTGGGCGAGCAACGGACCGAGGGGGCTCTCGTCCTCGCCGTCCTTCGCTTCCCAATAGAGCCCGTCCTTTTTCCCCGGAGTGCTGCGGATCTTCTGGGCGAACTCTCCTCCGTTATGGTTCGGATCCATGGCGGCATATTCACGTTGGGCGTCCACGTAGGCGTGCAGGACGTCGACTGCCTTCAACTCGTTGCGGCCGATCCTGCGGTTCAGTAGCTCCTCCTTTCCTGCCTTGGCGTCAAAGACCCACACTCTGCTCTTTTTGACTACCGGGATAGGAAAGGGATAACCCTCCTTTCCGATGGACAGGAGTGCTTTACCGGTACCTGCCCCTTCGATTACCGCCTTTTCGTCATACAGTCTGAGGAATTCTTCCCTGCCGGACTTGTCGGCCACGGGGTCCCCGGAAGTGACGATCTCCCGCGACCCAGGGCCGAGAATGGCAAGAACTTCCCCGGAATCCCTACTTCTTACCGCGTCGATCAGGCTTTTCACGGCCTCCTCAGCGGAGTCGAAGGTCCTTTGCTTTTGCGAGGGAGATGCCCCCAGGGCGTGTGCCGCGCAGCCAAGGGCCAATAGTATAGCCAGCAGCAGACCGAAGCATATGCGCTTTTCCCGGAATGTCTTCACCATCGTGTGTCTCCTCCGTACGCGGAAATAGGTTCACCCCTTACCTGCGACGACCACCGCCACCGCCGCGGAAACCGCCGCCTCCGCCTCGTGAACCGCCGCCAAATCCTCCGCCAGATCGGGAGGCCCCACTGCTGCCGAAGCTGCTCTGGCGGCTTGCCCGCCCCCTGTCACTGGCTACCCGTTCCTGCGTGCCGCTACCATAACCGCCACCGAATGCGCTGTCACGCCCGCCTCGGGAGGAGGCTGCGGTGCGCGTTGTGGAACCGGCGGCCCTACTTGATGTTCCAGCGCCCCGTGCTGCGCCAGGCTCGCCTACGCGACCCGTGCCTCCGGGTGTCTGGCGTGCGCCCGTGCCAGCCCCACGCCCGCTCCCGTACCCCCTGGCGTCTGCCCTCGCCGCCGTCGAGCGTGCCGGGGACTGTCCATACCTTTTGGCCGTGGCGCCATCTTTGTAGGCCACCCCCTTGCGGTGGCTCGGGTTGTGCTGCCAGGTACTGTTCCCCCCCTGACGGTTTTCATACTTGCTGCGGTCGATGTTGCGGTTGAGAGTGACGTTCTGGTTGTGGTTGATCGTTACCTCCTGCCCGTGCCAGTCGCTGTGCCCCCAGGCATACCCCCAGGCAACCCCTACTGCCATGCCTGCGGCAAAATGATACGCCGGGTAAGAAGGGGGGGGCGGCGGATAGTAATAGGCTGGAGGGTATGCGGGATATGGCCAGGTCCCGTACACGACGGTCGGGCTGTAGCTGGGGACGTAGATTACCTGAGGATCGGCTGGCTTGATGATGATGGTCTCCTTTTCCACCACCACTACCTGCTCCTTGGTCGACTTCAGGTTACCCGCGGCCTGCGCCTTTTTCCGCAATTCCTGGATCGTTTCCAAAACGTCCTGCTGCTGGGAGAGGAAGGCATCGCCGATCTTTGTAGTCAGGTCGAGTTTGTCGCTCATCGCGGCCAGCACAGTGGGAAATTGGACGAGGGACTTAACGCTCGGGTCCCAACTTTCCTTTTCAAGGTCTTTTGCCAGTTGCTCTCCCGCGCTCTGCTTGTGGCTTTTTACCCAACGGTCCGCCTGTACGATTTCCAACGGATAGGTCGATGCCATCAGGATCTGCGTCACCAGGTCATCGGGGTAAAGTGCAATTGGCGCCAGCAGTTGGCCCAATTCCTCCTTCGACAGCTTCTTTTGGGGTGTGTTGTCTGAGTCCTGAGCCAGGGCCAGAAGGGGGAGGGCGAGGAGAACGGCTGCCAGGAGTGTCGCAATCCGCAACCACAGCGCTTTTCGTTTCATAGTGGCTCCTTCACGCCTTGTGTTTCCAGGACCGGGACAAGTCGTCGCCTGCCATTGCTAGCAAGGTGAACTCCGAGTAGAACTGCAGGAGCAGACAGCACTCAACGGTGCTCATGCTCAGAAGACAGGCGCCATCCGGAGCGGGTGCTTCATCCCGCCTCACAGCCATTATAATTATACATATCTAATTCAAAAGCTGTTGATAGTAGCGCCAACTGATACTGGCAACGGCTGTCGAGAAATACACGGAGCCATGCCGTCTTCAGGTGCCAAGGCTTTTTCTCCTCGGAGTGCCGGGGGTGGAGCGTGTGATTGTCATTGCGGTAAGGGCGCAAATTTTTCAGCGGATGGTAATGTTTTGTGGAGCGGTTCCCCCAACACACTCCCCCCATTTTTAGTTCAATAGTGAAGTGGCCCATGACCAGGTTTCTTGCCACATGCGGCACGATATTCCTTTCCCTCTGTCTCCTCGCCATGGCGGCCTGGGAACCCTCGCCTATCTCAAGGAGGTCAACAGCATCAAGCATCAACCCGAGTGGTACAACGCCCTCACCAGCAACTGCACGACCAACATCAGGGGGCATACCGCACAGTTCAATCCGGATGCAAAATTTGACTGGCGGATCGTCGTCAACGGATACGTCGACCAGATGCTCTACGAGCGAGGCATAATCGATACCAGCATGCCCTTCGAGGAACTGAAGCGCAGGAGCTACATCAACGCCGCTGCCCAGGCCGCGGACGGAGCCGCCGACTTCAATCGCCGCATCCGCAAGGGACTGCCCGGCATGGCGAGGTGAGGACAATGATGAAGAAAACGACGACGATACGATCTCTCTTGCGCGTCGTGGTGCCGCTCCTGCTCCTCTCGTTCCAGGCCGCTTGCGTCACCCCCATCGGGGTAAAGGAGGTCACCCCCAGCCAGTCCTACCACGATGCCTACGCCAATCCGTTGAGCGCGGGGGTTGCGAGCGATCAGACCAAGGCGGTGCTCAACCGGTACGACCTGCTCATGCAGTTCAAGAAGGACCAGGCTGCGGCAATCGCGGCGCTCCACGCCAGGGCGCTGCACGACCAGCGCCGAGATCTTCTCTATGCACTGTCCGAAACGTCCTATCTGTGCGGTGAGCGGCTCGCCAAAAGCAACGACCCGGTCGATCAGGGGCTTGCGCCCGACTATTTCCTTCTTTCTGCCATCTACGCGTACCTCTTCCTGCTGGACGACCGGAGCGAACCTCCGCCGACGGCATTCGACCAGCGCTTTCGCAACGCCTGCAACCTGTACAACTTTTCCTTGTGGCGCGCCCTTGCCACCGGGGAAGACGGCGGACTCGTCCTCGCGGGGGGGATGCGTAAGCTGCCTCTCGGCTCGGTCGCCATTACCCTGGAGAAGACGAAGTTCCCATGGCAGTTCTCGGATTTCAGCATCATCGAGCCCGCGGACAAGTATGCGGCCCGCGGCATCTCCGTGCGCAACAGGACCCCCGGGATGGGCCTTCCGCTGATAGCACTGAAGAAAGCGAACAAGGATTCTCCCTTCGGGGGGCAGGCGGTGCCGGTTACCGCCTTCCTGCGCATTCATGGGGACCTCGCAGCACTAAGCGTCGGCACCGCCGCGGCTACCCTTGAGCTCCACTCGACCTATGACGACTCCGCCATCGTCGTCAACAACCGTCTGATTCCTTTAGAAGCAGACCTCACCACCCCCCTTGCCTACATCCTCGAAGGAGCGTCGATTTGGGGGTTTGGGACGAGCGCCTTCCTCGGGAAGGAATTCAACCGGGTGCCAAATGGTCTTTACCTGACGCAGCCTTACCAGCCGGGCAGGATTCCCGTCGTCTTCGTGCACGGCACCGCGAGCAGTCCAGTCTGGTGGGTGGAGATGTTCAACACCCTGCGGGGCGATCCGGAACTGCGGTGCAATTACCAATTCTGGTACTTCGTCTACTCCAGCAACGCCCCGGTGGCCATGTCGGCTGCAGACCTCAGGGACGAGTTGGTGAAGAAGGTTGCCACCCTTGATCCGGAAGGAAAAGATCCTGCGCTCGGGCAGATGGTTGTGGTGGGGCACAGCCAGGGGGGGCTGCTCACCAAGTTTCTGGTAGTGGATACCGGCGAGAAGCTGGTGCGCTCGATGACCGGGAAGGGCATCGAGGCGCTGGAGATGTCAGTCTTTGACAAGGAGAGGCTGCGTCACATATCCATTGTGAAGCCGCTGCCGTTCGTGAAGGACGTCGTCTTCATCGCCACTCCGCACCGCGGAAGCTTCCGCAGCAAAATGTGGGTCAGGAAGCTGGTCCGCTCCCTGATAACCCTCCCCGCAACTGTCGTCTCGCGCACCGCCACCTACTATGAGTTTTTCACCGACGACGTGAAGAGGATTACGGGCGGTAACAGTATCGCCACCAGCGCCGACGGCATGTCCCCGGACAACCCTCTGCTCAAGGCGCTGGCCGACATGCCGCTGGCGCCCGGGGTCAGAGGGCACTCGATCATTGCCGTATTGCCGGGGATGGATATCCCGACGGGGAACGACGGCGTGGTGGAATACAAAAGCGCCCACCTTGAAGGGATGCAATCCGAGCTGGTGGTGCGCAGCGAACATTCCTGTCAGGGGAAGCCGCAGACCATCGAGGAGGTGCGGCGCATCCTTCTGGAGCATTTGCCCACTCCTCCTGCAGGAACGGTCGAGGCGCCGGATTAGGAGCCATCGCAGCTCAAGAGGTTGCGTGCCAGGGTTGCGTGCTAGGTCGGACCATGGGTGCGTGCCGGCTGTAGATGACCAGTAGGTGGATGTGATTAGAAGTCTTTGTGTAATTGAGGACGCGCGCGCTTTCCAGCGTGTACTGGTTTACGGCTCGACCGTCAACGTGATAGTCGTGTCCGGTGCGCCATGTAGCAGCAGATAAGTGCCGGCGTCGACCTTGCCGACGGCTCCCTTCCCCAGCCCCCACTTCATGAGCGCAAAGGCGCTATTGTACAGATACCACACAGTTGCGCCCTCATACGTGATGGACGAGGCTGCCGGCAACCGGCGCCACTCCCCCAGCCCCTCATGGCCAACAGTCACCGTGCCTCCGGTCCGTTCCAGAGCAGGCACTGTCGCCACTGGGCGATATCGGATACTCCCCCATCTCACCCATTCCTCGCCGTCCCGGACTTCGATCACCAGATCGTTGAGCCCCCACCCATTGTCGATGGGAATCTTGAGACACATGCGGGCACGATCGTCGCTCTCCACGGGATCCACGACCTGTACCAGGTCAAAACCCGCTGACGTGAGCGATGCTGCCAGATACCCATCCAGACCCTCGACCTGCACCAGGCTGAATAGGGGCGACTGGCGCCTCAGTGCGAGGAAGGCGGAGAAAGGGTCATCAACCACCAGCCAGCGGCGACCGACCCGCGACTGCCACCTGGCCGACAGGGGCTGCGGGGGCAGATCGTGGCTGTCGGGGAATTCCATGTCGTAATGCCCGAGCCCACCGGGCCTGCGCGCGGCCAGGTAACGCCTGCCTGCGGCGACGACCAGGCGGTACGCTATCTCGGGATGATCATCCGGGACGAAGCAACCATCCTGGCGCAGCCTGAACCCCTCGATGGACGGTTGCCACTCTCCGCTAACAAAATTTGACAAGGTAAGGGTGCCGTCGGGCATGGGATCCAGCCGGCGCGGGCCGTAACTGCTGACATAGATGCCTGCGATGGCGTCCAGATCTTCGGCTGTGGACGGGACGGCGGGGGGGGCGGCAGCTTCCGGCGGCGACGGAAATTTCGCGATGCTCCCACGCTCGGCCAAGGCATTGAGCAGGATGCGCTCGGCGAGGAGACCGGCAACGCTCCCTATTCCCACGTCGTTTGTAAGAAGGACGGCAACTGCAAGGCGCTCGCCGGGTGCTACGATGAAGAAGCTGTGATAATGATCGGCGTCGCCCGCCTTGTACCAGGCCGTCACCCCGACAGCGTCCAGTCCACCTTGGCGAACGCCGTCCCAGCCAAGGCCGAAATGAACTGGGTGGTCCGTGATCGGGTTCAACGGCAGGTTGAGAGTCTGGTCCCGTCCCATCTCGGCTATCGCCTCGACAGAGAGGATGCGCGTGTCCCCCAGGCGGCCGCCGTTGAGGAACATCATTGCCAGCCGCCCCATGTCGCTGGCGGTCGAAAAGAGGCCGCTGGCATAGGTATTGACGTATTCCTGCGGCTCTGGCCGACCCTCGGCATCCAACCCGGGGGCAAAGCTGCCGGATTCAAATTCTTCCAAGGTGAAGCGGCTGTGATTCATGCCCAGGGGCTCCAGAATTTCCTTCTGGACGAATTGTGTATAAGCTTGGCCGGTTACCGCGGCGACCACCAACTCGATCAGGGTGAAGCCGTCGCTACAGTACACCGCCATCTCGCCTGGCGGGTGCTTGAGGCGTTCGGCAGCCAGCGCGTCCTGAAAGTGGGCGGCGTAGCCAAAGACGGGGACAATGGTAAGGATGTTGCGGAAATGGGTGCCATGAAGGCCGGACGAGTGGTTGAGGAGCATGCGTACTGTGATGTCACGATACGATTCACCGTCGGCCATGCGGAAGTCGGGGAGGTAGCGCACCACAGGGGCATCGAGCTCGATCACTCCACGGTCGACCAGTATCATCACTGCGACTGCCGCGATAACCTTGCTGCACGACGCGATGCAGAAGAGGGTCTCGGTGGTGGGCGCAATGCTCAGGCTCCGGTCGATGGAGCCAAAAGCCTCAGACCAAAGAATGTGCTGGTCATCTGCCAGCGCAACCGTGACCGCGGATGTCCTGGTGTTGCCTTCGCCAACTTCTTTCAGGATCTCGGCGCGGGCATCAGCGATGGTGGCCTCATAGGGAAGCGACCTGTCGCAGTCATTGCAGCCGCGACCGGAGAGGGCGTGTGCTCGTCGATTGAAGACTGGATCGTTTGGAGAATTCATATAAGCTCCTTTGCCAGTGGGAGTTTCGTCACCCACAATTTGAAGAATTCGTCGCCATGCTGTCCGTCAACAGCCTTCCAAATCACACAATTGAAGTGTACCCCGAACGTCCCCTGCCTTTAGGCCTACATGCTCAGGACCTATCGGTTTTAAGGGAGCGCCGCAGGAGGCGTCGCGTCTCCCCCCTTCGCAAAGAAGAATCCGGGTTCCTCAGCGCTGGAGCGTAGGCATCTTGCCTGCGATGGCGGCGCAGCCGCCACAGACCGCGCGGCTCGCGCCGCGGCTACAGGCTGGGAAGCCTGTGCTCCAGCGCGGCGCCACTAGCGTCCCCTCCCGTCGACGAAAGCGGGTCGGCTACGCTGAGTTCGCGGAATTCCCGGATGACCCTTCGCAAAGGGTGGAACGAAATAGTCTGGCATCCTCGCTGGAGGGCGACAGATGCCGGTTTCACAGAATTTTCCGAAGGGACTTGGGATTGCCCCCAAAATTCGTTCGATACTAATAAAATCTAATGTTTTCTGCCCGCGACCCGATTAGTGGCATAGATAGCACGCTGCAGTACCATCAACCGGCAAAAGGAGGAGACATGGCTGCTCCAGCTGTACCCTTTTATGGGAAGGATGTCGACCGCCTGGCGAGGCTGTCCATCGCGTACAAGGCTCTGATGGAGTCGGAGACGTTCCTGGCGAACTGGCCTGTGACGGTTGCCACTCCTGCGGTGTTCAAGGAGAGGATCAACTCGTACCAGAGTGCTTACGAGGCCGCGATAAACTGCGACCGGCGCGCCATCGCCGCGCGCATCACAGCAGGCGAGGAGGCCGGAAGAACCTGGCAGAAAATCGTCAACTATGCCTGCTCCACGGAACAAGACAACAGCTCGCTGCTGGAGCAGATGGGTGCTCTCACCAAAGCTCGCAAGAGCACTTCGACATACCCTCCGCGGCAGCTTTACGCTCCCGACCTGGTGGTGGTCAATGTGGACCAGCGAGGTGGCGTGAGAGCGAGCTGCTCCCGCGAGCGGCGTCGCTACACCTACGATGTACAGGTTACGGAAGGCGATCCGCGGGTGGAGGAGGGGTGGTACCACAAGGCCAGCTTCGGGGACTGCACGAAGATGGATATGGACGGGTTCCAGTCCGGCAAGGACTACTCGTTCCGCTGCAGGATGATCGGAAGAGACAACTCCTTGGGACCGTGGTCTCTTACGGTGACTATCATGGTTACGTAATCAATCATTTCATCACACCACGCTTTACCCGTCGCTGCATCGCAAAGACTTACAGTATGCCCCTGCAACATGGAGACCTCACGAGCGGTCCCGTCGTTGCCGGGGCTTTCTTCTTTATACTGCATCTCCGGGAAGCCTCATCTGAGCGGTTGAGCCGTTGCGGGAGAGGACATGGAGACGTGGCACCTCCAGAAATGTTCGCGGCACCTCCAAAAATGTTCGCGGCACCTCCAAAAATGTTCGCGGCACCTCCAAAAATGTTCGTGGCACCTCCAAAAATGTTTGCGGCACCTCCAAAAATGTTCGTGGCACCTCCAGAAATGTTCGCGGCACCTCCAAAAATGTTCGCGGCACCTCCAAAAATGTTTGCGGCACCTCCAGAAATGTTCGCGGCACCTCCAAAAATGTTCGCGGCACCTCCAAAAATGTTCGCGGCACCTCCAAAAATGTTTGTGGCACCTCGAAAAATGTCCAAGGCCCTTTGAAAAATGTTCATGCCCCTCCAGCTGAAATCCCTTTGACTCAGACTCCTGACAAACCACGATAGCTGCTACCGGATCTTCTCGTCCTTTACACCCATATGTGTAAAAGCGTGACGGGCTCGTTTTACACTCATAACGGTGTAGAAGCGCGTGCTTTCTGTGAAGCGGGCATGGCAGGGGGATTGCTTGAGTACCTGCATAAGTGGTTCACACGCCAGCAGAAAGGGGCAGTATAGCGTCTTCGGACTGCCGAAATCGGGATTCCCGCGCTGGTGGTCGGGCTCGAGGGTGAGGACTCATCGGAAAGGAGAAACAACATGAAACTCAGACAGTGGATAATCGCGTCCTTAGTACTTATCTTCGCGCACACAGCGGCAAACGCTCAGGAATGGACCCCGGGCAAGTCGTACCTCTCGCCCGGGAGAGCACCGCAGCAGACGATGTACACGCTGGATGATAGCGCCTCCGGCCTGATCCAGACCATCAACAACATTGTCAATCTCACCGTCGTGTCGCGGGATGGCAACGACCTCAAGGCGGAGTACAGGGCTGGATTTGTCCAAGGGAAGCTCCAGGGAAAGACAATTGTGTCAGCCCGCGACAACGCCTGGGACAACGCCTACCTGACCAATCCCGACCATACTTTTCCGGCTCAGCTGGGACCGACGCCCCTCGAGCTTGGGAAGGCGGCGGTGTTGCTCAATGCCAACTATGCCGCGTTTGTGAAGTATCTGGAAAATCCCTCCACACCTACGGAAACTACATACCGCCTGAAACGGCTCCTGTTCCGCATGCTCGGTATCTATCACGGGGTCGTGCTCGACCAGCCGGCCGACCTTGATTTTTCAGGGGCCTGGCTCCCCGATGGCAACTACTTCGAGCCGTCCGAGCGTGTCCTTGGGTACGAGACCGCGCGGCTCACCTTCATGGATCTCTACTTCGTCAACGCCTTCTGCGACCTGATGGATGTGATCTCTTTTCTGGATCTGCCTCCGGGGGGAACGCGCCCCGGAGGTTTTCCTGACCACTGTTCGGCCTTCCTGAAGCGCGTCGGGAGCGAGGTTATCCTGACGCACAATTCATGGATGGGCTTTCTTTCCCAGACCATGGTCCAGACCATGGTGGTTAACAACGACATGATCACCTTCAATGCAGCGACCCCCGGCCTGATAGCTTCTACCACGGACTTTGGATACAACAACAAGGGTCTCATTTTCAACGAGACGACGCACCGGATGTCGTACAGCGAGGTGAAGCCGCTCGGCATCTGGACACTGTGGCGGGGAGCCCTCGCCGAGCAGTTCTCGTCTTCTGTTACCGAGTTCTTTGACGCCATCTCTATAGACAACAGCGGCAGCTACCTGAACGGCTATATGGTGGCGGACGCCACCACCAAGGAGACCGGCCTGGTTGAGATGTCCTACCGCTGCTTCATCTTTTACCGCTCCACTGGCGGCCCCTATACGGTGACGAGCAAGTCAATGGACGGCGGCGCCTGCTCCACCGACTTTGATGCAGAGATGGTCACCGCAGAGTACCTCATGGGAATCAACTATCCCGCGTCGCTGCAGGTGCGAACCGATCTCCAGTCAGACGACAACCGCCCTGAACGGCGTGTACAGTTTGCGAAACTCCTCCCCAAGGTCTCGAACCTGCAGATCGCGAAGAACGTCATTACCTATACGGACCCTGCAAACCCCCTTTCCATCTTCGGTCGGTGGGACCTCGGGTATGGCGTGACGCCATCTCCAAAGCAGGTCCCGGACGGCTCCGTCGACAGCAAGGCTGCATCCACGACCATGGTCGGTTCCTTCATGAAGCTGTCGGGCGAGCTTGACCCTTCATCCGCAACTACCGGCTTCTGGATGCTGTACGGGACGCCGCATGTGAAAGGAAAGCCGTTCATCTGGAGTGAATCGCTGTGGTCGTGGCAGCCGCTGCGCGACGTGCCGGACAGGGTGGATGGCAAGTTCACGCTGATGCCCCTGTACCTGAGGTAACGTGATCCAGCATCCACGACAGGTTCGGAGGTTTCTATGGGTGTCCGCGAAGCTCTCAGATACGCCATGTCACGTCGCACGTTTCTCAAGGGGGTCGGCTCTTCTCTGATCGCAGCGCCACTCTTCCCTGGAATTGGAGGGTCCCCGAAGGCAGGAGCATCGCCCTGCATACTTCGCGACTCCGGCGCGGGAAATTTCCGCACGAGGCTTGTCCTCCTTGGCACGGCGGGGGGGCCGGTGTGGTATCCGCGATCGAACCGGGTGAGTGCCTCGACTGCGCTGGTCGTGGGAGAGACTATCTATCTCATCGACCTGGGCCACGGCGCGACGCAGCGAATGGCAGAAGCATTCAATGCCAGTACCTTCGTCAACACCCCCGGGGGGAAGATCGAGGAATCGCAGTCCCGGTTCCTGCAGAATGTGGACGCGCTCTTCTTTACTCATCTTCACATGGACCACATTCTGGATTACCCAACCCTTTTGCTGGTCGGGCAAAACGCCGGCCTCGGCCAATCGCAGCCGCTCAAGGTATTTGGCCCCGGGGACCGTGGACAACTGGAGGAAAACAAGACCGGCTATCATGGGACGATCATCGAGACCCCCGCTGGGTCCAGAACCCCGGGGACAAAGGAGATGACGCATCTTCTCTGGCAGGCTTTTGCCCAGACGATTAACGACTTTACCCTGGATGACGGCTGGGTCGATTTCACAACCCTTGTCGATCTCCGTGAAATCGGCTGGCTCCAGGGGAGCGATATCGCCATCCCGTTGCCCCGGCACGCCGTTGCGGCCAGCGCTGCGGAATGTGCCCCTTACTTCATCGATCCCAACACGACTCCCTGCCCGTCCCTGGAGCCTTTCATCGTGTACCGAAACCCCGACAACGGCGTTACTGTCAGCGCCACGCTCGTCGACCATCACCAGGTCTTCCCAGCCCTCGCCTACCGGTTCGACACACCGGACGGTTCCGTCGTCATATCTGGCGACACCGGCGCCAATACCTGCGGAAATTTGCAGAGGCTGGCCTTGGGCGCTGATCTTCTCGTTCATGAGGTAATCGATGAGGAATGGATCGAACATCAGGCCGCAGTGGGCGTTCCCGCCGCGCTCATCGAGCACCTGAGCTCGGTGCACACCAAAATTGGCGAGGTAGGCGGAGTAGCCGAGGAGTGCGGGGTGAAAACTCTCGTCCTCAACCACATCGTACCCGGCAATGCTCCGGTGGGGCATCTGGTTAGAGCGAAACGGAACTTCTCCGGAGAGTTGATCATCGGGGAGGACGTGATGCAGATCGGCATAGGCCAGCCCGGCAGCGGCAGGTCTACTTGCCTGTGAGACCGGCAGCCAGGAACGTCATTGGGGAAGGGCGGAAGAGTAGGTCGAGCCCAAAAGGGAGACTGTAAAGAGATCTTACATGTTTTACACCGATCCGGTTTCACCTCCACAACGTTTCACAGCAGGCACACCTCTGACAGGAGGTGACAATGGAGCAACACGAGGTGGCTTCACCTGGACCGGGTGGGGGGGCAGGGGGTGGTGAAAGCGCATCAGCTCCATTCATTGCATAGATCGACATGGGCGACAAGAGGGCGCCTCCTGTGTTACCTTCCTCTACGAGAGGTACTTTGTGCAGCAGCCGCGCTGGAGTTGAGGTGATCGAGGTGAGTATCCGTTTTTGTGTGAATGTTGAACGTACTCACCTGCTGGCGCAGATTCTGCGAAGGCTGCAATATATCCCTGATACTTTCGATGACTGGACGCCGTTCAAGGGTGACCGGTATCGCGAGATGCACTTTCTCTTCTTCCTTACCTGCATTGACCACAACACCCACGGTTCAGAAAGGTATGAGGCTGTCATAGAGGGCGAATCATTCCACGGGTCGGAACTTATGTACTACCTGGCCCGGCAGGCGGCCTCGTCTGATCCTGATCTCTTTACCCCCGCACGCATGAAGGATCTGGCTGATGAAGCGGTAAGGGATATTTTTACCGCTCCCGGAGGGCAGATACCTGCAGGGATCGAAGAGAGGGGGGAACTTCTGCGTGATGCGGCAACAATTCTGTGCGCCAGGTATGGTTGCGACCTCGCCAACCTCTTCAGGGAGGGGCGCGGCCGGCTCCGGCGAGCCGATGGCAGAGGTGTGCTGGACCTGTTGAGGGAAGTGAAGGGTTTTTCCGACCCTCTGGAGAAAAAGAGCTTTCTGCTGGTAAAGCTGCTGCGTAGGCGGGGGGCGATAACGGTAGCCGACCCCGCGGCGCTGAACGTCCCGATAGATCATGTGCTCTTCACCCTTGCCTTGAGAAGCGGCCTCGTTGAACCGGACCGAACGATCCAGGACGACATCCTGGAGAGGAGGCCCCTTTCGGAAGAGATCGTAGCGGAGTTGCGGAGGGCGGGCTTGAAGGCTTTTAAGGAGTTGGCACTGCACTCCTCCATCCCCGTCGATATCCTCGATGATCTCTTCTGGGCCTATGGCCGGGAGTGTCTCAGGTTCGCACCTCCATTTCCTGAAGAAAATACGGACGAGATAGTAGAGACCGTGTGCAAGCACATCGGAGACAAGGGTGCCCTGAAGGAGTTCATCCTTTTTATAAACGGCCTCGACTCCGGATCCCCTGATCGACCCAGGCTTTACCCCGTTCCTTCTTTTTCTCCGAATCGTTACTTTTAGATCAGGCAACCGCTCCTCTGTGGCATAACAGGCCATGGCACTAACGTTGGCACCTCTCACCCGCCCACCCCTGGCGCCACGCCACTCCTCTTTACCTCTCCAATGGTGTTGACAACCTTATGTCGTGGCATATCCTTTCTTGTCGAAATCCCTCCTTCATTCTCCTAGCGATTCCTGCAGGCACCACTGTTTTTGATGACGGCGATCCCCGAGTGTTTTGACCACGAAGTCACTACAGCTAAAGGAGGAATCAATGTACAGAAATTTCGGTGCAATTGTGGATCATGCTAACAAGACTGTGCAATTCCGCGTCTTCTTCCCCGACCATGAGGTGGATCCGAACCAGTACTACAGGGAGTACAACGTTCGTGACGACAAGGGTAAACTTCTGTACACAAACAAGGGGGGAAAGCCCGAGATCTCGGAAATCAGGGTGGTGGGAGACTTCCAGGGGGCGCTCGGGGGGACGAATTGGGATGTGAAGACCGCGCCGGTTCTCGGGAAGATCCGTAGATACCCCGAAACTCCCGATGCCGCCAAAGGATTCCTTTACGAGTCAGACGTCATCAATCTGTCTGACGGCTTTTTCCAGTACCGCTACCAGGTGCTGCACAGCGGCGAGACCGAGCACCGCCTCTGCAACGACCCTTGCACCAAATATCACGACTACCGCGACGGGGACGGGGACGCTTCCGGTTTTGTGATCGGCGGGAACCCCCCTATAGAGGTTCAGCCTATAGCAGACCGGCTTCCTCTCGGCGACCTGGTCATATACGAGTTGCACCTCGAAGACTTTACCTGGGAAACTCGGCGCAACGAAGCCCCCATGGCAGAAATGCTGAAAAAAGTCGAGTACCTGGAGAGCCTTGGTGTCAATGCGGTGGAGATCCTCCCCTGGACAGGTTGCTCCGGCTCCGGGTACTCGTGGGGGTACACTCCCTTCCTCTATTTCTCCGTCACCAACAGGTACGTGGACGACAAGAAATACCCCCTGGAGAAGATCTCGCAGCTGAAGGCCCTTATCAACGCGCTGCACTCGAAGGGCATCCACGTCATCATGGACGGCGTGTACAACCACGTCTCAGATATGTTCCCGTACTACCAGCTGTACAAGGATAGGGACGTATGCCCCTTCATCGGCAACTTTAAGGAGTACGGGAGCTTCGGGCAGGTCATCGACTTCAACAACGAATGCGCCAACGAATTCATCCTCAGCGTGTGCAAGTACTGGATCGACGTTTTCAAGGTGGATGGGATCCGCTTCGACTATGTCAAAGGGTTTTACGATAAGGAGGACCGGCTCCACGGCTTCAGGACGCTGATCGAGAAGCTCAACGATTACATCGCCGAAGATCCCGCGCGGAAAAACATCTCTCTCACCCTGGAGCTCTTGAACGGCTACGACTGCATCAACGACACAAACACCGTCGACGCCACTGGATGCTGGCTTGACGACTATCTCTGGAGAACCTACGACTTCATCGAAAAGGGCAGGGTCAACAAGGAGATCATGCGCATCCTGAACGCAAACAAGGACTTCAAGCCGGGCAAGTCGCCCGTGATCTATGCGCAGAACCATGACCACCGGACACTGGTAAACAGCATCGGAAAAGGAAACTACAGCCGCGGCGAAGCCTGGCGCACTCAGCCGTACATCATCGCTCTTTTCACCTCCCCGGGCGCGATCCTCATGCACAGCGGCATGGAATGGGGGGAGAACACCTGGATGCCGGAAGGATCCGAGGAAGGGCCGTCCCGTACTTCCCGCATTCTGCACCGAGCCATCCACTGGTCTCAGCAGTACGACGCAGTCGGGACCATGTTGGCCTCAACCTATAAGAAGCTGATCGAGATCCGGAACAAGCACTCGGCACTGCGCTCCCCCAATTTCTACCCCGCCGACGACTACAGCACCTCCTTCAATCAGCAGGGGTACGGCTTCCATGAGGAAAAGCAGGTAGTGATCTATCACCGCTACGACAATAGCGAGAGATTCATAGTCGTTATCAACTTCTCGCAGAACAACCAGCAAATCGACATACCATTCCCGGCCAACGGCGTCTGGCGGGATCTGCTGAACGAGCACGACACCACGGTCTCCGGCTACTGGCTTCGGTCAGAGGTGGTGAACTCCAACTGGGGCAAAATCTTTTGGCAGAAGATATCCTGATCCTTGAATGCCCCGGGAGCCGCAGGGGGAGCAAGTGACAAGAGAAACAGCCGGGAAAGTGGCCGCAGGCCCGGTAGGAGGGAGTAGGGCGTACTTGAAGGGCCTCAGTATCCAGTAAGAAGGTCACAGGTCGACTTCTCTCCTGCACCGAATATAGAAAAGGGATCAGCGCGGAAGGTAGCTGATTCCTTTTTGCATTTATTCCAGGGTACTGCACCGTGGTTCATTGAATCCGAATCGCCATGTGCAAAGCCTGACCCCCGCCGCCCCGTCAAGCCTGTGCGCCTTATAAATCCGTTTTCGCCCGCTCCTGAAGACATTTGCTTGACTTCACAAATATGTGGCTGGTACATTAGCGGCCCGAAAGGGAACCCTGCCAAAAGGAGTAACAGCATGAGCGTTTACGGGTATGAGGAGATTGTGGCATCAGCCGTCGAGAACGAAATTGAGGCCTTCGATTTTTATACGTCCGCTGCGGGAAAAGTTGCTGACGTGACACTGAAGGCCATTTTCAATGATCTTGCTGCAGAGGAGCTGAAGCACCGTGAGTTCCTTCACAATCTTCTCAGCGAGCCGCAGGAGATGAGCTTCGACATGGATCACGAGTTCCATGTTGTCGCTTCGACCGACGAGCCGAAGCTGAGTATCTGGATGAAGCCATCCGAAGCCATTGCACTTGCAATCAAAAAGGAAGAAGAGGCAATGGTGAAATACGCAAGTCTTGCGAATGTCAGTTTGGACGGTCCTCAAAAAGACATGTTCGAGTCACTCTCACGCATGGAGCAGGGCCATAAGGTCAAGCTGGAGGCTGTCTACAACGACATGGCGTTTGCCGAAGCCTGGTAGCACCCAGGCAGTAAAACCTAATCAAGTAGGTACAATAGGAGGCGCGGCGAGATACTTGCCGTGCCTCTTTCACTTTTCAATTCAGCAAAACCGGGTGTCATCAACGAGTCACAGCACTTCGGGTTAGCTCTTGCCTTCCCCCTTGCTATAACAAACGAGACGAATATGGCCGTTAGACCGTCTTTCCCTCAGGATCTTGAATTTAGGAAAATAGAGCACGATGAAAATGACTCGCTTCCAAAGAAATTGCATTGTTGCAGGAGTTGTCTCTTACGGGATCTTGTGGCTGATAATTAGGATGCCATCCGCCGACCAGAGAAAGACCATAATCGATTGGCTTGCGGAGTTACCTATTATGTGGTGGAGGATCACGGGGGGAATACTCCTAATTCCAGCATTTTTCTTCTGGAAAAAGTTCTTTGGTAGGTCCGACAGGTAAACTTCAAGTTCGCAGGGTCCTCCGCGGCGAGGTAGTAGAAACGCCCATCTTCAGATCCTCATTCGGAACTCGCCTCAACTTTCACCTTTCTGCACAGCCATCACGTCCCCACTCTTTCTTCCGATTGCGAGAAAGTGTCTCCCAGCCTGTCCCTTTGCCTGCGTCCTTCATAATGAAGTTGCATTTTTCCCTTCACATATAACACTTTATCTCACGTTCCGGCTTCGCTCTTTCCGTGGTTTGCTAGAATGTCAGCAGAATGGACGAAGCGGAAGGGGGTAGCTGCATGCCGAGGGCGTGGCATCTCAAACGCAGAACTTCGTCAATTATGCTGGTCATCCTCACCACCGCATTTGTCTGCCTGATCAGCCTGTCGACATTGTGCCTTGCGCAGACGGAGAAAAACGTCCTTGTCCTCAACTCCTACTCTCCCGGCTTCAAGTGGACGGATGACACCATCGCCGGGATTTCAGAATCGTTGCGCCATTCCGGGCAACGCGTCAGGATCCACCACGAGTTTATGGACACCAAAAGGGTTTCTGACTCCCACTATCTCGCGCTTCTTTACGAGACCTACCGATACAAGTTTGGCCAGAGCAGCTTTGATTTGATCATGACCTCCGACGACGACGCCTTTGATTTCATGGTGAAGTACCGCGATCAACTATTCCCCAACATCCCAGTCGTTTTTTGCGGAGTCAACAACTTCGACCCGTCGCGACTTCACGGCGAGAGACTTTTTACAGGCGTCAATGAAGCGGTGGATCTCAAGAAAACTCTGGACCTCGCCCTTAGGCTACACCCGAAGACGAAGGAAGTTTTGGTCGTCAACGATACCACAACAACAGGGAGGACAGTCCACAGCCAGCTCGACGAGATCATCCCCGCCTATCTGTCCAGGGTGAACTTTACTCTCCTCGAAGATGTGGCAATGCCTGAGATTCTGGCGACGGTACAGAAGCTGGAGCCGGATGCCCTCGTGTTCTATCTCTTCTTCTCCCGCGACAAGCTTGGAAACCAGTTCGATTATGACGAGAGCATCTCACTCGTCGCGCACCGCTGTCCGGTTCCTGTCTATGGAGTGTGGGATTTTAACCTCGGCCGTGGGATCGTAGGAGGGATGCTGACCAGCGGATACACACAGGGGATCACCGCCGGGCGGATCGCGGTACGGGTCCTCCAGGGCGAAAGCGCGGACAACATCCCGGTAGTGATGACCAGCCCCAACAAATACATGTTCGACTACCGGCAGATGCAGCGGTTCGGCATCAAGGCCTCCGATTTGCCGGCTCAGAGCATAGTGGTAAATCGGCCATCGAACCAGTTCACCCTGTGGAGAGGCTTCGTCTGGGGAGGTGTTGCCGTTCTCACGCTGCTGGCACTGGCGATTTCAATACTGGTCTTCAAGATGGTGATGAAGAAGCGTATGGAACGGCGACTTTTCCATCTCAACAACGAGCTTGAGGAGCGGGTCAGGCAGAGAACAGAGGAACTGCGACTGAACCAGCTAGCTCTGGAGGAACAAAATGCGGTGTTGCAGCAGACTCTCAGCGCACTGAAGGTCGAGACGGAGGAACGCATCCGCGTAATGGAAGAACTCAGGGCACGGGACCAGTTGCTGATACACCAGAGTCGCATGGCCGCCATGGGAGAAATGCTTGGCAATATCGCGCACCAGTGGCGTCAGCCTCTAAACGTACTTGGGCTTTGCATTCAGGAACTTGGTCTTGCTTACAGCGTCGGAGAGTTCAGCGAGCAACTGCTGGAAACCAACACCAGGAAGATGATGACGCTTCTGGACCACCTTTCGAGGACGATCGACGACTTCAGGTCCATGTCCACCCCGGAGAGGGAAAAGATCCGGTTCAATGTCCGGCAGGTTATCGAGAAGACACTTTCGCTCGTGTCGGACAGCTTCGCGGCTCAGGGGATTCGTATTGAAACTGATATCTCCGGAGAGCCGGAGGTCAATGGGTACCCTAACGAGTACGGACAGGTGCTGCTCAACATCCTGATGAATGCAAGGGATGCGTTCCTGGAGCGTGCCGTGGCCGATGCGCGGATCACGGTGCGCGCATGGACGGAAGAAGGGCGGACAGTAGCGACGGTGACTGACAATGCCGGGGGGATGGACAACTCCATTCTTTGCAAGGCATTTGAGCCGTACTTCACGACCAAAGAGCCAGGGAAGGGAACCGGAATAGGTCTTTTCATGTCCAAGACCATCATTGAGAAAAACATGGGCGGCAAACTCAAGGCCCGCAACGTTGGTGGTGGCATGGAATTTAAGATAAGCATCTAGCCGATAGGGAACGGCCTAACGACCACAAAGCAGACGATGGGGATTAGCATGTTTGCAGGGCCTTTATGGCGAAAAGGGAAATTTCCGCTACTTCCCACAGCGCCCATAACTTCTACCTTCTTCGGGGTGCACGCCCGCCGATGGCGAAGGAGAGCCGGGCCAGACGGCGGTGAGGGTAGGTGGGGGCGATGACGGGAATGCCTTTGCTGCAGGTAACGAACCCGTCGGCCCAGGCTTTGTCAAAGCACTCGTGGGCTGCATTCCTCAGGGAATCGAAGAAGATGAGTGTGGTAAGCATGCTGTTGTAGCAGGAAACTCCCAGCACCTGGTAAGGCTCCAGACCGCACATGAACCCGCCACATGCCACGAGCAGGATGA
The DNA here is from genome assembly GCF_021044625.1 of Geomonas sp. RF6. Taxonomy (NCBI): domain Bacteria; kingdom Pseudomonadati; phylum Thermodesulfobacteriota; class Desulfuromonadia; order Geobacterales; family Geobacteraceae; genus Geomonas; species Geomonas sp. RF6. Next base: position 4,815,649 of record NZ_CP087999.1, on the reverse strand, counting down.
ACGGCACGCTCACCACTGCCGTATAGAGCACCAGCGTCGCCCGTGCACGAACTGCTTCCTTCGTTAGCCGTACCCCTTCCCACGGATCCTCATCGTCATATTCATAGTAGTCATGTTCGCGCACGCTTCCTCCCATGGACCCGTTTTATCCGCCGCTTCCGTCTCGTCAATTGTACCCAATTCTGCGCCGTGGCATCAACCCGGAGCCCACTCATCCGTCGTCGCTTGACATGTGTTAATTAACTCTGGTACTGTTCTGCCCCGCGGGTGTACTCACAATCGAACAGGAGGATGAGAATGAGAGAGTATGATTACAAGGAGATCATCGCATCGGCTGTAGAGAACGAAGTTGAGGCATTCGAATTCTACACCTCCGCCGGTGAAAAAGTTGCTGACGCCACCCTGAAGGCGACCTTCAAAGATCTTGCTGCCGAGGAATTGAAGCACCGGGAGTTCCTGCAAGGTCTCCTTTCCCAGCCGCAGCCGCTCAGCTTCGATGCGGCGCAGGATTACAAGGTTGCGGAGTCGATCGACAAGCCGAAGCTGACCGTCTGGATGAAGCCGGCCGATGCCATCGCACTCGCAATGAAAAATGAAGAAGAAGCGATGGTCATGTATGCGGAACTTGCCAAGGCAAGTGCCGATGAGTCGCAGAAGGCGATGTTTCAATCGCTGTCACGCATGGAGCAGGGGCATAAAGTGAAGCTGGAGGCGGTGTACAACGATTTGGCTTTCGCCGAAACGTGGTAAGCCGTAAGAACGATTCGGTGGCCTAAGCATTAGCGTCGACCGCCTGGGTATCCGGCCTCTGCAAGGCGATGTGACTGAAACGACAGGGTCGGGCGTGACGGAAAAGCGCGCCCGCACCCATTCACTATCAATAAAAAGTGATCCCCTTCCTTACGGTCTCACACCGTCCACACCTTCTCCATTCCAATAGAAACCGCACCTGAGGTGTCCTGGTAAAAACGAGACTCCGGTCTTTCCCTGGGCTACAATACTCCTGAAAAGTACACGAGAACGGAAAGCCTCGACGGCGTCAAAGGCGGAGCCCCATGAGCATTGAAGTCATAGCCAAGGTTTTAAAAGAATTGGGAGGAAAGGCGTTCGTCACCCTCGAGAGCGGACCCTTCCATACGAGGGTGAAGGAGGATGTAGCTGAGCAACTGAATGAAGTGTATGAAGATATTGATGAGGCAGCCTTTGATGTGGAGATTCGCCTTGAGTGGGACGCCAACCCTCGGGAAATTGCCGTCACCATACGCGCGGCATCGGCTGATTTTGACCATTCCAGGCGGCTCCATGCGTATCAACTAAGCAGCAGGGAGCGCAGCACGTTGCTCAAAGAGCTTGTTGACCAAAAGAAGCGGCTGCAAGCATTTGAACCGAGTAAGCCGAAAGTGATCGTGAGGAAAAAAGCTGACAACAGCTATGACCTTCATGTCGCGGCGCAGAAGTTGGATGTCGGCAGCGAGTGGTTCAAGAAAAATGTCCCGTGTACCGGGTACAACTGTGAGGGAGGTGAAGACAGCAAGAAAGTCCTCAACTTCCGATATCACAAGGAGATGGTCGACAGACTCTGCAAAGCAAAGGATGACGCTTTCGACGAGACAGACCTCAAATACGTTGCGGATGCCTGCTGCGAGGGGGACATTGAGTGGGCTCGGGAAATTGTTGCTTCATTGAAGGAGCAGAGAAAGAGGAGGACAGAGACGGACTAACTAAAACGGGGCTTCTCCTGACCCCTATGACCGCGCCCCGGCGCTCCGATCCCGGAGCTTCGCAAAAGATCATCTCCGACGACCCATCCCCGGGGTTCCTGATACCCAGAGTGTTGACTTTGGAATGACAAAGCTGTAGAACATGTGAATCTTTGTGGTCGCTAATAAAGCGGAGCCGGGTTGTCAGCCACTAAAGGGGATACACCTTCCACAAAGGATCGGCGTATAATCGGTTCGTGCCACACGCTGTGCCCGTTACAGACACGGAACCTGTATGAAAAATGGCCGCGCATCAAAAACCCACCTTGTTGCCCTGCGGATCGTTGCGATCTACGCATCCTTCAGCGCCCTCTGGATTTATCTCTCTGACCACATCGTAGGCCTCCTGGTAAGTGATCCGGATACTCTCATCTCCATTTCCACCTTCAAGGGTATTCTCTTCATTCTCCTGACATCGTGGCTTCTCTTTCGTCTTATTCTCCAGTACGTCGACAAAAGCGAGCGCGCCAATTCGACAGTGCGGGAGAGCGAGAGCAGGATGAACAAGGCGGAGGAGATGGCTCACCTCGGCAGCTGGGAACTTGATGTAGTCAACAACGTCCTTACCTGGTCAGACGAGGTCTACCGGATCTTCGGACTTGCCCCGCAGGCTTTCGCTGCAACCTATGAAGCGTTCCTGGATGTGGTGCACCCCGATGATCGTGCAGCGGTGGACGCAGCATATTCCGCATCGTTGAAAGACGCGAGTGACTCCTACGAAATAGGACACAGGGTCGTGCGCAGGTCGACGGGAGAGATCCGCTACGTGCTGGAAAAGTGCGAGCATATACGCGACTGCGACGGGAGGATCACCCGTTCCCTCGGCATGGTGTACGACATCACCGAGAGCATGCGGGCCGCAGAAGCGCTTAAAAAGGCGAACGAGGAACTTGAAGAGCGCGTCGCGCAGCGCACAGAAGAACTGGAAAAAAGCAGGCAGGAGCTGGAAAAACAGAACAGGCAACTGAGGGACACCTACCGCGAACTCGAGCTGGAGACGGCGGAGCGGATCCGTGCCCTCCGTGAGCTCCGCCACAAGGACCAGATGTTGATACAGCAAAACAGGCTGGCGGCAATGGGGGAGATGCTGGGAAACATTGCGCATCAGTGGCGCCAGCCTCTGAATGTTCTTGCGCTCATGGTGCAGGAAATGGGGTTGCGGTTCGAAGTGGGGGAGTGGAACAAGGATCATCTGGACTCCTATGTCGCCAAGACGATGGAGATCCTCGAGCACATGTCGCAGACGATCGAAGATTTCCGAAATTTCTCAACCCCCTCGAAAGAAAAGGCGCCCTTCAGTGTAAATGACCTCATCGCAAGGACCCTCTTTCTTTTCGAACAGAGCTTCGGCGCTCAAGGCGTTTCGATAAAGGTTTCGACCAGCGGCAACCCGGTCATCAACGGGTTCCGTAATGAGTACGGTCAGGTGCTCATCAATCTCCTGACCAATGCAAGGGATGCGCTGGTGGAGCAGGGAACGAAGGATCCTGTGATATACGTGCATTCCCGGGGTGAACAGGGGAAGTCGGTTGTCACCGTCGCCGACAACGCAGGGGGCATCGACGAAAAGATCATGGACAGGATCTTCGACGCCTACTTCACCACGAAGGACCACGGTAAAGGTTCCGGCATAGGTTTATTCATGTCCAAAAGCATCATAGAGAAAAGCATGGGCGGCCACATCACCGTGCGAAACGCCGAACGGGGCGCAGAATTCACAATAGAGGTGCCAGCTGTGCCCGGCGAGGCAGCTCTCCGCAACCTGACGGAAAATGCTCCGTTTCTGCGGCCGAGATGAAGGTTAATCTGGGAATTCCGGGGACTCTGCGTGGGGTTCCCTCTTTCCTCCAGAGGAGAGGACGCTAGTGGCGCCGCGCCTGGAGCACAGGCTTCCCAGCCTGTAGCCGCGGCGCCAGCCGCGCGGTCTGTGGCGGCTGCGCCGTCATCGCAGGCAAGATGCCTACGCTCCAGCGCGGGGGCACCCGGGTTCTTTGTAGCCACCGTCGGCTGCTGGAGTAGACCTCGCGTCCCCCTCTTCCCGCAGGTTCTTACATGACAACCTCCTTTCTCCGCCAGCACCTCCCTTTCGCACCGCCCGCTCGTTGTAAAACCTCAACAATGCGGTATAGATATGACGTCCTGTCGGACTTTCTTCACGTTATCGGGAGGGTGCAACGATGGATCTACTTCTTACCATGCTCGCCTTGGCTCTCGCGATCGTCATCTCGTTCGTCCCCCTTGATGCCGGTCTTTTGCACCTCCTGCAGATTCTCCTCGTCGTCTTCCTCGTCTCCCTTTTGGCGCTGAAATTTTTCCAGTCGCAGCGCTCGAAGCCGGCTGCAACGCCGGCGCCGAAGCAGGAACCGGCGGCCGCGCCGGCGGCAGTGGCACCGGCGCCCGAGGCTCTTGTCGAGGCCGGGGTGGTGCAGTTCCTGGCGCGCCTGCAGGAGAAAGGGCGTCTGGTGGACTTTCTCATGGATGACGTTACTCCCTACTCCAACGAGCAGGTCGGCGTGGCCGCGCGGGTGGTGCATCAGGGGTGCCGCGAGGTGCTGCGTGGGACGTTCGATATTGAGCCGCTGCACTCCGGCCAGGAGCGGGATGCAATCTCTCTCGCCGGTGACTACGACGCCGCGACCTATCGTCTGGTCGGAAAGGTGCCGGACCGTCCACCGTACCAGGGAACGGTGCTGCATCGCGGCTGGAAGGCTACCCGGATCTCCTTGCCGCGCGTTGCGGACAGTGCCGCTCAGTCGGCGGCTCGGAAGATCATCGCTCCCGCCGAAGTAGAGATGGGCTGAATGGAGGCTGACATGGAAAGACGCTACGCTGTCGGCATCGATCTCGGCACGTCCAACTCGGCGCTGGCTCTGGCGCCGGCTGAGCCGGAGGCCTCCCCCGAGGTCCTGCCGATCCCCCAGCACTTTTCCTTCCAGTCGGTCGCGGAGCTGGCGACTCTCCCATCGGTCCTTTATCTGCCGCTGGAAAATGAAGCAGAGAGCGCCGACGCGACCCTCCCGTGGGGCGAGGAGCCGTTGCGGTCGGGGGTGGTGGGGCAGTTCGCGCGGGAGCGGGGAACAGTGATGCCGGATCGGATGGTGGCCTCGGCGAAGTCCTGGCTCTGCAGTCCTCACGTCGACCCGGAGGAGCCGCTGCTGCCGTGGAATTCGGACATGGAGCCCACGCAAAAGGTATCCCCCTTTCAGGCCTCGGTGCGCTACCTGCGCCATCTCCGGGAGGCCTACATAGCCGCACTGCAGCAGAGAGGCGCGCCCTCAAGTCCGGAAGCATGCGAGATAGTGGTCACGGTTCCTGCCTCTTTCGACGACGTCGCCCGTTCCCTCACACACCGCGCTGCGCAGGCGGCGGGATGGGGGGGCGTGACACTCCTTGAGGAGCAGCAGGCGGCCTTCTACTACTGGATAGCCCAATCAGGAGGGAAGTGGCGCGACCTGGTCCGTCCGGGGGACCTCGTTCTGATCTGCGACGTCGGGGGCGGGACCGCCGACTTCTCCCTGGTGGCGGTTTCCGAGCAGGGGGGGGCATTGCAGCTGGAGCGGGTCAGCGTCGGCGACCATATCCTCCTCGGCGGCGACAACATGGATCTCGCCCTTGCCTATACCATGCGCGCCGAACTGGAGGGGGAGGGGCAAAAGATCGACAACTGGCAATTTCTTTCCCTGATCCACTCCTGCCGGGTGGGAAAGGAGACGCTCTTCGCCGATCCGGCGCTTTCCGCTTACCCCATCTCTCTGCCCAGTCGCGGCTCCAGCCTTTTCGCAGGCACGGTCTCCACCTCCCTCAGACGTGAAACGCTGGAGGCAGTCGTGCTGAACGGCTTCTTCCCCCGCACAGGAGCGGCTGACCATCCCGCCCGCCGCCGCAACCTGGGCCTCAAGGAGTTCGGCCTCGACTACGCCGCCGACCCCGCGCTCAGCAAGCACCTCGCCTTTTTCCTTGCTCGCAGCTTCAAAAACACCCTCGCAAGCGAAACCCTGTCGTCGCTGGTGTCGAGGCAGGTGCGGCAGGCGGAAGGGGTGGAATTCATTGCCCCCAGCGCCATCCTTTTCAACGGCGGGATCTTCAAGGCGGCCCCTTTGCGGGAAAGGGTCCTCGAGCTTCTCTCCTCCTGGAGCGGGTCGGCGGTGCTCGAGTTGCCGGAGTCGGACTTCGACCTCGCGGTGGCGAAGGGAGCGGCGGTGTACGCCCGCACGCGCCTTACCGGTGAAGGGATCCGCATAAAGGCGGGGACCGCTCGTTCCTATTACATCGGGCTGGAATCGTCCATGCCTGCGGTCCCTGGATTGATCCCGCCTCTCAAGGGGGTTTGCGTCGTTCCTCAGGGAATGGAGGAGGGGAGTGAGGAGACCTTGCCGGGACAGGATTTCGGCCTGGTGACCGGAGAGTCGGTGGAGTTTCGCTTCTTCTCTTCCTCCGTGCGATCCGGAGACAAAGTAGGGGACGTTGTCGACGCCGACGAAGACCTGGAGGAGACGGCGAGCCTGCAAGTCGTCCTTCCGCCGATCGAGGGGAAGGAGGGGACGATGATCCCGGTCAGGCTGCACTCCGTGGTTACCGAGCTCGGTACCCTGGAGCTATGGATGCGGCACGAGGCATCGGGGCAGCAATGGAAGCTCGAGTTCAACGTCCGGGGGGAGTAGCCCGTGGCACCTCCGCGCTTTGTAATCGGAATCGACCTCGGCACCACCAACTGCGTGGTTGCCTACCTGGAAGTCGAAAGTACCAGCTACCACCCAACGGTCCTCCCGGTGCTCCAGTGGGATACGCCGGAGAGTACTGTCGCACAGGAGACACTCCCCTCCTTCAACTACCTCGCCACCCCCGCCGAGCGTGACAGGGGATTTCGCAACGATCGAGCCGGCCTTCCCACCGCTGGCAGCTGGATCCCCGGCATCTATGCTCTGCAGCGCATGGGGGACACCCCCACCCGCGTCATCCACTCCGCCAAGTCGTGGCTCTGCCACGGCGGCATCGATCGCACCGCGGCGATTCTCCCCTGGCACTCCGACGAAGTTCCTCCCGAAGAGCGGCTCTCGCCGGTGGAGGCGAGCAGCGCCTACCTCGCCTATATGAAGGAATGCTGGAACAGGGCGCATACCGACGGAGGCACGGAATCGGCCTTCGACAACCAGCGCGTCGTGATAACCGTGCCGGCGTCCTTTGACGAGGCTGCCCAGCAGCTCACGCTGGAGGCGGCACGCCTCGCGGGATATCCGCAGGAGAGGATTTCCCTCATCGAGGAGCCGCAGGCTGCCTTTTACGATTGGCTCGGGTGGGGGAAGCACGCGAGCATTCTCCTGGACCTCCTCGAGCGGACGTCCGAGCGGTCGGCGCGGGTCCTTGTCTGCGACATCGGAGGGGGGACCACGGATCTCAGTCTCTTCGAGATCGCGGCGGATGCCAAGGCACCGAGCGGCCTGGCGCTGAGACGCGTGGCCGTGAGCGAACACCTGCTCCTGGGGGGGGACAACATCGACCTCACCCTCGCGCATCTTTTCGAGCAGAAACTGACCGGCGGCCAGAGGAAGCTGGCAGGCAGGCAGTGGAGCCAACTGCTGGTGCAGGCCCGGGAGCTGAAGGAGAGGATACTGTCGGATGAAGAACCCCATCCCCACCCTGACCCTCCTCTTGAAAGGGAGGGGACCTGGGGGGCGACTTTTACCCTGACGCTCGCCGGCACCGGGGCGGGGCTTTTCGATTCGACTCTCTCGGCGACTGTCACCGCCGCCGAGGTGCGGGAAACGGTGCTGGAGGGATTCTTCCCACGTTGCGCCGCGCACGACCGCCCGCGCAAGAAGGGTGGGGGGTTGAGGGAGTGGGGGCTTCCGTACGCGGAGGATACCGCGGTCACCCGGCATCTGGCGGCGTTCCTGGAGGGGCGCACCGTTCAGGCGATCCTCTATAACGGCGGCAGTGTCACGCCCGCCTTTCTGCGACAGCGCCTGACGGGTCTGGTAGCGTCCTGGCAGGGAGGCGATGCCCCGGTGGAGCTGCACAACGACGCCATGGCGCTTGCCGTCGCGCGGGGCGCCGCCCGTTACGGCCAGATCCTGCATTCACCCCGCACCGGCGACCGCATCACCGGGGGGCATGCTCACGCCCTCTACCTGGAAGTCACCGGGCGGGAGAAAAAGGTGCCGTCCCTCATCTGCGTGCTTCCGAAGGGGATGGAGGCAAACCAGTCGGTGCGCATCGAAAGCGAGGAGTTTGACCTGCTGGTGAACCAGTCGGTACGTTTTCAGTGCTACTTCTCCAACCGCCGCCTTCGGGATTCGGCGGGGGAGGTGGTCCCGTGGCGGGAAGATGAGTTCCAGCCGTTGCCCCCCCTGCAGACGGCGATCCACCTGCCGACCGATCGGCCGAAGCCTCCAAACAACCGGGTGCGGGTGACTCTGGAGTGCAGCCTCAACGAACTGGGGCTCCTGCAGCTTTACTGCGTGGAGCGGGACGGGCCGGGACGGTGGCGGCTCGACTTCAACCTGCGCCGTCCGGTGGGGGAAGAGGAGGGGGGGCAGGCGCGGGAGGCGACGACCCCTGCAAGGGAGCTTGGTGAAGCGGTGGGGCTCATTCTCTCGGTGTACGGCAAAAAGCGGGACCCGAGCCTGCCGGAGGCGAAGCCCCGACAGCTTATGCGGCAGCTGGAAAGATCTTTGGGTGCCTCACGCGAGAGCTGGGACTCTGCGACGTTGCGGGGGCTTTGGCCCGCGATTGCACAGGGGATGACCCGCCGCAGCCGTAGTGTGGATCATGAGGAGTCGTGGCTCTACCTCGCCGGGTTCGCCCTGCGCCCCGGCTATGGCTTCCCGCTGGACGAGTCGCGCATCGAGGAGCTCTGGCGACTCTTCGAGCTGGGGATGGCCTTTCCGAAGGAAAAGCGGGTGCAGGTCCAATGGTACCTGCTCTGGCGACGCACAGCGGGTGGACTGAATGCGCAGCGGCAGATGAAGATCCTGGAAGCTATCTTCAACAAGCTGCCGTCGCGTCCCGAGACGGACGAGATACTCTACCTGGCGGGCTCACTGGAGCGGCTCCCGCTCGACCGGAAGATGCAGCTTGTGAAGGTGCTTTCGGCAGGGCTCACAAAGCCGCAGACCGGGAACCGGGTGCCGTATGCCTGGTCGCTCGGGAGGATACTGTCGCGCGTCCCGCTTTACGGTGGTCCCGAGACGATTGTTGCCCCCTCCGAGGTGGAGAGGCTCTTTCGTCAGCTGCGGGAGCTCAACTGGAAGGATACCGACTTCGCCCCTCTCGTTCCCCTTTTCGCACAGGCCGCCAGAAGGACCGACCAGCGCGGCATCGACGTCACGCCGGAAGTGCGCGAGGAAATCGTACGGAAGATGAAGGAATCCGGTGCCCGGGCCGAGGAGCTCCAGGTGGTGAGGGAGACCGTCCCGGTGAAGGATGCCGATCGCGTGCGCCAGTTTGGTGAGTCCCTTCCCAGCGGTCTGGTCCTCGTCAAGGCGAAGGGGACGTAGACGCAGTAAATGTAGGCCGGGATAAGCCGCAGGCGTTCCCGGCGTCCCCCCCCTCACACTCATCCCGCCTAAAGAAGAAATCTTCATCTTTCCCGGTGATCGTGGTAAATTCCCGCTGGTCCTACGACTGAAGTCCGAAAACTGCCAAGGAGATCCGATGCCCGCGACACCGACTCGAGAAGAAGCCTGGAAACTGCTGACTGAATATGTGCCGAGCGACAACCTGCAGCGTCACGCCCTTGCCGTAGAGGCTGTGATGCGGTACCTCGCCCGCAAGGCGGGAGAGGATGAGGAACAATGGGGACTGATAGGCCTGGTCCACGATGTAGACTATGAACTCTATCCGGAGGAGCACTGCAAGAGGGCGCCGGAGATACTTCGCCAGCACGATTGGCCGGAGGAACTGATTCGCGCCGTCGTCTCTCATGGGTGGGGCATTTGCACCGATGTGGAGCCGGTCAGCGCTGCCGAGAAGACCCTTTTCGCCATCGATGAGTTGACCGGTCTCGTGGCTGCAGCTGCTCTCGTGCGACCGTCCAGAAGTATCCTGGACCTTCCGGTAAAGAGTGTACTGAAAAAGTGGAAGGACAAGGCCTTTGCAGCGGGGGCTGATCGTTCCGTCATCGAAAAGGGTGCTGCGATGCTGGGGGTGGAACTGGCTGAATTGATAGCTGATTGCATCGAGGGGATGAAAACGCAGGCCGAGGCAATCGGGCTGAAGGGAAACCTGTAACCGGACCCCGGTCAGTAGCTGGAGTGGGAGTCGTCCACCGCTGAAAACGTAGCTCCTTCTTGACCGCGGAATGATAAGATGGCTTATCTATCACAGCAGATCAAGGAGGCTTTATGACACTGAAACCACGAGTTGCCCAGCCTCTCGGCGGGGCAACAGGCAGCCATACCGTTGCCAATATGACCCGAGCGCTGCACGGGCTGGAATTCCCGGCAAGCAAGGAGGAGATGCTAACGCAGGCCAAGCACAACCATGCTCCAAAAGAAGCGCTGGACGACATCGAGAGGCTGGAGGATCAGCAATACTGCGACATGGAGGACGTGGTTAAGGATTACGGGAAGCGCTAGCGGCGCTGGGAGTATTCTGGAGGATGAAGGCGACATCAACGGAAGAGATACATTCTCCGGGGGTGCCGCCTTCTTTGTAACTTGATCCTCCGTCGGGCTCCTCCTGAGTGACCAGTCCTCCTGAATTGAGGTTCATCCGCGAAGTTGCCGGAAGCAAATGTTCATCCGGGAATTCCGGGAATTCAGCCCGGTCTCTTCCGCTGACGTGAGGGGACACTAGTGGCGCCGCGCTGGAGCACAGGCTTCCCAGCCTGTACCGCGGCGCCAGCCGCGCGGTCTGTGGCGGCTGCGCCGCCATCGCAGGCAAGATGCCTACGCTCCAGCGTGGGGGCACCCGGATTCTTTGTAGCGCGTTCCCAGAATTCTCGGAAGAACCTTCGCAAAGGGGGGAACGCTAGTGCTCGTGCAGTCCTTCGTGGCACCGTGGGTGGAGGAGCCATTCTGCTGGAGTCGGAGTATGAATCGTTCTGGAAAAGATAAAGATCCGGATGAGCTGGACGAGCTGGCCCTCGCGTTGGTACGGCGACTGTGGAGAGATACAAATGTCCTGGCTCTGGACGCTGCCTGCGGTCTTGGCGGGCAGGCGGTTCGGCTGGCAAAGGCCGGGGCGCAGGTCGTGGCCTTTGATAGCGCTGATCTATCGGCAGAGGTGCAGGCTCGCGCTGTTGAGGCCCGCGTCGCCGATCGTATCACCTTTTATCAGGGCGATCTCAGAAGGGGCGGCGACATTCTACGCGATCGAAGGTTCCACGTTATCTGCTGCCAGAGGGCGATTCACTATCTGCGCTGGAGTGACGCAGTCACCGTCGTGCGCAACTTTACCCAACTCCTTCATCCCGGCGGAAAGCTTTTCCTTTCTGCCTGTGGGCTCTATTCCGAGTTGCGCGACGGATATCCCTGGCTGGAGGCGCGAGAGACGAGATACGCCCCGCTGAGTGAATCGATGCGCGCCAAGCACGGCATCCAGGGCGATATCTGTCTCTACACCGAGGATGATCTTGCAGAACTCTTTCGCGAAGGGGGCTTGTCGAAGGAGACGATCTTCAGATCCCGATTCGGGAACGTGAAGGGCGTCGCGGTGAAAGAGTTCGGGAGGCAGCCTTGAGGGAAAGCGGGCTTTGTTTCGTCGTATCAACCGAGAAATAATTAATAGTAAAACTGCTGATTTGTTTCCTGATCTGCGGTATCTTACGGGACCGATATTACCTTTTGGGGGAGAGATGGGCGTACACGAGATAAATCATCCGCTGGTGAAGCACAAGATAGGGCTGATGCGGGAGGCGCGGATAAGCACGAAGAAGTTTCGCGAGCTTACGGCCGAGGTGGCCTGCTTGCTGGCCTACGAGGCATGCCGCGATTTTCCGCTCGAGGAAAAGACAATCGAGGGGTGGGACGGCAGCCCGATCACCATCCAGCAGATAAAAGGGAAGAAGGTTACCGTCGTCCCCATTCTGCGTGCGGGCATCGGCATGCTGGACGGCGTGCTCGACATGATCCCCAACGCAAAGGTAAGCGTGGTGGGATTGGCCCGCAACGAGGAGACGCTGGAGGCACACACCTACTTCGAGAGGTTCGTCGGGAAACTCGATGAGCGCCTTGCCCTCATCGTCGATCCGATGCTGGCGACCGGCGGCTCCATGGTAGCAACCATCGAGATGCTGAAAAAGGCGGGGTGCCGCCAGATCCGGGTTCTGTGCCTTGTGGCGGCGCCGGAAGGGCTGAAAAGGGTCACGGACCTTTATCCCGAAATAGACATCTACGTCGCCGCCGTCGACCAGGGGCTCAACTCCGTCGGCTACATTCTCCCCGGCCTCGGAGACGCGGGCGACAAGATCTTCGGAACGAAATAACATCACCAACAAGAGGATTTAGATGATAGAAGCAAAAGAACCGGTGTGGCGCCAGGCCCTTTCCGGTGCGCAGATTCTTTTCGTGGCATTCGGGGCACTGGTGCTGGTGCCGATCCTGACCGGGCTCAACCCGAGCATGGCTCTTTTGGGCGCCGGGATCGGGACACTGATCTTCCAACTCACCACCAAGCGAACCGTTCCTATCTTTCTCGGCTCCTCCTTCGCCTTTATCGCGCCGATCATCTACAGCACCCAGACCTGGGGACTTCCCGCCACCATGGGGGGGCTCTTCGTGGCCGGCTTCCTGTACCTGATACTCTCCTTTCTCATCTACCTGCGCGGTGTGAGCTTCATCCACCGCCTCATGCCCGCCGTCGTCGTCGGCCCGATCATCATGGTGATCGGTCTGGGACTTGCCGGAGTGGCTGTCAACATGGCGATGGGAAAGACAGGCGACGGCAAGATCGTGCTGGTCGAGTACCAGACAGCGCTTCTGGTGGCGGGGGTCTCCCTTGCAACGACAGCCGCAGTCGCCACGAAGGCGAAGGGGATCTTTCGGCTCCTCCCGGTCCTCTCCGGCGTCGCGGTGGGCTATATCCTCTCTGTCTGCCTCGGACTCGTCGATTTCTCCAAGATCGCCCAAGCCCCCTGGATTGCCGTTCCTAGCCTGGTGGCACCGCAGTGGAACTGGTCGGCGATCCTCTTCATGTTCCCGGTTGCGCTGGCCCCTGCCATCGAGCACGTCGGTGATGTCGTGGCCATCGGCGCGGTTACCGGCAAGGATTACACCGAAAAGCCGGGGCTGCACCGGACGATGCTCGGCGACGGTCTTGCCGTCTGCTGCGCCGCGCTGATCGGCGGGCCGCCGGTGACGACGTACGCCGAGGTGACCGGAGCGGTGATGATCACCCGCTGCTACAACCCCGTCATCATGACGTGGGCCGCGTGTTTTGCTGTGGCGATGGCCTTTTTCGGCAAGTTCAACGCCATTCTGCAATCGATTCCGGCACCGGTCATGGGGGGGATCATGATGCTCCTCTTCGGCTCGATCGCGTCGGTCGGTCTCAGCACTCTCGTGCAGGCGAAGGTAGACATGCACCGGCCGCGCAACCTGGTCATCGTCTCGCTCGTCCTCGTCTTCGGGATAGGGGGGCTGAGCATCAACGTGGCGGGTCAGCACCTGCACGGCGTCAGCCTGTGCGGTATCGCCGCGATCCTTTTGAATCTGCTCCTTCCGAAGGACAAGGAGCCGGTGCAGGATGCGGAGCCGGAGGCGGCTGCTTTGGGGTTGGCGGACTAAGGTAGGCGCCGATAGCATAATCGTCGGATTTAGATGGGAAGAAAAGGGCTGATCGAGTTGATCAGCCCTTTTTTCGTGTGTGCGCCCGGCGGGTATGACTCGTTCCGAAGATGCACCTTAGCTCGTTCCCAAGGTCCACCTCGGGAACGTACCTGCGCGCAAAGCTCCCGCTTTGCATCCGCGTCAGCGGCACAAGGGGAGGGCTCGCAGGCAATTTCCTCTCAGCATGGCGTCGTCTGTCCTTACCAGGGCAAATCCCCCCTGTCCCCCCTTCGCAAAGGGGGGAACGTTAGGCCTTCTGCAGTGCTTCGTGGCAGTGTACCCACGCTCCCCCGGAATTCCCGGATGAACCTTCGCAAAGGGGAGAACGCATTGGCCTCGCGTAGGCCTTCTAGGGCACATAGACTCAGCTTCCCCCGAATTCAAGCTTGTGAGGAGCCTCGGCGTAAGCCCGTTCCCAAGCTGGAGCTTGGGAACGAGATGCCTCTGGGAATTTCCAGAAGATCCTTCTTTCAATGCGGTAGTTAAGGCCCGCATAATGGAGAAAGGGAGAGAAATGTAGGCCGGCATAAGCGCAGCGTTGCCGGCAATGGCGGCTGGTCGGACGTCGCCGGGAACGCCTGCGGCTTATCCCGGCCTACATACAACAAGACGTGCCGGGAGTAGGGATGGAGGAAGATATGATGCTGAGTCTGGTTCTGGTCGAAGGTGAAAACGTGAGTGAGGAAAGGCTACGGAGTGTTTCGCTGGGGAATGCCAAGCAGCTCGTGGTTGGAAGCGCGTACGGGTTTGGCGTCATTCTGCATATCGCCGCAGAAACGCCTGCGGATTTCAGCAACGCGCTGCGCGATTTTGCAGAAGTGCCGGGCGTTACCGGGCTGGTGACTCTCGCGCTCCGGACGCCGATGTGATGAACTAGCAGAGCAGCAGCTGGCCATCGCTGTCGGCCTCGTACACAATCTCCTCGCTGCATGCTACCGCAACGTGGTCAACCGGAGTGGCGGGCAAAGGGGTGATCCGCTCTTGAGGTTTCGCCTCCGCCGGCGGACATTCCCTCGGGAGGGACAGCTCGCCTTCCCCTGCTGCGCGTTTCGCCAGCTTGTCGCACCTCTCGTTGAACGGATGCCCCGCATGTCCCGGCACCCACTTCCAGGTCACCTCATGTTTCGCGGAAAGGTCCGCAAGTCGCCGCCACAGGTCCTGATTCTTGAGGGCTTCGGGACTCTCGAGGCGACCGGCGCGGATCCACCCTTGAAGCCATTCGCTCATACCCCGCACCAGATACTGCGAGTCGCTGTAGACGTGCACCCTCCTCGGCGTGTTCAAGGCTTCCAGCCCCTTTATCGCCGCGATAAGCTCCATCCGCTGAGAGGTCGATGAAATCTCGAAGCCGCTCAACTCCTTTTCGTGCTCCCCGTACCGCAGAATCACGCCATAGCCACCGGGTCCCGAGTCTCGCCCCGACCCGTCGCTGTACAGTTCCACCACTCCCGGCGGCGGAGGTGTGAAGGCGACTTCCAGAGCCGCGAAGTCCAGCTCGCGCAGCAGAGGAATCAGAAGCTGGAGGTTTGGCGGCCGCATCTCCAGGTCGGCAAGAGAGACCTCGAGAGGGACGTCGTAGCGCACAGTCGCCAGCTTTTTCGAGAGCCGGGCCTGATCGGCGTGGCGGTGCAGGCTCTCCCTGCGCGACTTCCCGTTGACGAGACTGCTCCACTTGAGGATACCCTCCAGTGAGCCGAACTGCTGTACCAGCTTCGCTGCTGTCTTTTCACCTATCCCGGGAACGCCGGGGATGTTGTCGCTGGCGTCCCCTGCGAGCCCCAATACATCCGCCACCTGCTCGGGAGAAACCCCGAAGCGCTCGACGACTTCCTCTCTCCCGGAGAGCTTGTCTTTCATGGTGTCCAGAAGCCTTATACCGTCGGCCACAATCTGCAGCAGGTCCTTGTCGCCGGTGACGACCGTGACTTCCACCCCTTGCGCGGCAAAACTTCGGGCCAGGGTGGCGATGACGTCGTCCGCCTCGAATCCGGGAGCTTCCACGACAGGGATGTTCAAGGCGTCCAGCATCTTCCTGATGTACGGGATCTGGGCGATGAGGTCCTCAGGTGTCGCGTCACGGTTGGCCTTGTACTGCGGGTAGATTTCGCGGCGAAAGGTTTCCTCACGGGGAGGGTCGAAGGCGACGGCCAGGTAGTCCGGGCGGCTCTCCTGTATGAGTCCCAGGAGCATGCGCGTGAAACCGAATATTGCGTTGGTGGAGACACCGTCGGTGGTGGCAAGCTCACGAATGCCGTAATAGGCACGGTAGATATAACTGGAGCCGTCCAGTAAGTACAGCTGCGGCAATTTCACGTTTTCTCCACAGGTAAAAGTGGCGGGATTCTGTCGTGGCCCAGAGCGAACGTTACGCGGTGGCTGCAGGAGAGCGTCTACGCAGGCGCGCCAATCTACACCACATGTCGCAGCTATTCAAGGTCGAAAGGTGATGCATTCTGGGAAGGGACGGGCGCCATCGCGGGGGGGGGATGCTGCTAGCCGGGTAGCCTCCTGGAGATAACGATTGTGCTGTGACACGTTCTTTTGCTACTCTGCTGCGGCGTTAGGGTCACATTCATAAATTCGTTCCCACACTGTTGCGGGAAACGACTGGAGCGGCGGAGTCTGATGATGCACGGGGGCGGGGGGACAAGATTCAGCAGGGTCAGCGGTGAGGTCTCAGGTGCCTTCGGGGATCTCGGTACTTTTCTGCCGCATGTCCTTGGCGTCATCTCCGTCGCGGGGCTCAAGCCGGGAGGGATCTTCACCCTTTTCGGGATCTTCTATTTTTTTACCGGCCTCTTCTACCGGCTACCGATCCCGGTGCAGCCGATGAAGGTCGCTTCTGCGGCTATCGTTACAGGAAAGGTGACGCCTCCGGAGATAGCGGGGGCATCCATCATGATCGGAGCTACACTGGTCGTGCTCGGTCTGACGGGTGTCATCGGTGTCATTGCCCGCTCCATTCCCCGCAGCGTCGTGTCCGGCATTCAGCTCGGGCTTGGCGCGGGGCTCGCGGTGCTGGGGCTAAAGATGGTCCAGCACAACCTTCTGATCGGGTGCCTTACGCTGCTGGTCATGCTCCCCGTCGGGTTCAATCGCAGGCTTCCTCAGGCGATAACCGGGGTTGCCGTCGGCGTGCTGGCGGGGCTGGTGCTAGGGGGCTTTCCCCCCATGCAGCACATGGCGCCTTCGCTGCAATTGCCCCATCTCGTTTTTCCCGGATGGGGCGATATCTGGCGCGGCACCATCAGCATAGGGCTGCCGCAGCTTGCCCTTACACTTACCAACGCCGTCATCGTGACCTCCACGCTGGCGGAGCACTTCTTCCCCGAAAACCGTCGCGTCGCCCCATTCACCCTGGCCCTCACACAGGGGGGTGCCAATCTGCTAAGCGGTGTGCTGGGCGGGATTCCCATGTGCCACGGTGCGGGGGGGCTGGCGTCGCACCATCGCTTCGGCGCCCGCACCGGCGCAGTCGGAGTCCTTCTCGGCACCAGCTTTCTTGCTATCGGCCTCTTTTTCGCCGACCCCGCGCTGGCGTTTCTGAAGCTCATCCCTGAGGGGACCCTCGGAGCACTTCTCTTCTATGGAGCACTCGATCTGGCCATCGGCGGGTGGGCGCCTGCTTCGCGGTGGGATATTGTCGTCGCCGTCGTCGTCGCGCTCCTGGCATTCTTCGTAAATCCTGCGCTGGCTGTCGTGGTTGGGGTTGCGTTCTTTCGTTTCACTCCCGGCTCGCGTCCTCCGGGTTGATCAATCCTTCGGCTGCTGAGACCTGCTTCTTTGTCCCAAGGAGTCCGACGGTGTCCCCCACTTGCAGCACCTCGGAGGGATCGGGATTGGTGATGATTTCACTCCCCCTGATAATGGCGATCAGAGACACCCCGATGCGGCGCCGGAGATCGGCCTGCGCCAGTGTCGTTCCTGCAACCGCACTGTTGCCCCCCACCTTTCGCCAGACCACCTCCATTCCCCGCACCGCAGCCATCATCTGCGCCAGCACCCTCTGCTCGCCAACGGTCGACACGTCAAGGTCGTAATGGTCACGCCGGACCTCGTCGGCGTACTCCTGAACCTGTACTGCAGGTATGCCGAGGAAGAGGAGCGTGTTTCTCATTATTTCCAGACCTCCCTCCAACTCGGGATGGATTACGACTGTGGCACCCAGCTCCGCCAGGCGCTCCACTCCCTTCACCGTCATCCCTCGAACAATTACCGGCAGGGCAGGGGCACTCTGGCGGGCGAAGGCAACGACGATCTCGGCTGCCGCCTCATCTGAAACCGTTACCACGAGGGCTCTCGCCTTAGCCAGGGAGGCGTGATCAAGAATCTCGGAGTTGGCGGCATCTCCATACAGAACCGGGATTCCCCGGCTGTTCAGGTCGTTCATTTTCGCCGGGTCATTCTCCACTACCAGTGCCGGTATTCCCATATGTTCCAGCACGTACACGAGGTAACCACCCACCCGTCCCGACCCGATTATCACCACATGCCCCTCGCGGTCCGCGGGAGGGGACTGCTCAGCACCTATGCGCCGCGCCATGAGGCGCCACAGGAAGCCGACCCGCCTGACCCCCCGTTCCAGCGGTCCGATCGCCCCGAACATGAAGGGGTTAAGCATGATGGAGAGGACGGCTCCTGCGAGGATGAGGGAGTATTGCTCCTGCTGGAGTATGCCGAGGGAGACGCCCGCCTGACCGACGATGAAGGAGAATTCGCCGATCTGGCTAAGCCCCGCGGCGACAACGATCATGGTGCGCGGAGGGGCCGGCAGTATGAACCCGAGGAAGAGGGTCAACGCTGTCTTCGCGATCATGATCAGCGCGGTGAGCTCGAGTACCTGCCGGATGTGCGTCAGGAGGTAGTGGGGATTCACCAGCATCCCTACGGAGACAAAAAAGAGGACGGTGAAGACGTCGCGAAAGGGGGCGATCTCTGCGCTGATGTGGTGACTGGTGCTGCTCCGCCCGAGTACCACCCCACCGAGAAAGGCGCCGAGTGCGAGGGATACCCCGAAGATCTCCGCCGAACCGACGGCAGTGCCGAGTGCGACCGCCACCACCGAAAGGATGAAGAGCTCGCGGGACCTGGTAAAGGTGATCTTCATCAGAAGCCAGGGGAGTAGCCTTCTGCCGACGACGAGGATGAGAACCACGAATCCCGCTGCCTTCAGCAGCCCCCAGATGACGGAAGCGGTGCCGCCTTCCCCCTGCGAGAAGAGGGGAGGCAGCAGAACAAGGATAAGGATGGTTGCCAGATCCTCCAGCACCAGCCAGCCGACAGCCACGCGTCCGTGGGTGCTGTTCAGCAGACCGTTGTCCATGAGGCCGCGCAGCAGGACTACTGTGCTGGCGATCGATACCGCGAGCCCCAGGATGAGACCGGCCCGCGGGGACCACCCCCAGGAGAGGGCCAATGCAAAGGCGAGCACCGTCGATCCTGTCATCTGGATGACGGCGCCGGGAATCGCTACCTTTCGCACCTCCCAAAGATCGCGCAGCGAAAAGTGGAGTCCCACCCCGAACATGAGAAATACCACGCCGATCTCTGCGAGTTGCCCTATCTGGGCGGTGTCCCCGATGAATCCCGGAGTGAATGGACCGATGGCAACTCCGGCAAGGAGGTAGCCGACCAGGGTAGGGAGGCCGAGCCGCCGGGCGAGCACCCCACCCGCAAAGGCCCACACCAGCGCCATCGTTATGTTCAGGAGAAGAGACAGATTATGATGTTCCATTTTTCATCCCGCAGTGGTGGCAAGAGTCAGACGCAGAGGCCCTGGGAGGAGTACCCCTCCACTTCTTTCCATGTACCCCATATTAACACCCGCTCGGGGTGCAGAAGGGAAGAGTCTACTTTTCCGGGCGCCTCAGGGTCGTAAAGTAGCCTGTCCCCTTTCTGCTGCCTCTATTTTTTCGACAAGGTAACAAAATTTCTCACCCTTCCGGGTGGTAGTCTCCGTTCTCTTCCCTTCGCAATGCCGCGGTTTCCCGCGCTTTCTGCACAGAATAGCTTCACTGGCACGTTCTTGGCTCTAGGCCTCACCCCAGAGCGGTTTCCGGTCCTTTTACGGGGACCATGAAAATACACAAGTCGCGGAGGGATGCAATGAAAAAGTCAAAGCTAATCGAGAAGGTCCTACTGGTGCTCGCGGTCGGCGCTATTGCCGGCTGCGGCGGCGGTTCAGGCAGCTCCGTCGGCGGTAATGGCGGTCCGGGAGGCGGGGGGGCGACCTCCGTTCAGATGGGGGGGGCGGTGCAGGGAACGGCGCTGGCGCTCACCGGCAGCATCGGCTCCTTTGCCGGCTCGACGGCATCGAGCGACGGCGTCGGTGCCGCCGCCCGCTTCAATCACCCCAACAGCGTGACCTCCGACGGCACCTTCCTCTATGTTGCAGACACGGCCAACAACCTGGTGCGCAAGGTGGCAATCGCCAACGGTGCCGTCTCCACTCTGGCAGGCGCCGCAGGAGTAACCGGCTCCAGCGACGGGACCGGGTCTGCCGCCCGCTTCAACACCCCCTACGGCATCACCATCAGCGCCGACAAGAGCACTCTCTACGTCTGTGATACCGGAAACGACACGATCCGCTCCATCGCCATTGCATCGGGTGCGGTAAGCACCGTCGCGGGGAGCGCCGGGCAGATAGGGAGCGCAAACGGCGTGGGAGCGGCGGCACGCTTCAACGCCCCGACCGGGATCACCACCGATGGGCCAAGTCTCTTCGTCGCCGATACCTTCAACAACGCTGTCCGGCGCATCGACATCGCCTCCGGCACCGTGTCGACCCTCGCTGGAAGCGGAAGCCCCGGATTTGCGGACGGGGTAGGGACGGAGGCGAGCTTCACCTCGCCGCTCGGAATCACCACCGACGGCGCCACCGTCTATCTCACGGACAACGGCAACTCGGCGGTGCGCAGTATCTCCCTTTCCTCCGGATCGGTCTCCACTCTCGTAGAGTCGAACCCGCTTGTCGCGTCCCCTGCCGGCATCGCCACCGACGGCACCACTCTGTATGTGGCTGATGCGGATCTCAACGTGGTGCAGAAGGTCGACATCGCCACCCAGGCTGTCTCAACGCTGGCGGGAGATGCGGTGACCGGAGCCGCGGGAGCGGTCGACGGCACCGGCGGAGCGGCACGTTTCAACCAGCCTGCCGGGCTCGTGCTTCAAGGGACCAATCTTTTCCTCGCCGATGCCGAAAACGGCACCATCCGCGCGATAGCGGTGGGTAGTGCTGCCGTCTCCACCGTGGCGGGCACCCCCGCCGGCGCAGATGGCACAGGAGCCGCCTCCAGCTTCAACTCTCCATATGATCTCGCCACCGACGGCAGCAGCATCTACGTTGCCGATGCGGGGAGCGGCAGCATCAGAAAGATAGCGATCGCCACCGGCGCAGTCTCCACCGTCGCCGGGAGCGCCGGATCTGTCGGCAGCGCTGACGGCACCGCAGGCGCGGCGCGCTTCAACTTCCCCAGCAGCATCACCACGACCCTCACCGACCTCTATGTCGCGGACTCCGGAAACCACACCATCCGCAAGATCTCCCTCGCGAGTGGGGCGGTGACCACTTTCGCCGGGAGCGCTGGGAGCGCGGGTAACGCTGACGGCTCGGGTGGCGCGGCGCGCTTTTTCAACCCCGGCGGCATCACCACCGACATGACCTACCTCTACGTCTCCGATACGGACAACAACGCGATCCGCAAGGTCAACATCGCCACCGGCGCGGTCACCACCCTCGTCGGCGCGACTGCCGGCTTGAGCTCCCCCTACGGCATCACCACCGACGGCACGAGCCTGTATGTAGCCGATGCGGGTAACAACGCCATAAAGGTGGTCAGCATAGCCACCGGAGCGGTTTCCACCCTCTCCATCACCGGCGGGGCGCTCAACTACCCCACCGCAGTCACCACCGACGGCACGAGCCTCTATGTCGCCGACTCCGGAAACGGTGCAGTGCGCAGGATCGTCCTCGCAAGCGGGGCGATGACGACCATTTCCTCGGCGTTCCACAATCCCAGCGGCATCACCACCGACGGCACGAGGCTCTACGTGGCGGACGCCAGCGACAACGTGCTGCTGAAGCTTTGGTAGGGGGGATTCGAGCGATGATAAGACTTCTCCTGATATTCCTTTGCCTTGCCGCAGCCCCCGTTCACGCGGAGGACGCCCAGGTGAAGACGCCGCGCGAAAAGGCGAGCTACGCCCTCGGGGTGAACCTCATGGGGAACCTGAAGCAGCAGGGGGTGGATTTCGACCTTGAGCTGGTCCAGAAGGGGATGCGCGATGCCGCGAGCGGAAATGCGCTCCTTCTGGAGGACGAGGAATTGCGCAAGTACGTGAGCATGTACTACAACCAGGTGCGCAACAAGCAGGCAGGGTCCCGCCCGCAGTCGGCACAGAAAAACAAGAAAGCGGGTGCAGCGTATCTGGCGCAGAATTCCCGGAAGGAGGGGGTGGTAACACGACCGAGCGGGATGCAGTACCAGGTGCTGAAGGAGGGGGAGGGGAAAAAGCCGGCTCCTTCCGACTCGGTGGAATTCCACTACCGCACGACCTCCATCACCGGCACCGAGTACGACAGCTCCTATCTTCTGGAGAAGCCGACGCAGGCAAAGGTGAGCGGCGGCGTGGTGCCGGGACTGAGCGAGGCGCTGCAGCTCATGCCGGTCGGATCAAAGTGGCGGCTCTTCCTGCCACCGCAGCTCGCCTATGGCGCGCGCGGCTACGGCAACAAGGTGGGGCCGGAAGAGACGGTTGTTCTCGAGGTTGAGCTTCTGGCGATCAGGTAACGGGTCCGGTTACGGACCTGCAAAAGGAGGGAATACCATGATGAAACTACTACTGGCGGTGGGGCTGATATCTTCGGCACTCATGGCGTCGACGGTGCAGGCAGAGCCCGCACCCTCCGTGCAGGAAGGGAAGGCGGCGGCGCCCCCTGCGCACACGAAAGGGGGATCCGCCCTTTCGGCGCGGGAGCAGAGAAGCGAGGTGAAAAAGCGCGCGGCCGAGCGGAGAAAGACGCTGATGGAAGGTGCTGCGGGGATTATGGAGAAAAAACGGACACCCTCTGAACGAAAGGAGACTCTATGAAAAGGCGAAGCCTCATCTGCATCTGCCTTGCGACCGTGGCACTCGCCTTCACCGGAGCCGGTCCTGCAGGCGCGGCGCCTCCGGTCACCATGCCGGGAAGCGTCCCCGACTACTATGAAACGCCCAACTGGGCCAACAGCCCGCCCCTCAGGAAGTTCGTGGACACCCTGCCCGGACTGAACGTCGGGAACAAGAACAACCTGAATCAGTACATCCCGGTGGCGATCCCGGACAAGACGACCTATCCAGGGAGCGACTACTACGAGATCGAGGTGGGGCAGTACACCGAGCAGATGCATTCGGACCTCGATCCCACCACCCTGCGCGGCTACCGCCAGACCAACACCGGCGATACCACGGTAAGCCAGTTCCACTACCTGGGACCGCTGATCGTGGCCACGAAGGGGACGCCGGTGCGCGTGAAGTTCACCAACTCACTCCCGACCGGCTCGGGCGGCGACCTCTTTCTCCCTGTGGACCCCACCATCATGGGGTCGGGGGACGGTCCCCTTCCGGAGGGGTGCACCCCCAGCGAGCCGGGGATGCCCGGAACGTGCGAGCAGTACACCCGCAACCGCGCCACGCTGCACCTGCACGGCGGCCGCACCCCCTGGATCAGCGACGGCACGCCGCACCAGTGGATCACCCCGAAGGGGGAGACGACCTCCTACCCGAAAGGGGTGAGCGTGCAGAACGTGCCGGATATGTGGTTCGACGCCAGCGGCAACACGATCGCCAGCTGCGCCGGTGCGTTGACCTGCAACGTGCCGGGGGCCACAAACGACCCCGGCGCCGGGTCGCAGACCTACTACTGGACCAACGACCAGAGCGGGCGCCTCATGTTCTACCATGACCACTCCTCCGGCATCACACGCCTGAACGTCTATGCAGGGGAGGCGGCGGGATACCTCATCCAGGACGCTGTGGAGCAGGACCTCGTGGCCCGCAATGTGATTCCGGGCGCTGCTAACACCATTCCCCTGGTGATCCAGGACAAGACGTACGTCGACGACAACCCCGCCAGCCCGACCTATGTCAGGAAGACCGATCCGACCTGGAACTGGGGGACCGGCGCCCTTGCCGCGACCCCCAATGCCATGGGAGTGCGGGAGCGGACCCCGAAGAAGGGGGATCTGTGGTGGCCGCACGTCTACATGCCTGCGGAGAACCCGTACAACCCGGACCTCAGCGGCATGAGCTCCTTCGGTCGCTGGTTCTACGGGCCGTGGTTCTACCCGGCGACGCCGGTGTGCGGCCAGGACGGTGCGGCGCTCCCCTTGTGCATCGCGCAGGGGCCTGTGGCAAACCCTTACTACGATCCCGCGTGCGTACCGGGACCGACGACCCCTTTCTGCCAGCCACCCGAAATACCGGGAACCCCCGACGTGTCGTGGGGTGCGGAGGCCTTCCTCGACACCATGGTGGTGAACGGGACGGTATACCCGACGACCACGGTGAAGCCCGAGAAGTACCGCCTGCGCATCCTGAACGCGGCACACGACCGCTTCCTCAACCTGCAGCTCTACCAGGCCGACCCGGCGCAGCTCCCGGATCCTGCCGTCTGCCCCACCTGCGTCATCAACACCGAGGTGAAGATGCTCCCTGCGGTGCTTGACCAGGCGAATCCGGCGGCATGGCCTTCCAACTGGCCGGAGAACCTCTTCGACGGCAGGGAAGGGGGAGTGCCCGACCCGGCGACCCGCGGCCCCGCCTTCATCCAGATAGGGACCGAAGGGGGCTTTCTGCCCGGGCCGGTGGTGCTGCCGAACCAGCCTATCGCCTGGAACAACGATCCCACCACCTTCAACTTCGGCAACGTCGACAGCGGCACCCTTATCCTCGCCCCTGCCGAGCGAGCCGACGTCATCGTCGACTTCAGCAAGTACGCAGGGAAGACTCTCATCCTGTACAACGACGCACCGACCGCCTTCCCGGCGCTGGTTCCGCAGTACAACTACTACACCGGCGCGCCCGACCGCACCGACGTAGGGGGTATCGCAGGCACACCGGTAGGTATGGGTCCCAACGTGCGCACCGTCATGCAGATCAAGGTCTCCGGCACCGGGGGGGCAGCACCTCCGGACGACTTCGATCCGGCGACCCTGGCGGCGCTGCAGGCGGAGTTCACGGCGACGCCGACCACCCAGAGCGCCTTCCAGAAAGGGCAGGAGCCGATCATCGTCGGCCAGACCGCCTACAACGCCACCTACAACACCACCTTCCCGGCGACCTGGCCCAACTGGGGGATCTCGGGTATCAACGACACCCAGCTCAGCTACCAGCAGGTCGACGGCACCGTTGTCTCGAAGTTCCCCATGAAGCCGAAGGCGATCCACGACGAGATGGGTGCCTCCTTCGACGAGTACGGGCGCATGGCCGCTAAACTCGGCCTGGAGCTTCCGAAAACGAACGCAGGGAACGCGAACTTCCTGCTGCAGAACTACGTCGATCCCCCCACCGAGCAGGTGCTGCCGAACGGCGTGCAGATCTGGAAGATCTCCCACAACGGGGTTGACGCCCATCCGCTTCACTTCCACCTCTTCGACGTGCAGCTCCTGAACCGCGTTGCCTGGGACGGCGCCATCCGTCTTCCGGACCCGAACGAGCTGGGGTGGAAGGACACCATCAGGGTGAATCCGCTGGAGGACACCATCGTCGCGCTGCGTCCGATCCTCCCGGTCGTCCCGTTCCCGCTTCCGGACAGCATCCGTCCGCTGAACCCGGCGGTGCCTCTCGGGTCCGCCATGGGCTTCTCCCAGACCGATCCGCGGGACGGCGGCAACCTGACCGGTGCCGCCCAGATCACCAACCAGATGTACAACTTCGGTCACGAGTACGTCTGGCACTGCCATATCCTTAGCCACGAAGAGAATGACTTCATGCGTCCCATGTCCCTTCTCGTCGCCCCCCCGGCACCTTCCGGGCTGACAGCAGGGAACGTCGGCGGCAAGGCCATCGTTACCTTCACCGACAACTCCGCGAACGAGACGGGCTTCGTGGTGCAAAGCAGCAACGATCCGACCTTCACCACGGTCCTGAGCACGCAGACCGTCGCCCCGAGCGCGCCGAGCACCTCGAGCGGGAAGACGGTGAGCTACTCCATCGACCCGCCCTTTGGGGTGTACTTCAGAGTGCAGGCGGTGGATGAGTATTCGACCGTTCCTGCGGCATATCGGCCGGAATGGCAGGCTCAGGCAACCTACTCCGCCTGGACCGCAAACGCCACCGTCGGCGCGGCCAGCGGGGCGCTCGCCTCGGCGGCGCCGAGCGCACTCGCCTTTGGCGCACAATACGTCAACACTACCAGTGCGCCGCAGCAGATCCGGCTCAGCAACATCGGGGATCAGACCCTCGATATTTCAGCGGTTGCCCTCGCGGGCGCCAACAGCGGCGACTTCGCCTTCACCAGTACCTGCGGTGCTACCGTCGCCGCAGGAGGCAACTGCACCTTCAGCGTCACGGCGCGCCCCACGGCCACCGGTTTGCGCGGCGCCTCGCTCGTCATCACCAGCAATTCCGTGGCACAGCCGAGTCTGTCGCTCCCGCTCTCCGCGACCGGGGTGGCGGCAGTCGCCTCCGTGGCGCCGGGTGCGGTGATCTTCCCGATCCAGCAGGTGCTGACCACCAGCCCGGCAACCACGCTCACCCTCTCCAACACCGGGACCGCCGCGCTTGCCGTTAGCGGCATCACCTTCAGCGGCGCGAATGCCGCAGATTTCGCCCAGACAAACACCTGCGGCACCCCTGTGGTGGCAGGGGGGAACTGCACCGTGAGGGTTACCTTCAGGCCGACCGCGACCGGAATCCGCACGGCGCAGATCTCCATCGCCACCAACGACCCGGTCAACGCGACCGCAAGCGCCTCCCTGACCGGCACCGGGACCGGCCCAGTCGGGAGCGTGTCGCCGAGCGCCCTTGCATTTGGCAGCGTCCTCGTCAACACCACCGGCGCCCCGCAGACCGTGACCGTCACCAACAGCGGCTCCTCAGCCATGACGATCAGCAGCATCGCACTGGCAGGTGCAAACAGCACGGAATTCAGCCTGGCCAAGACGTGCGGAGCAACGCTTGCCGCAGGGGCGAGCTGCACGGCAACGGTGAATTTCTCGCCGACCTCCCAGGGGGCGAAGGCGGCACAGCTCACCATAGCAACAGACGCCCCGCTCAACGGAGGGGCCACCTCCTTGCAGCTCCCGATGAGCGGCCTCGGCACAACCGTGACGCTGAGCTCGCAGGCGCTCTACTTCGGGCCGCAGATTCTCAACAGCACCAGCTCGACGCAGGTGATTTCAATCCTCAACACCAGCACCGCGCCGATGACCATCAGTAACATCGCCGTCTCCGGCAGCAATGCCGGCGACTTTACTCAGACGAACAACTGCCCAGCCAGCTTGAGAAGCGGGCAGTCCTGCACCATCAACGTCCGCTTTGCCCCCACGGCGGTCGGAACTCGTGTAGCCACGATGTCCATCACCGACAGCGCGGCGGGGAGTCCGCAGTCGGTGCCGTTAAACGGCAGCGGCGTGCAGGGGCCGGCAGCGAGTGTCACCCCCGGCTCCATCAACTTCGGCACCGTTGCCAGGGGCTCCACGAGCGCGCCCGGCACCATCACCCTGGCGAGCACCGGTGGAGTTGCACTGAATATCAGCGGCATCTCTCTCGGCGGTAACAGCCCCGGCGACTTCACTCTCACCAACAACAACTGCCCGATCGGCGGGGCAGGGCTTGCCTCGGGCAACAGCTGCACCGTGAGCGTCGCCTTCAAGCCGACCCGCCGCACAGGGATCCGCACGGCGACCGTCTCCTTCACCGACAACGCCGGCGGCAACAACAGCACCCAGAGCGTCACCCTGCAAGGGCTGGCGCAGTAAGCCATCCTCTTCGGAGGATTCCGGTGGGGAGGGGGAACCCTCCCCACCTTTTTCACATCGTCTCGGATAAAAGAGTTGGCGCCCATTCGGGCGTTGCAGGAGCAGCTCGCTAAAAACGTCGTCTAGGTGGATGAGGAGGTCACAGATGTCGGGAAAAATGTTGGGCAGGTTTATCCTTCCTTTTGCAGCGCTTCTTGCTGCTGTTCCGGGGTATGCCGCACCGTCGGTAACGATCAGCCCGGCAGGGAGCGGGAGTTTCGTGGTCCGGGGCACGGGCTTCAATCACGCTGCTACGGTAGATCTGCAGATTTCCTATGACAGTGCCGCCCTCTCCAATCCGCGGGTTGCAGGGGGGGCTTTGGCGGCAAACGGATTCACTGCCGCAAACGCAACGGCTCCGGGCAGCCTCTCTCTTTCGGTCGTGGCCAATGGTCCCATGACCGGCAGCGGTCCTCTGGCTTCCATCACCTTCGATCGCATCGGTGGTGCCACTGGTGGTATCACCACAGTGACCGGAAGGATCATCGGGGTCGACGGTAACATCGTCCCGGTGGTTATATTTGGCGAAGCTGCGGCTCAGCAGACAGGAGATTCCACAACGGGGATAACCGGAAGCGGCAAGGGAACATCATCTCTGAGCGGCGCAAACGATCAGCAGGGGGGAGTGACGTCAGGCTCGGGCTCCTCAGCCGGTCCGGCTGTGGTGGGGGGAAGTGTGACTCTTCCTGGCGATCCTTTTAGGAATGTGGAGGAGGCGAGGGAGCAACCTGCCCAGGTCGAAGAACAGGAGCTGGCGGCGGGGGGACGCAGGGAAGATGTCGCCGAAGCACGTCAAACCGCTCGGGGTGAGGAGTCAAAGGCCGCTCCAGCGGAGAGGCCGGAGCCTGAAATCCACTCTGCGAGCGGGGAGGGTTCTGCAGTACCTGTGCTGGTAACCCCTCTGGAGAATTTCCGTACCTTTACGGGGGAAGCGACGCCGCATTCACTGCTCGCGCTTCTGAAGAGCGCCGCACCAATGGACCTGGTCCAGGAACCGGCGGTCGCGATTGCGGACGGTAAGGCGACCGTGAAAGTGAAGGTAAAGGTGCCGGGGGAGAAGGCCCCGAATTTTGCTCTCAATGCGGCACGCACTGTCTCTGTCGCCCTAGTCGAGGGGGGCTACCAGCTGGAGATCCAGCCGGTCAACGGTGCCTTGCAGGCGAGCATCATGGTTGTGACGGGGTCGTCGCTGACGGAGATGCCCCTCACGGTCGCACCCCCGGCCGATGTGGATCTGGACCGGTCGGGAAAGGTGACAGAGGGGGACTTCGCGCTCTTTCTGACGGATCGGGGAAAGCCTGCTCCTTCCCGTTTCGACCTGAACGGCGATGGCAGGCACGACTACATGGACGACTACATCTTTACCGCGAACTATTTCGCCGCCATTGCAAAACAGGAGAAAGAAGGGCCCGGGAAGCAGGATCGAGCAACGAAGCGGCCGATGGTGGCGGATGCCGCCTTGGCCGCAGGCGGGGCGGCGAGGAAGTGAAAGTGGCACGGCTTTTATTGATGTTGTAGGCCGGGATAAGCCGCAAGGCGTTCCCGGCGTCGGCGCCAGCCGATTGAGGCGGTCGGACTTGCCGGAAACGCTGCGCTTATTCCGGCCTACATGGTCCGCGCCCTTACCCTATAAACAGAGTCGTTCCCGTCCCTCGCAGCTCAGTCACCGCCCGCTTTACCCTTTCTGCCATGGCCGCCTCCGCAAGCGCCATGTAGGTGCGGGGATCGTACGCCTTCTTGTCCCCCATCTCTCCGTCCACCCGCAGCACCCCGTTATAATGCGTGAACATGTGAGCAACGATGGGGCGGGTAAATGCGTATTGGGTGTCGGTGTCTATGTTCATCTTCACGACGCCATAGTCCAGTGCCTCATGTATTTCCGAGAGCTCCGATCCTGACCCGCCGTGGAAGACGAGGTCAAAACAGGCGGATTTGCCGTATTCGGCTGCCACGGCATCCTGGCAGTCCTTCAGGATCGAAGGCTTTAGCTTTACCGAGCCGGGCTTGTACACACCGTGGACGTTGCCGAAGGTTGCCGCCAGCAGGTAGCGGCCGCCAATGCCGTTCAGGCGACGGGCTACCTCCAGGGTATCCTCCGGTGTGGTGTAGAGCTTGGCACTCGCGTCTGCGGCAACACCATCCTCCTCCCCACCAACAACGCCTGCTTCTATCTCCAGAATGAGTTCGCTTTGCTTGAAGCGCTCCATTAGCTTCGCGGATATGTCCAGGTTCTCCTTCAGCGGCAGGGCGCTGCCGTCGAACATGTGGCTGCTGAAGAGGTTCGGCAGCCCCGCGGCCCGGCGCCGTTCCGTTTCCTCCACCAGTGGCAGAACGAACTTGTCGAGCTTGTCGGCCTGGCAGTGGTCGGTATGCAGAGCAACATATATGGGGTAGCGCGCCGCTACCC
Organism: Geomonas sp. RF6; assembly: GCF_021044625.1. Taxonomy (NCBI): domain Bacteria; kingdom Pseudomonadati; phylum Thermodesulfobacteriota; class Desulfuromonadia; order Geobacterales; family Geobacteraceae; genus Geomonas; species Geomonas sp. RF6. The sequence goes on along the minus strand of NZ_CP087999.1, from coordinate 4,785,714 downwards.
GGTGCACGTGCTCGGCGATGGACATCGCGCCCAACGCCATATCCTTGAGCGCCGTTCCCGAGGCAAAGGCGCCGCCTCCCGTGGAGACCTGGATGATTCCGTCGCTTCCGCTCTCGGCGAGCCCTTTCAATACTGCATTTGCCGTGGTCAGCGACGTGACGTTGATGGCAGGGTAGGCGTATCCCTTTTCCCTCGCACGATCAAGCATCTGGCAATATGTTTTGAAATCGGCAACTGGCATCGTTTCCCCCGTCGTCGCGTATGTTATTATGAGCCGCCGCGGCAGGTGACGGCTGTTGGACAAACGCTGACGTAGTGTAGTGGCGTTAACCTTTATATTATACGCCCGCGCTGGCGTCGTGCCGCAGGGCGAGGCGCACCCGAACCGGCCTGGCTTTCATGGGCCGGGCAGATGCGCGCTCCAGATAAGCAGCGTGGCCGCGTGCTGTATCAGTTCCTTCACCCACCCCTTCCTTGACACCAAAGTAAAATAATCCTACTTTGTGCTTCTCTTGGGCTGGCAGAATTTGCCGTGCCTCACGATATGTCTGTTCTGGAGGATGCGTGGAAGGAGTAAAGTATCGTGTAGTGACGGCGGGTGAGATACATTCAGGATTTCTTTCGCAGAGGTGCAAAAAAATCTTCTCCCGCTGTGCAAAGGTGACAGCAACAAAGTGGAACGGATCTTCTCCGGCAGTCTCTTTGTATTTGCCTCCGGTATTGATCTTCTCTCTGCAAGGCGACACAAAACTTCGCTGGACCAGACCGGCATCGTCTGCCACATCGAGCCAGTAACTCCAATTCCCCAAAAAGTTCCAGAGTCACAGTTGCCCGCACCTGTGAGAGAGGAGCCGTCCAGCTGTCCAAAATGCGGCGCACCGTACAATGGTGAGGCGGTTTGCGGGTCGTGCGGCGTTGTCCCCGCAAAATACCTGGAGAGACAAAGGGTTGAACAGGAAGCCCGCCAGGCAGAAGCCATTCCAACTGGACGCACCACAGCCGCGAAGAACATTTTCCTCGTCGCAGCCATCGTGGTACTCGGCGCCGCCCTGCTATCGGCATCATTTCTCCTGCCCAAAGGTTTCAAGTATGACGTTTGGGACTGGGCAGACCGGCTTAAGTCGCCAAACTTCGAGCATCCCTTGAACTCCTTTGCCGGGCAGACCCAGAACGACCTTATCAGGGAGTACCAGGAGAGAGGCTTTACCCTTCACTGTTATGGGAACCTGCGCCCGGATGAAAGGGTTTCCAAAAGCGAGGACTATGCCTGCTGGTTTCCTATCAAATCTGCCTACAACAACATCCCCGCACGCTATGTTACCTTCTTCTTCTCCGGCGGGATTCTGAGCCACGCGCGTCTCGAGTTTCCGGATTCCTCTTTTGCCCAGGTGCAGGATTACTTGCAAAAGAAGCTGGGGACCGAAAGGCGCCTGGATATGTTGCCTCAGCACCGCGTGCGGACTGATATCTACGGTGTGCCGGTGATGGTATGGGAAGTGAATGGTGGGTGGATCCAGACAGCATCGAAGGCAACGCCTGGACGGACAGTCATGGTGCTCTGGACAAGGAAGGGAGCAGGAGACGCACAACAGGATTGATCACGGCGTCGCCAAAGTGGCGCCTTGAGCCTGGGAGACGGGGAGGGGCGCCGCGGATGGTTCCAGCGTCTAAGAGGAGAAGGGGACGTCGGCGCGGAGCCACTGTAGAGGTGCCCGCGACTTCGTCCCCTTCGTCTGAAACAGCAGCTCAGTTGCCGGCTGCCTCTGATCCCGTCAGTCAATATCCGCTCCCTCAACGGGATCCAGATCAGCAGTATGATGTTCGAACGCTTCGTGTGAAGGTGACGCCATCCCAGGACCATCAGGACCTTCAGCCGGTTCACGCCCCGGCGTCATCTCTGTCCCCGCCAGCTGCCCTGTTTGCTGGTTTTGAAATTCCGGTGTTGCTGATGCGGCACGTTTATGGTGTTTGTGCTTACTCATTCTGGCTTTCCTCCCCTTGTTACATCCCGTCCACTGCCCGGTCCTTCCTACCATAAGCAATTATATACCTTTGGGCATGTTGACTGTGCAGAACCGGCACTTACCGACGCTGCGGCAAGTGAAATGAGGGGGGGATCCCTTTGAAATTGAAAAAGGCCCTGCACAACCTGCAGGGCCTTAGCGGCATTCTTACCGCTTCATCTCGACAACCAGGACGCGGCACTCGGTTGCGCCTACGTTTTGGACCTGGTGCGTTTCTGGCTCGTGCCACTGCGGTTCGCCAGCATCCATCGATACCTCTTCAGCTCTGCCGGCGGATGAGGTGAACCTCAACTTGCAGGGCGACAGCGGGTACGCGACGTACCCGGCACGATGCGAATGCATCGGCTCTGCTGCACCCCCTCTCATCCGGACTTCGGCCACCCGTACAGCGTCATTTTCAAAAATCAGCCTGAAGTCGGACAGCGCGGCCGCCGCTGGCGGTGCGATCGCCTTTCCTGCGGTCATCATTGCGCTTTGCTCTTTAACCCCTACAAACAAAATATGACCGTCGGTGTCACCAAAGTTTGCCGCATGATGTATTTCTGCGTTGTGCCAATGCACGTCTCCCGGTTGCATCGCCGTCTCTTCCACTTCTCCGTCCGGGGAGGTGTATCTCATCTTGCAGGGCGCCAACACATACGTCAGGTATGGAGTTGCGTGAGCATGCATCGGCGAGATTTCACCGCTCTTCATGCGGATATCGATCACCTTTACGAATTCGTTCTCCAGAATCACGTTGAAGATCCTCGGTGCGGCGATCGTCTCCTCGGGGGCGGTAGTGATTTCAGGCCTCCTCTTGGCGCCCTGGACAAAGCCTCTGCCATATCTCTTCTCTGTCGTTCGTCCCGTCCTTCCTGTCAGTCCGGGCATTCCTTTTCACCTCCTGTTTTCCCTGAACGACGTCTTTTTTCTGACCCTTCGAGTTTTCTTCCCTCTTAAAGATCATTATATTTCATCGTCCAGAGACGAAGCAAATACCCCGGCAAGCACGGCTTCCCCCCGTTTTGTGTTCGCGGGCATGTAAAGATTAAAGGTGCAGCGTTTTGGTGGGGAAAAGAGCAGGATCGCGTGGGCGTGAGGCGGGCGAGGTGGCTGATTGCGGTATAGAATATCTCTGCACTGCAGCTTTGATACTACTACCGGAGGACGCTATGGAAACACGTATCGAGGAAATCTTTCCCGGCACCTACAGACTCTCCACCTACGTGGCAAAGATCGATCTGCAGTTCAACCAGTTCCTGGTCGATGACGACGAACCGCTTCTTTACCACACCGGGATGAAAGGGCTATTCCCGTATGTAGGGGATGCTGTTGCCAAAATTCTCGATCCTGCGCGCATTTGCTGGATCGGCTTCAGCCATTTCGAGTCTGACGAATGCGGCTCCCTCAACGAATGGCTTTCGGTGGCGCCGGATGCGAAGCCGGTGTGCGGGACGGTGGGAGCTCTGGTGAACATCAACGACTTCATAGGGGGCAGGGCCCACGTCCTGGCAGATGGCGAAACCTTCTCCACCGGCCGCCATCGCTTTCGCTTTCTCGAGACCCCTCATGTCCCCCATGCCTGGGATGCGAGCCTGCTTTTTGAGGAGACGGAAGGGACGCTGTACTGCTCCGACCTTTTTTTGCAAAATGGCAGCGCCGATGCCCTGACAGAGGTGGATATCGTTCCGTCTGCGCGGCAGGCGCTTGCTGCCTACCAGGCCGGGCCCCTGGCAAACCCCTATCCGTATTCCCCGCTGACGGGTCCTACCTTGCAGAGGCTGGCACAGCTAAAGCCCCGCGTTCTAGCCGCCATGCACGGCTCCTCGTTCAGGGGGGATTGCGCAGCGGCTTTGGACGCTCTGGCAAGGGTTTATGCCGAAATGCTTGGGGCACCTCGTGAGGAGTCACAGCGGTAGGGGGTGAGCCGAGGCCACATGCGGGAGCGCAATCGCAACGGCTGCTCCCGCGTCATTTACGGGACTTGCTCTCTCCCTTCTTCCCGCTCTCTGTCTCCGAATGCTTCTGCTTGTCCGGCACGAACCCATGGTCCATGGCGTTGAGCAGCCGTGCCTGGGCCTCGGCCTTACCCTTTGTGGTTCCCTTGGCGTGGACTGCATTGGGCGTGCTCACCTTGTAGCTGCCGTCCTTGTTTTTCGTCACTTTCGCCGGCATTGTCGCCTCCCCACACTTCCAAGCTCGCTTAGTCGTATTTGGCTATCTCACCGTATTATATACTTTTGACTATGGCGAAAGAAGGGTAGGTGGACGGGCGCCGGGATCATCGATTACCAGGCACTCTGACGGAGGACGTTATGAGAAGATTTCTCGGTCTTTGCATTTTTGGTTGTGTCGTATCCCTTGGGTGCTCCCACCAGGAAAGAGTGCGAGAACCGCAATCTGTAGCCGCCCGCGCAGGGGAACGACTCGGCACTGTAGCGAGTTTCAGAGGCGCTCAGGTCACCGGGGTCACGGTCACCGATACCGGGCGGGTCTTCGCCAATTTCCCCCGCTGGCGCGACGGCATCCCTTTCTCGGTGGTAGAAATCGCCCGTGACGGGTCTATTCACCAGTATCCGGATGAAGCGTGGAACCGGTGGGACGGACGCCCGGGGACGAACCGTTTTACCTGCGTGCAGTCGGTGGTGGCGCACGGGAGCGCGCTGTATGTGCTCGACCCCAGCAGTCCGAAGTTCGCAGGGGTAGTGGGGACGGCGAAACTCTTCGTCTTCGACCTGCGGACCAACAAGCTGGAAAGGACCTACGAGTTTGACAAAAGCGTCGCGCCGCAAAAGTCGTATCTCAACGATCTGCGCATCGACGACTCAGCCGGCAAGGCGTATATCACCGACTCCGGCCTGGGCGCAATCGTGGTCCTCGACCTGAAAAGCGGGGAGTCGCGTCGGCTTCTCGGCAATCACGTCTCCACCAAGGCCGAGGAGATCACGGTGCGCATCGACGGGAAGGAGTTCCTGCGCAACGGCGCCCCTCCACGCATCCATTCCGACGGCATCGCGCTCGATGAGAAGCACGGTCGTACTACCATGCGCTCACCGGGTACCACCTGTACCGCGTTCCGACGAAGGCTCTTGTGGCGGCATTTCTCGATCCTCGTGAGGAAGCGGCACTCGCAGCGAAGGTTGAAGATCTCGGAAAGACTCCGGCTCCTGATGGAATGATTTTCGACAGCGCGGGAAACCTGTACATGGGGGATCTGGAGAGAGATGCCATAGCGTATCGGACCGCAGCAGGGGAGATGCGCACACTGGTTCAGGACCCGCGGATCCGCTGGGCAGACACCTTTGCCATAGATCCGCAAAACCGGCTCATCTTCACCGTCTCCAGGATCCACCAGGTACCGGTCACAGGGGGGATCGAGGGGATGGACTTTCCGATCTATGCCTACCCGCTCCCCGGGGGGGAGTAGCCTCAACGGCAGCTCCCTCACTCATGAGCTTTATTGACAGCGTGGCGTGATCGGCGACATAATCAACGTCAAACTAAAGTGCAAGGGAGTGATATCTTTGAGATTTATTATGCTCGGATTCCTGCTCTTCCTGGGGACGGGGTGCGCAGGGAAAGACTGGCGAACGGCGAGTCGGGAGCCCGCAGGGATTGCTCCTGACCCCAAAAGCACGTCCGAGGCTGTCCTTCAGGTGTACGGAGCGCCAACATGGGGGTGGCGCGGGTGGTTTGCCATCCATACCTGGGTCGCTGCCAAGCACACCGGGGAATCGTCCTATACCGTCTACGAGCTGATTGGGTGGCGCAAGTACAGTGGCCTCCCTATTGTCCGCATCGAGAAGGACGTGCCGGACCGCTACTGGTTCGGCGAGCGTCCGAGGCTTTTGAGCCAGCATCGCGGTGCCGGGGTTGACGAGTTGATTAACGCCGTCGACAAGGCGGCGCGGTCATACCCGTGGGCGCAGAGGTATAACGCCTTTCCCGGACCGAACAGCAATACCTTCACTGCCTGGATTGCGCGCCAGGTGCCGCAACTTCGGCTTTCCCTCCCATTTACAGCGATCGGCAGCGGCTACCACGACTAGTCGCTTGCGGCGATCTTCCCGCGGTACAAAGAAAAAGCCCCACCTGTTCGGGTGGGGCTTTTTCTGTCAACGAGTCGCAAAGGCTAATCCGGCCGGGGAACTAAAGCTCGTCACTCCCTTTCTTCGCAAACCTGCAAGGACATCCGCGTACGGGTGAGGTGACTGTCGAGATTGACCCATGCCGGGTTCAGTTCAGGCTTGGACCCCTCAGTTGCCTCGTTCAGAAACATCGGAGTTTTCTTCAACTCTTCTTGCAAAGCGTACAGCTGCGAGCGAATGGGATCGCACTTTGTAGCCATGGTTTCCTCCTCCAAGGTGGCGTACCACCAAGAAAATTATAGCATCAGGAGGTCCTGGAGTAACGCTTATCTCGTACGCGCCATCAGATGGAGTCGGTTGATGATGCGGGAGTGCCATCAGTGCGCCAGCGCCGGAGGCGAAGTCCCTACAGAGTCGAGGTCCCGCTTTTCTTGCGCGCGGTGCGTTTCTCGTACCTTCTCAGGATGAAGTAGGTAAGCCACGCGACCAGCACCATGCCGACGGTGAAAATGGCGTAGGAGAGCGCCCACGGGATGTTGCCGGTCATCATGGTGAACTCGGACATCCCGAAGATCCCGGCGATCACGTTCAGCGGCATGAATATGACGCTGAGCACGGTCAGACGGTAGATCACCCGGTTCTGGTTCACGTTGACGAAGCCGACGATGGCGTCCATGAGGAAGTTTATCTTGTCGAAGAGAAAGGCCGTGTGACCGTCGAGCGACTCGATGTCGCGCACGATCTGCTGGGCGTCCTCAAGCTGCGCGGCGGAGAGGAGCTTTCGGCGCACCAGAAAGGTCAGCGCGCGGCGGGTGTCCAGGACATTCCTCCGAATGCGGCCGTTCAGGTCCTCCTGTTCGGCGATGGCGGCAAGGGCCTGCGCGGCCTCCTCGTCCGTCATCGTTTCGTTCAGTACCTGCTTCCCGACCTCGCCAAGCGCAAGGTACGTCTCTTCCAGGGAATCTGCGGAGTACTCGGCATCTGCCGCATAGAGGTCGAGGAGCATGTCTGTGCCGTCCGAGACGTACCCCTTTTGGGTGCGGGCACGAAGTCGTTGCAGACGAAATACGGGGAGTTCCTCGCTTCGTACGGAAAAGAGGATGTCCTTGTAGAGGATGAAGGCGACGGCGATGTTTCGGGAGTCCCCCTCGCGGTCGAGCAGGAAGTCGGAGTGCAGATGGATCTCCCCCGACTCCTGGACGTAGAAGCGGGCACTCGCCTCCAGGTCGGTGAGGTCATCCGGATCAGGAATCTCCAGTCCGAAGTAGTCGCCGATCCATTCGCGGTCAGCCTTGGAGGGGTCGACGAGATCCACCCATATCGGCTTTATCCCGTCGAGATCTTCATTGCTGTTGAGGGGGACCTGCCGCAGCCGCCCCTCGGAAAGCTCGAATGCATTGAGACTGAGGGATCTGTGCTGCTCCTCGAGGATCTCCCGCACGTCCCCTCTGATTTCGTGCAGCACGTCGTCGGCGAGCCTGTCCGGTACATTTTCCCATACAAGCACCGCCTCCTCGGTCGACAGCGACTCCAGGATCTCCACGACTTCCTGTGTGCCGAGCTGCGAAAGGAGGGAGCGCATATCGCTGCGCAGCTGCTTGTGCACCTGCGTTTCAACCTGTTCCTGACGCGGCAGCGGTTGCCGGTGCGCCATCTCCTCAAGGAGTCTCTGTTTTTCAAGCAGCTCTAAAACTGCACGTAATGACACTGCGCTACCTCCTGCTTCTCAGCCCCGAGCGGCCATTACAGCTTTTCTACCACCCGGTGAAGGGCGCGGTCAAGAAACTACCTCAGTACCTGCACAATAATGTTCCGTTGAAGAAGGAGGATGTCTTGAACTGTAGTGATTGAAACGGGAGGTGAAGCGGGAAGTGACGGGGAAAGTGGTTTGCTTGCTGCGCTGGGGGAGGGGAGCTGCTCTTTTGAGAACAGTCTCCCCTTTCGTCTGCAGGATTTGATAGATCAGTTACTTCTTGTGGCACTCATTGCACTTGGCGGGGCCTTTTCCCTTCTCCTTGTGGCATCCCATACACGTCTTGTGGGCCCAGTCCTTGCCGAGGTCGGCAATCTTCCCTCCCTTCTCGGTTTCATGGCAGCTGGTGCAGGCCAGGGCCTCTTTGTGCTTCTGGTGGGGGAAGCTGACGTTGCCATTTTTGGCAGGCAGTACCACGACGGCGTCCTCAGCGGCTGCGGCGAGCCCTGCGGCGAAAAGGGTGAGCGCGAGAACTGTGACAAAGCGGGTCATAGTCGTATCTCCTTTGGTTTCTGATCTGGTGACACCTGACAGAATACCCGCTCGCATCGTCATTGCAATTGACACTCTCAACCATTCTCACTAACAGCCCAATGATCTAGGACGCCTGCGGCACACAGTGACGATGCTCTACCTTCACCATGGCGACCCTTACCGAACTCGGTGCCATTTTCCACTTCACCGATACAGAGGCACTTTCCAGCGCTTCGATAACGACACCCTTGGCGCTCTTGATAGAGCAAAGGCTCCCCGCATCGATACAGTAATCTGCGCCGTCATCCTCTTTGGTCAGCCACACCCGCCCGGTCACGACCTCGACCGCCTCCATCGCAGGGGTAGTGACCAGCGTAAGCACCTCGCCCTTTTCGAGAAGGTAATTCATAGTAGTACTCCTTTTTCCTTAGAACCTTTTCCGATACGCGATGGGGGTGATCCCCATCTGCCGAATGAATGTGCGCCGCATCTGCTCTTCGCCACTGAACCCGCTCCGGCACGCCACGGTCCCGATGGAGAGGGCGTTATCCTCCAGCAGTCCCATGGCGCGCTCCATGCGCAGCTTGTCCAGGTACCTCGCCGGCGTCATCCCAGTCTCCCGCAGGAAGACGCGGGCGAAGTTGCGCGGGCTCATCGCCGCCTGACACGCCAGGTCGTCGATGGAGATCTTGCGATGTGCGTTTTCCTGCAGCCAGGACAACAGCGAGGCGAGGGGACCGCCATCGACCATCTGTGCCCGCAACTGCGCGCTGAACTGCGCCTGTCCCCCGGGACGCTTCAGGAACATGACCATGCGGCGGGCGACAGCGAGCGCGGTCTGCCGGCCGAAGTCTTCTTCTACCAGGGACAGAGTCAGGTCCATCCCGGCAGTGATCCCGGCGGAGGTGGCGATGTTGCCGTCCCGCACGTATATGGCGTCGGTATCGACCGTGACCTGCGGGTACCTCGACGAGAGGTGGTCAAGATCCTTCCAGTGCGTGGCGACCCGGCGGCCATCCAGGAGTCCCGCCTCCGCCAGGAGAAACGCGCCGGTACAGACGGAGACGAGGCGCCGCACTCTCGACTGCATCACGGTGATCCACTCCAGAAAGGTCGGGTTCGCCATCACCTTGCCGAGGGCGTCGTTGTGGCTTCCTACCACGATCAGGGTGTCGACAGGTCCGGTGAGATCGTGCCAGGAGAGATCGGCGACGAGCTTTATGCCTGCGGAAGTCACAAACGGCCCCGGCTTTTCCGCGAGGAGCGCGATGTGGTATCCGCTCTCTTTTTTCCCAGCGTCCTGCAGGCACCGGTTCAGCATGTCAAAGACTTCTATGGGGCCTGTAACGTCGAGAATTTCCGCGCCTTCGTAGGCGGCTATGGCAACCGTGCGCTTGCCTGTCACGCTGCACCCTCCAGATCCGATTCGTTCGCAGGACGGATGATCACATAAAGTTGCCCCGAGTTCAATGACAACGAACCTGCAAATTCTGCCATGTGAAAAATAGGGAACATGCCAATGAAAGGCGGGTGTGGAGGGCGACTGGGAACTGAGCCAGAGGGTGTGTTTTCAGCGACGGGAACAGTAGCGCGGCGTCCCCTCCCTTTCAAGGGGAGGGAGAGGGTGGGGATGGGGTAGTTGTCCGTGCCTCTCGGACATGCATGAGCGCAGAACCCCATCCCCCTCCTGTCCTCCCCCTTGAAAGGGGAGGGACGTGCTGCCGAGCCCTCTGCGTGGGGAGGGTCGGCTGTCGACCCCATGGAAAGGGGAGGGACGTTCGGCCAGCGGGAAGGCTTCGCTTTCCTACTTCACCGTCACCACGATCTTCCCGCGCTGCACGTTTGACTCCATGTACTGATGCGCTTCGACAATGCTCGACAACGGGAAAGTTCGGTCGATTGTCGGGTGCAGGGCCCCATTCTCCAGACCGTCCAGGATGAATTTCAAGCCGCGCGCCAGCATGTCCGGAGCCCTGATGATCTCGAAGAGAATATATCCCCGCACGGTCAATCCTTTTCCTATCGCCGCAAAAAGAGGGAAGGGGGTCGGCTCCGGTGAAAGGGCGCCGTATTCGAAGATTATCCCCTGGAGCGCCGCCGCCTCACTGAGTTTCTCCAGAGTCGGTCCGGCCACCGCATCGAAAATGATCTGGGCCCCCATGTTCGATGTGGCCGCCATTATCGCTCCGACCAGGTCCTCCTCGTCGGTAACAATGACGTGTTCTGCGCCCGCGTCTCTCAGAAACCCCTTCTTCGCAGCTTTGCGTGTGGTGGCGATTGGAACGGCGCCCACCGCTTTCACTATCTGGATAGCTGCCAGTCCCACGCTGCTGCTGGCGGCGGTTATGACGACGCTTTGCCCTTGCCCCAATCCGCCGAACTCCACCAGCGCGCCGTAGGCGGTGAGGTACGGCATCCAGATGGCAGCGCCCTCTACCGGCGAGAGTTTTTCAGGGTAACGTGTCACGGCATATGCCGGGACGATGGCGCTTTCGCCGTACACTCCGTAGCGCCCCATCTCAAAGGACGGGATGGTGCTGACCCGGTCGCCGACGTTGACCCCTGTTACGCCCGGCCCGACTGCGTCGACTGTTCCTGCGGCCTCGTACCCTATCCGCGACGGCAGCTTCGGGTCCTCCAGGTATCGGCCCTGCCGGAACATGACCTCGGCGCGATTCAATCCGATTGCTTCGACTGCCAGACGTACCTCTCCCGCGCCTGGACTTTCCAGCGGTACCTCTTCTATCTTCAGGACCTCAGCTGCGCCTGTCTCATGAAATCGCACGATCTTCGGCATGACATTCCTCCTTTGGGCCCATCTGCTCTCTCTTGTTCAATTTTACTAGATGCGTTTCAGGAAAAAGGTATCCGCAGGAAAAGTAGCCTGTCCCGTAGCCGGTCCCCTTCTCTCCGCGCGCCAAAGGTTTGACAATGTGTCGCAGCGAATAATACAATTTAATGTATGGTGTATCGCAAACAAAAGGAGTAAAGATCATGAGAAAGTTCGTACTGTTGCTCGTTGTGCTCTTCAGCGCCGTTTTCGTCGGCTCCGCATGCTACGCGGCGGAGAAGCACTTCAGCGCCATGCTGACGGGGCAGGAAGAAACGCCTCCGGTCAATACGAAGGCTACCGGAAAAGCGGATTTCAAGCTCAGCAATGACGGGAAAAAATTGAGCTACTACATCTCGGTGCGGGATCTCCAGAACGTCAACGCCGCCCATATCCACACCGGGAAGAAAGGGGAATCCGGTCCCCCGGTGGCAAATCTCTTTTCCGGAGCGGCCAAAAAGGGGGCGGTAAACGGGAAATTCACCCAGGGGCAGCTAACGGATAAGGACCTCATGGGACCACTGCAGGGAAAAACGATGGCCGACCTGGTATCGCTCATAACCTCAGGTGGCGCCTTCGTCAACGTACACACCGATGCCAACCCTAACGGCGAGATAAGGGGGCAGATCAAGTAGTCCTCTTTTGCCGGATCAGTTTCATCTCGGGGTAGAGATTCCTTCCACAGGGGTCTCTACCTCTCGCTCCCCTAACGCCGACAGCGCAAGATCCCTTCCGTCAGTCCCGGCGCCCTCCCTTTTGCCGCTCCAGAATCGCCAGCGTTGCGGTATCCCTCTCGTTGCCATAGTACTTCTCCAGGACTTTGGCAAAAACAGAGTCCGACTCGTCCGCGACGACTTCAAAGAGGGTCATCGACGACTTGAGCTTCATGTCGTCCGGGTAACCCATGATCGCAGAGGCGGAGCGCCCCTGCACCGCGAGGACCGCTTCCGCACACTCCCTGAGCCTTTTTCCCAGTACCGGATGAGCGAGGTAGGCTCGCGCCTCGTCCAGGCTCTTTATCGCGTACTGAATGGCCATGGAGCTGCGCCCCAGGCCGTTTATCTGCGGGAAAATGAACCACATCCAGTGGCTCCGTTTCTGCCCGTTCTTCAGCTCTGCCAGCGCCCGCGAGTAGATGCCATCCTGCGCCGATACAAACCGCTGCAAGCCATGGGGATCATCTCCGACATCCTGAACTGTCATATGCTCCTCCTTCTTCCCCTTCGTTGTAGTTCTTCCTAGGTTATAGCACCGGCATTCCTTTTCCACTGAAGAACCCCGCGGCGGCAACTCTGCTTCCGGGGCGCCTTATTACGACAGTACCTCCGGGACGAGACTGGAGGAGAATGCGGTCCCCTTTTCCTTTGACAGCACGAAGATCAAAATGAGCAACAAGACCATTGACGGGAGGGATTTGAAGTTCGCCTCATCGCAGGGGATACGGACGGTCCTTTATACGGTGCCGCAATACCATGAACGGATCCGGTATCTCAGCAACCATAGCGGCTTCCTTCAGGCCGTGGCGATCGTGTCGGGTGTGTGGAACATCGGATATGTGAACTACGGAGGGGACGACCTGTGCCGGGACTGCACCCTCTTCTACGACGCCACTGACCTGAACCGTAAGGGAGCGCGTCTTTTCTCGGAGAAATTGGCGCGGGTAGTCGCAGGTGAATTTGCAGGGCACGATTTTGCCGGCGGTGTGGCAGACCCGCGCTGAATGCAGTGCGCAGCTGATGCCAGCTGATGCCCTTTTGCACTTTGGCACTAAAGATATGAATCGAGTCGCCGATACCTCTCTAAACGGAAATGAGGACGGCTCGGTTCAGCATCAGAGCGGCGTGAAGCCAAAGGAAAAGGGGAAGATCAAGCATGTCGATCAAAGCGCGCATAGGACTTTTTGTCGGTGTTGTCATAGCGTTCTCTCTCGTACTGGGAGTAGGGGCATTTTTCAACATCAGGTATCTCTCCGCCAAAACCGACGAAACGAACATGAGTGGCGTCCTCAATACGCGGCGGCTGGCAACCGCCCAGGATGCCATGTGGAAGCTGCGTTTCGGGGTCTCGCAGTACCTCGCAGTACCCGATCCGGCATCACGAAAAAAGATCATCGACGAGAGCCCGAAGTGGTTCGGGATACTTGACGAGAATCTGAAACTCTACCAGGAAGGAAATCTTTCTGATGGTGCAAAAGCGGCGTTGAAGAAGCTGACGGACGTTTACGCCCAGTACAGGGAGGCGCGTCCCAAATGGTTTGCACTCATGGAGGCCGGGAAGATCGAGGAGGCTGCAGAGTTTCGGTCCAAGACGATCCTCATCTCAGGTGCCGGGACGGTCAAGGCTCTCGATAACCTGATCGATGAGCAGAAGAAGCTGAGCGATTCCCTCGCCGCGACGTCCAAAGCCGCAGCGCGCAGTGCACTCCTCGCCATAGGTATCATCGGCGCCCTTGGCATTGTCACAACGATCGCGATCGGGCTCTGGATCATCCGCGGCTTTAATGTTCCGGTAACAAAGGTTCTTGAGGGGCTCGAAAATCTGAGAAAAGGTGATCTCAACCTGCGTTGCCCCGTCACGTCCGGTGACGAAATAGGCACACTCGCAGCAGGATTGAATGAAGCAGCGGAGAGGATTGCAGGGATCATTCGCCAGATCTCGGAGACGGCATCGCAGGTCTCGACTTCTTCGTCCCAGTTGCACGCCACTGCCGGGCGGATAGCAGCCGGGTCCGAGGGGACCTCCAACGAAATTTCCACCGTGGCTGCAGCGAGCCACGAGATGATGGTTGTCGGGCAGGACATTGCCAAAAACTGCCTTCTGGTAGCTGACTCCGCCTCCAGGGCGAGCGACTCCGCAGCTTCGGGCGCCACGGTCGTGAAGGATACGATCGACGGGATGGAGAGGATATCGGAACAGGTCCGCGCTGCAGCCGACGCCGTGGAAGCGCTCGGATCCCGTTCCGAGCAGATAGGGGCCATAGTCGGGACAATTGAGGATATTGCCGACCAGACGAACCTGCTCGCGCTGAACGCAGCGATCGAGGCCGCCCGGGCCGGGGAGCAGGGGAGGGGCTTTGCCGTCGTAGCCGACGAGGTACGCGCCCTTGCAGAGCGCACCACGAAGGCGACGCGCGAGGTGGGGGCGATGATCAAGTCCATCCAGACAGAGACGCGGGAGGCAGTCTCCGCTATGGAGCTCGGTGTAGCCGAGGTCGCGAAAGGGACCTCTGCATCGGTAAAATCGGGGGAAGCTCTGGAGAGCATACTGCAGCAGATAAACGGGCTGTCGATGCAGATCAACCAGATTGCCATAGCTTCCGAGGAGCAGGACGCAACGGTCAGAGAGATCACCCAGAGTATCCAGAATATAAGCGAGATCGTGCACACGACCTCGAGAGGGTCGTCGGAGATCGCAACCGAGGCATCGGAGCTCTCGCGCGGCTCGGACGATCTGCGAAGGCTGGTGGGGCAGTTCAGGTTGTAGCAGTAAAAGACGGCGCTGCAAAAAGAGGGGGTCTGCATTCGGTTGCAGGCCCCTTTGTTTTTTCAGGGTGTGAGTTTATGTAGGCCGGAATAAGCGCAGCGTTTCCGGCATATGTACGCAGCACCTGTCGCCTGGCGCCGACGCCTGGAACGCCTGCGGCTTATCCCGGCCTACAACTGCAACGGCTTCCACATGGACGTTGACATGGGGTGAGGGGATGGTACCAATTCGATATAACCTCTGAAAAGTTGCGCATCTTTCACACGTCCTTTCACCCTTTGCCTTTCGATCCGCGGAACCCGACCGTGTTCAACGGAAGTAAGTGAGGCGCGTGACGGCTCAACCAAAGCAAAAGGTGGCGCCATGACAAAAAATCTCGTTTTGGTGGGAGGGGGGCACGCCCACATGACGGTGCTCCTCCGTCTGGGGGACTTTTCCTCGAACGGGCACCGTGTGACGGTGATCAGCCCCTCACCACATCATTTTTACTCAGGAATGGGGCCCGGGCTCCTGTCGGGGATCTATGACCCGCCGCAGGTCCGCTTCAACATCCGGAAGATGGCGGTGGATGGCGGCGCGTCATTTATCGAGGACGAGGCCGTCCGGATCGACCCGGCGCACAGGTCGATAACGCTCCGTTCCGGAGCCGAGGTGGCGTACGACGTAGCCTCCTTCAACACGGGGAGCCGGATCGCGGTCGGGCCGGACGCGGCGCCCTCGGACCGCGTCGTCCCCGTGAAGCCGATCATAAACCTCTACCGGGCTCGTAAAAGAATCCTCGAGGAACTCGCGCAAAGAGACCTGCGGATTGCGGTGATAGGTGGGGGCGCTGCGGGGGTCGAAATTGCAGCGAACCTGTGGCGTCTGGCCCGACGGAAGGCGCACAGGGCTGAGATTACTCTCGTCGGCGGCGAGAGGATCCTCGGTACCTTTCCGGAACGGGTGCGCGCTCTGGCGATCGAGTCGCTGCTGAAAAGGGACGTGGAGGTGATAGGGGGGACCCGCGCGAGGGCCGGCGCGGATGGCACCGTTGCCCTCTCGAACGGCTCCTCGCTGCGCTGCGACTACGTCTTCATGGCGACGGGGGTGGAGCCGACACCCCTCTTCAGCGACTCCGGCATTCCCACAGGTGAAGACGGAGGGCTGCTGGTAAACTCTTTCCTCCAGAGCACGGCTCATCCGGAGCTCTTCGGCGGCGGCGACTGCATCGCCCTCTCCGGGACCCCCCTTGCCAAGGTCGGCGTTTTTGCGGTGCGCCAGAACCCCGTCCTCTTCCACAACCTGATGGCCGCCCTGGAAGGGGATGCGCTGCATCCCTTTGAGGATGTGAGGGAATACATGCTGATCATGAACATGGGGGATGGCACGGGGATCGTCTGGAAAAGAGACCGCGTCTGGGATGGCCGGCTCGCCTTCCTCTTCAAGGACGTCATCGACAGGCGGTTCATGATGAAGTTCCAGGTCTCCGGCGAACGAAAAGAGTCCGCCGAATCCTGAGCAAAAGGAGAATGAAAAGCCATGAGTGTGCTGGACTATTTCAAGCCGGTCACCACCTGGACAGCGGAGCAGGTGAGAAGCTTCATCAGTGACAAGGAGGACGGTACCTACAAGCTTCTGGACGTCCGTCAGCCGGAGGAGTACGAAAGGGGGCACTTGCCGGGGGCGATACTGATCCCGGTGGGGGAACTCGATGAACGTGTCTCGGAACTCGATCGCGAAAGCCTCACTATCGTCTACTGTGCCGCAGGGATGCGCAGCCGTGCCGCCGCATCCATTCTCATGCGCGCCGGCTTCGAGGAGGTGTACAGCATGTCCGGCGGGATCAACGCCTGGAACGGAGCCGTGGCGGACGGATTCCCCGAGACCGGAATCGCCTGGTTCTCCGCCGCGCACTCGGGGGAGGAGCTGACGGCGCTGGCGTGGGCGCTGGAGGATGGCACTGAGACCTTTTACAGGACGATGGCGGAAAAGGGGGGGGACCCGGAAGCCGCCGAGCTCTTCCGCAAGCTGGTCAAGGCGGAAGAGGGGCACAAGGAGATGCTCTCCGTGCTCCAGCGGCGCCTCTCCAGCGAGGGTGAAAACATCGACTTCCCCTCCGTCCTGAAGGGTTACCCGCCGGAAAAGATAATGGAAGGTGGGATGAAAGTAAAAGACGCGGTCGCCTGGGCAGAAGGGAAGGGGGTAAAGGAGGTAGTGGAGCTCGCCATCTCGCTGGAGACGAGTTCCTATGACCGCTACCAGACGCTGCAAAGACGGGTGGAATACGAAGCATCGGTGCAGCTTTTCAAGTCTCTTGCCGCGGAGGAGAAGAATCACCTGAAGTTGCTGACGGACCTATTTGAGAAACGGCTGTGAAACCTGAGCCCACTTTCCCTATCCATACCATCGGGCATTCCACCCACACCCTGGAAGAATTCGTCGTCATCCTGCAGGCCTATGACATAGCTCTTTTGGCGGACGTGAGAACGATCCCCCGCTCCCGGCACAACCCGCAGTTCAACCTGGAAACGGTGGGGGAAAACCTCACCGCTGCCGGGATCGAGTATCTGCACCTCAAGGAACTGGGGGGCTTGAGGCACCCC
This sequence comes from Geomonas sp. RF6, assembly GCF_021044625.1. Taxonomy (NCBI): domain Bacteria; kingdom Pseudomonadati; phylum Thermodesulfobacteriota; class Desulfuromonadia; order Geobacterales; family Geobacteraceae; genus Geomonas; species Geomonas sp. RF6. Next base: position 4,768,501 of record NZ_CP087999.1, on the reverse strand, counting down.
CGCCCGGACTCCCCCAATGCCGGGTGGCGAAACGACTCATTTCGCGGCTACGCCGACTACATGCTCACCGAGCCCTTCATCGCAACGCTGGAGAGGCTGATATCCCTGGCGATGGAGAAGAGGACGGCGATCATGTGCGCCGAGGCGGTCCCCTGGCGCTGCCACCGCTCCCTCATTGGCGATGCCCTCCTCGTGCGCGGCATCGATGTCGTCGACATCTACTCCGCCACCTCCTCCAAGCGTCATGAACTGACGCGGATGGCGGTGGTGCGCGGCACCGAGATAACCTACCCCTCCGACCCTCCCGCGTAGCATCGACATCACCCCCCCCACCTCCGATTTTCGAAAAAGAGTTGCATCTCCTCCAGCTGAATCCGATTTCGTTGCTTCTCCTTCCGGCTCACTGTCGAATGCCCCATCCGCAAGTGCCTGTATTGGCACGGTACAGAGGCGTCCGTGGTCGTAAACGCATAAAGAGAACGACTTTTTACTTTTGTGTATATTTTATGTTGACACATGAAGATCCATACTGTATACGTTTTCACGGTTCTCCGAACCGGTCTTACCATTTTCCGCCTCACCAAGCTGCTTCACACTTGTATTCGCCCTTGCGCCCCGACCTCCATCGGCCGCAGCGACTGTTTTGATATGCAGATAGCCGTCAGATACATCTCCTTTCATTCGGGACGCAGCTCCATCAGCGGCTTCTTCAGATAAGACCACCACATACTGTCTCCGTAGGAGGCACGTATCGCGGCTATAGAACGGCTGACTGTCATTCTTTCTGTTCGAGGAGGGAGCTATGAAAGAGGAAACGACCCTGCGCGGGGTTTCCCGAAGGGATTTCATGAAGGCGTGCGTCACCGTCACGGCGATGATGGGGCTCCCCTTCGAGATGGCGGCCAAAGTTGCCGAAGCGGCGGAGCGGGCTGACAACAGGCCGGCCGTGATCTGGCTTCACTTCCAGGAGTGCACCGGCTGCTCCGAATCGCTCCTGCGCTCCTCCCACCCGACGATCGCCACCCTCATTCTCGACCAGATATCCCTCGACTACCACGAAACGCTCATGATCGGCTCCGGCGCCCAGGCGGAGAAGTCGCTGCACGACTCCATGAAGGCGAACCGCGGCAAGTACATCCTCGTGGTGGAGGGGGCGATCCCGACGCGCGACTTCGGGATCTACTGCAAGATCTCGGGGAAGACGGCGATGGAGTCACTGAAGCACGCAGCCGAGGGTGCCGCGGCGATCATCCCCATCGGCAGCTGCGCAAGCTACGGCGGAATCCAGGCGGCCGAGCCGAATCCGACCGGCGCGGTCGGGGTGCGCGACCTCATAAAGGACAAGCCGATCATCAATATACCCGGCTGCCCCCCGAGCCCTTACAACTTCCTCTCCACCGTGATGTACTACCTTACCTTCAAGAAGCTTCCTGAGCTCGACTCTCTCGGCCGCCCGAAGTTCGCCTACGGCAGGCGCATCCACGAGCACTGCGAGCGCAGGCCCCACTTCGACGCGGGGCGCTTCGCCAAGGAGTACGGCGACAAGGGGCATGCGGAAGGGTACTGCCTGTACCAGCTCGGCTGCAAGGGGCCGGCGACCTACGCGAACTGCTCGGTGCAGCGCTTCAACGACGTCGGCGTCTGGCCGGTGGCAGCGGGGCACCCCTGCATCGGATGCACCGAGCCGGAGATCCTCTTCAGGAAGCCGATCGCCGAGAAGGTGCAGATCCACGAGCCGACCCCCTTTGACGCCTACCCGCCGGTGGATCAGGAGAAAGGGAAGGGGCCGGAGCCTCTTACCACCGGGATACTCGGGATCGCGGCCGGCTCCGCTCTCGGCGCCGGTGGGATGTTCGCCAGGAACCTGAAGCAGGGGGAGCTGAAGGAGGACGCGGACCATGAGAAGACAGAGTAGGCGTGACTTTTTAAAGAGTGTCGCCGTCGCCGGGGCAGGGGTCCTTTCCTGCGGAGCGGCCGCCGCTTCAAGCGGACCGGGGAAGGTGAACAACGAGGAGCTGGGCCTTTTGTACGACGCCACGAGGTGCGTGGGGTGCAAGGCGTGCATGGCCTCCTGCAAGAGGGTGAACGCCGCCTCCGGGTCCCTCGCCTACGAGCACGCGGACTGGGACAAGGACGAGCTCTGGGACGCGCCGCAGGATCTCTCCGGGAGCACACGCACCGTCATCAAGCTGTACAAGGAGTCCCCGACCCGCTGGTCGTACGTCCAGTCCTCCTGCATGCACTGCCAGAAACCCGCCTGCGTCTCCGTCTGCCCGGTAGGGGCGATGACAAAGGACAAGACGACGGGGATCGTGGAGTACGACAAGAACGCCTGCATCGGCTGCCGCTACTGCCAGGTCGCCTGCTCCTTCACCATTCCGCGCTTCCAGTGGGAAAAGACGATCCCGCAGATCGTCAAGTGCGACCTGTGCAAGAACACCAATCTGGCGCAGAAGGGGATACCCGCCTGTGCCGAGACCTGCCCGGCCGGCGCCCTCACCTTCGGCAAGCGGAAGGATCTCCTGGCCGACGCCCGCCAAAGGCTGAAGGAGAGCCCGGACAGGTACGTGAACCGGATCTACGGCGAGACGGAAGGGGGAGGTACAAACCACCTCTACCTCGCCGCCTACCCCTTCGAAAAGCTCGGCCTGCCTGATCTGCCCCCCGAGGCGCCGGCTGAATTCTCCGAGAAGATCCAGCACACGATCTACAAGGGGTTCATGGCGCCGGTCGCCCTCTACGGAACACTCTGCTTCGTGGCGGTGAAGAACATGAAGAAGCAGGATACGGACGAGCACCCGGAAAAAGACGCAGGGAAAAGGAGGGATGAGTAATGGCCGGACACAATGACGAGTTTCAGAGGCTCGACGCGCGCATCTTCACCCCCTCCTTCTTCGTGCTCCTGGCGCTCACCCTGATCGGCTTCTTCCTCGTGGGGGTGCGCTACGTGAAGGGGATCGGGGCGGTGACCAATCTCTCCGACGGCTTCCCCTGGGGGATATGGATCACCTACGACGTCGCCACCGGGACCGCCATCGCCTGCGGTGGATACGCGGTCGCGATACTTGTGTACATCAGGAACCACATGCGCTACCACCCGATGATCCGGAGCGCGGTCCTCACCAGCATGTTCGGCTACGGGCTCGCCGGTGCCTCCGTCATGATCGATCTCGGGCGCCCGTGGAACTCCTACAACTTCTTCCTCCCTTCGCGCTGGCAGGGGAACTCGGTCATGCTGGAGGTCGCCCTCTGCGTCATGGCATATTCCATGGTCCTCGCCATCGAGTTTCTTCCTGCGCTTCTCTCGGCGATGGAAAACTCCGACTGGGGGCCCTTCCAGAACTTTGTGAACTGGCTCCACCCGCGCCTCGTCTCCGACCGGGAGAGTCTCAACACCGGGAAGGAGTGGATGCGCTCGGCGGCGGCGAAGATCAGGCCACGGCTCGACAAGGCCCTCATATTCATCATCGCGCTGGGGATCACCCTCCCGACGATGCACCAGTCATCGCTCGGCTCCATGCTTCTCATAGCCTCGACGAAGCTGCACCCGCTCTGGCACACGGCGTTCTTGCCCCTTTTGTTCCTCATCAACTGCATCTACATCGGGTACTCCATCGCGATCCTGGAGTCGATCATCTCCTCCTACGCCTTCAACCGCCCCTTCGAGGTGCGCGAACTCTCAGGTCTTGCCGGGATCGTCCCCTGGCTTTCCGTGATCTGGCTCTCCGTCGTGGTGGGGGACCTGGTGTGGCGCGGGCAGCTTCACGCCGCCCTCTCCCTCGACTTCTACTCCCGCTTCTTCCTCGCCGAATTTCTCCTGGTGGCGGTCGGTTCCATGATCCTCTTCAACAAGCGGATGCGGCGCACCCCCCGGTGGCTCTTCGTGAGCGCCGCGCTGATCGTCCTCGGCGGGGCTCTGTACCGCTTCAACGTGTACCTGATCGGCTTCGACCCCGGGAAGGGATGGCGCTACTTCCCCTCCCTTGCGGAGCTCATGATCACCGTCGGTATCGTATCCTTCGAAATCCTCGGCTACCAGGTGCTGGTGAAGCTATTGCCGGTCCTGCCGCGCATGGCGCGGCGCGGCAGCCACGCCCGGGAGAGGGGCGCGCGGCTCGCCGGGGACGCCACCTGAGGGCTTTAGCACCGTGAACCTTCGACAGAGCACTGTCTTCGAATTCTTTTGACCTGGAGGGAAAAATGGCCCGGATAACCTTAGACCCCATCACCCGCATAGAAGGGCATCTGCGCATCGACGTGGAGATAAATGGCGACCGAGTCATCGACGCCTGGGCTTCAGCCCAGATGTGGCGCGGCATAGAGACGATCCTGAAGGGGCGCCCCCCCGAGGACGCCTGGAGCTTCACCCAGCGCTTCTGCGGCGTGTGCACCACGGTGCACGCCATCGCCTCCATTCGCTCCGTCGAGCACGCGCTTAACGTGGAGGTACCGCTAAACGCGCAATACATCCGCAACATGATGATCGCGCAGCACTCGGTGCAGGACCACATCGTGCACTTCTACCACCTCTCCGCGCTCGACTGGGTGGACATCGTCTCGGCCCTCAAGGCCGACCCGAAAAAGACCGCGCAGATCGCGCAGTCGATCTCCGAGTGGCCGGGGAACAGCGAGAAGGAGTTCAAGGCGGTGCAGGAGAAGCTGAAGAGCTTCGTCTCCACCGGGAGGCTGGGGATCTTCGCCTCCGGCTACTGGGGGCATCCGGCGATGAAGCTCCCGCCGGAGGTCAATCTTATGGCGACGGCGCACTACCTGACCGCGCTCGACTACCAGAGGAAGGCTTCCCAGGCGGTGGCGATCCTCGGCGGGAAAAACCCGCACATCCAGAACCTGGTGGTGGGTGGGGTGGCTACCGCTCTCAATACCGAGAATGTGGCCACCATCAACATGGAGCGCCTCGCATTCCTGCGTACCCTCATGGAGGAGAGCCGGGCATTCGTGCAGAACGTGTACTATCCCGATGTCGTCGCCATCGCCTCCGCCTACAAGGAGTGGTTCGGCTACGGCGCCGGCGTCACGAACTACCTCGCGGTGCCGGAGTTCCCGGAAGACACGAAGGGGACGCAGTTCGCCCTGAATGGCGGCGTCCTTTTCGACGCCAATCCCGCCACCTTCCGGGTCATCAAAGATCACCGCGACGAGTACCTTATCAAGAACATCAACGAGAACGTGGACCGCGCCTGGTATCGCGGCGAGGAGAGCCTGCACCCCTGGGAAGGGGAGACGAAGCCCGCCTACTCCGACTTCCAGGAAAACGGCAAGTACTCCTGGTGCAAGGCGCCGCGACTGGAAGGGAAACCGGTCCAGGTCGGGCCGCCGGCGCAGATACTCGCCTCGTACCTCTCCGGAAACGAGAAGGTGAAAAAGCTCGTCGACGGCACCTGCAAGCAGGTGGGGATAGGGTTGAAGGATCTGCACTCCACCATGGGGCGGCTCGCCGCACGCGCCATCCGGGCGCATCTCATGGCGGACCTCTCGCTTGAGTATCTGGACAAGCTCATCGCCAACGTGGCGAAGGGGGACACCGACTACGCCAACCACACCGAGATCCCGGTCGGCGACTACCGCGGTGTCGGTTTCCACGAGGCGCCGCGCGGCACCCTTTCCCACTGGCTGGTCATCAAGGATAAGAAGATCCACAACTACCAGGCGGTGGTTCCTTCCACCTGGAACGCCTCTCCGCGCGACGGAAAAGGGCAGCTCGGACCGTACGAGGCCTCCCTGAAGGGGAACCCCGTCGCTCAGCACGACAAGCCGCTGGAGGTGCTGCGCACCATCCACTCCTTCGACCCGTGCATCGCCTGCGCTGTGCACGCCATCGATCCGGAAGGTAAGGAGATCACCCGGGTGAAGGCGCTGTAGGGAAGGAGCGGCTATGAGGACACTGATTTTCGGAGCGGGAAACCTGCTCCTTTCCGATGAGGGGTTCGGGGTGCATGCCATCCGCTATCTGGAGGAGCACTACGATCTGCCGGAGGAGGTGGAGCTCTTCGATGGCGGGACGCTGGGGATCATGGTGACGCACAAGCTGGAGGAGGCGGAGCGGATCTACGTACTCGACGTGGTGGACGCGGCCGGAGAGCCGGGAAAGCTGTACCGCTTCGAAAAGGAAGAGATCATGCTCGACCGGCTGCCGCTGAAGATGTCGCCGCACCAGATCGGCATCCAGGAGGTGCTCTTCCTGACCGAGATGCGCGGCACCTGCCCGGAGCGGGTTTCCCTCATCGGTGTAATCCCTGGATCGCTTGAGGCGGGGTGTGAACTCACCCCGCCCCTGCAGGGGCGCGTGGCGCAGGTGGCCGAGATGGTGGCCGACGAGCTTCGTGCAGACGGCCTGGAGGTGCGGCGGAAGGCGCATAACGGGGATTGAGACGTCGGCCGCCCGGAAACGGGCGGCCTTTTTCTTTTGCTGCCGGTACAATCACTACATGATTGTGATCATTTCCGGAGTATCTGGGGCGGGCAAGACCTTGATCGGGACGCTCCTGGCGGCGGAGCTCGGCTGGGACTTCTACGACGCCGATCTCTTTCACTCTCCCCACAACATCGAAAAGATGAGGCAGGGGATCCCCCTCACGGATGAGGACCGGGCGCCGTGGCTGGAGGTCCTGTGCGACCTGCTGCGCACGGTACGGAAGGAGAATGGAAGCGCCGTGCTCGCCTGCTCGGCGCTTAAGGAGCCCTACCGCCAGCTCCTGTTCGACTGCGCTGAAGGGGATGCAAGACTGGTCCTGCTGACCGGCGACTTCGACCTCATAGCCAGGCGCCTTCAGGAGCGGCGTGGTCACTTCATCGACCCGAAGCTCCTTGAGAGCCAGGTCGAGACACTGGAGGAGCCGAGGGAGGGTGCAGTTGTTGTCGATGTCGCACTTTCTCCCTCGGACATTATCAAACAGATCCGGAAGGAACTAAAGCTCTAGCCCCTGCTCGTCTGACAGCCCAACATCTAGCCGAGTTTTGCTCCATTCTGCACCGGACGCTCCGGCACTGCCAGGACTACCGCGCGGTCCTCGCGGTAAAAGCCGCAGACGAGAAATTCCGATTGCACCGGGCCTATCCGTTTGGCGGGGAAGTTTACCACCCCGACTATCTGGCGGCCTATCAGCTCTTCCGGCTTGTACAGGTCGGTAATCTGGGCGCTGGACCTCTTGATGCCGATCTCCGGACCAAAATCTGCGGCTATCTTGTAGGCTGGCTTTCTGGCTTCAGGGAAAACTTCAGCCTCCACTATCGTTCCAACTCGAAGCTCTACCTGTTCGAATTCATCCCACGTTATCTCTTTCATCTCTGCCTCCAGTGATTTTTGCCAGAGCCAATGTAACTGCACGATTCCATAGCGTCAATGAAAAGAGGGGTTTTCCGTGTCATAGGTATGAGGCGTGTGTTGCTTCTGGTTTTAATTATCGAATCAGGTGTTTTGCGGACTGATAGTTGTCCTGTTATAAGAAGTGCTAGTATTTGCAAAGGTTGCTCTCCAACTCTCCAGCTTCTGCTTCAATGACGTCTGCCGGAGGTCCGCGTGGTCCCTCGGAAGGTTCGCATCAGGTATCGTCAGTCGACTGATCCGTGGGAGTTCTTCTGGCCGGGAGCGTGCTCCGTCTGCGTCCACCTGCTTCTGACGATCTTCTTCCTTGTCGAGTGGCCACTTCAGCAGGAGGTGGTGTGGGTCTCCATGGTATCGGAGCCTGCAGGGCGCGTATTAGCAGAGATTTCTGATGCTCCTGAAGGTATGGATGAGGTATCGGATCCAAAGCCGCAGGACGAGGCCGCTGCCGTGGAAAGTGAAGAAGCAGACGGCGAGGAGACCTTTGCGATGAAGGCCGCACCTGTAGCGGCACGACGGCCTGCAAAGCCGGTCCAAACGGTCTCTTCCGCAGAGAAGGGGAGAGCGACACCAACGACGGAGCGTTTAGCAGGATCCGCGCGATTCGAGAAAATTTCCTCCGCCTCTCCTTTCTCAAAAAAAGAAGTCGCATCTGCTGCACCTTTGCCGGCACCGCAAAAGCCCGCTGCGCCTGAAATTGTCCCGCCCCCTGCAGCGCAACCCGTCACGGTACCCGAGCCCAAGCCTGCAGCGCCACCCCCCGCGCGCGAGCGTCCCCAGCAGCGCGAGGCGAAGGTCATTCCGGCTCCTGCTGCACCAGCCAAACGGGAACCGATAGCAACGCCTCCTCCTGCACCAGCGAAATCGGAACCGATAGCGACGACTCCTCCTGTACAAGCCAAACGAGAACCGATAGCGACGGCTCCTCCCGCACCTGCCAAGCCGGAACCGGTAGCGACGGCTCATTCCTCTCCAGCGAAACGGGATTCAGTGGCGACGGCAGGGATGGGGAAGGGGACCTCTGCAACAAAGCCGGCACCTTCAGTTCCGGCGACTTCGACGGTTGCGGGGCACACCCCGCCTCCAGTGGGCGCGGTGCCGTCAGCCCCTGTGCAGCAGGCCGCGCCCGCAAAGCGGTGGGCTGTGGTGGCACCGGCAAAGCCGGCGCAGGAGATGCGGGAGAAAGGCCCGACGGCGCAGGCACGACCTCCTGACCCCGTTTTCCCTGCGCCCAAGAAAGGGGAGCTGGAGCTTCAGATAAGCGGGAAGGAGATAGCTGCGAACGGTCTGACGGTGCAGGTTCTCTTCAGGCCTTATCCGAAGGCGCGCCACAAGAAAGGACAGACGGCGGCAGAGGCGAAAAAGGTCCAGACGCTTTCGCCGACGTGCCTGCGGATCGGGGTGAATACCATTCAGGCTGTTATAGAGAATGCGCCGGACGGGATTTACGAATTCCGCAGCGCGCAAATGAGCAGCCAGGCTGAGGTGAGTTGCGTCACTACCATCCACGGATCGAGCAGCGCGCCTATTGTGAAGAAGCTCGGCACCAGGAAGCTCGGGAGCAACGGCTACATTTTCAAGGTGCTCATGCCTGAGGGTATCCTCTGGGACGATGACAACAGCTTCAGCGGAAGTCTGGAGGACAGCGAAAGCATAACGAAGTTCAGGACGGAAACTGGGCTTGTGTGGAAGGAGTACAAGTAACTGAGATTTTGTCGGCTGGCGCAGATGCCGGGAACGCCTGCGGCTTATCCCGGCCTACATTGCACCACAACCCTCCATCGGGACAGCCTCAGCGCGTAACGGGGATACCATGACACCTACAGAACTCCAGCAGTACCTGCATGAGAACATCCCGCTGTCCAAGGTCATGGAGGTTGCAGTTGTCTCTGTTACTGAAGACAGTGTCGTTCTCACTGCGCCGCTTCCTCCAAACATTAACCACCAGCACACTGTCTTTGGAGGGAGTGCGTCGGCGGTAGCTATTCTTGCAGCGTGGTCCCTGGTGCACGTCCACCTCTCCTTGGCAGGCATCTCCACAGGCATCGTGATCCAACGCAACAGCATGGAGTACCTGCGCCCCATGTGGGGGGCCTTCACCGCAACCTCGCACATTCCCGCTGCAGAAGATTGGAAGCGCTTTGTGCGCATGCTGGAACGTCGGGGCATCGGGAGAATTGTCTTACCTTCTGTTCTTCAGTACGAGGGAGAGATCGCTGGAGCCTTCGAGGGTGAGTTTGTGGCGACTCTCGACAGGAGCTAATACTCTATCGAAGGATATATCTTTCTGTCACTGACCACGCCTGTCCTCTTGTCTTTCCAGAAGCCCTTCCGTAGTTCGACTTTCTTTCTCTCCTAGTGGAAACTTACTACTCTTGACAGGTGGCTTTTACAGATTAAGCTGCCCTAAAGTACTCTATGTTATGTCATTGATACTGTCCCACGGAGGGCGTCGGCACATGCCACCTTTCTGCTAATCCACAGCGCCTTTGCTTGAGCCTACTGTTTTGCGTTGCAGGCGGTATCTCTGCGTGCACAAGGCGTTTCTCTGTCTACGTCTCTTACCATGCCACTATGCGCTGTCCTCGTCGACAGCAAAAAGGAGGGGTCTGAAGTCACAAAAGCATGCGGTGCAACGCATGGTCATCATTAGGATCTCTAACAAGGAGGAGTACGATGAAAGCAAAGGCACTGTTCAGCAGCACCTTGGTTCTTCTCTCCTTTTGTGGGACGATTGCAATCGCCGGCACGGCACCAAGATCAGGTGTCCAAGGCTCGGTGCATGATATGACCTTGTATGCTGCTCCCATAGGTGCATCGGACCCAGAGATATTGCAGGGGCGTGTATGCGCGTACTGCCATACCCCGCACCACGCCATCACAACGGGGAACGACTATCTCCCCCTCTGGTCCCACACCTTGCCGAACAAGACCTACACCCCTTACAACACCGCAACCATCGACGCTACGATCGACCCTCAAACGATGATGGAAGGCCCGAGCCTGCTGTGCATGAGCTGCCATGACGGCGCCATCGCAGTAGACACGCACTACGCTTTTACTGGCGGCAAGTACCTTACTCAGAGCGACACCGACTTCGCTACCCCGGTCATCGGAAAGGACGGCATCCTTTCCAACGACCATCCCATCGGCTTCGTCTATGACGGCATCAACAACGCCGACGGCGTCGCTACTGGACCTGTCACTGGCGATCCCCCCCTCGAGGCGCACGTTAAAGGGAAAGATGAGTGGGTGAGAATCTCCGACGCGACCTTCACAGGGAGCACCATGAAGATCGCGGACCGTCTCTACGCCAGCCAGACGAGGGGGGGCAGGCTGATCATGACCTGTGCTACCTGTCACGACGTCCACAACAAGAAGAACCAGGACGAGGCCAACGCCACCAACTACCTGCTGCTCGGGTCAAACCGCAACTCCGCCCTCTGTCTCTCCTGCCACATCAAGTAACGAACGAGAGCGGAAGTTGTACACACAAAAAAAGTGGCCGAATCCCTGAGAGGATCGGCCACTTTTTTTGTCCTACCGAAAGCAGTTGGATGTTGCTGTAGCGAAACGCGTTACGCGCCGCCGCCGAGAACCTTGTACAGGGTGACGAGGTTCGCGATCCTCGAGAGACGCAGCGAGATCAGGTTCTGCTGCGCGGCGTAGAGGGCGCGCTGGGAGTCGAGGACGGCGAGGTAGCTGTCCACCCCCTTCTGGTAGCGAGCTTCGGAAAGCCGCCGGGACGCGGCCGCGGCGTCGACCAGTGCCTGCTGCGCGGAGAGCTGGTCCTCCACGGTGCCGCGTGTGGCGAGGGCATCGGCAATCTCGCGGAACGCCACCTGGATCGACTTCTCGTACTGGCTCACCAGGATGTCCCTGTCCACTTCCGCCACCCTCAGGTTTGCCTTGTTAGCCCCCGCATTGAAGATCGGGATGCTGATCTGCGGTGCAAAGCTCCACAGTCCCGCCCCTCCCTTGAAGAGGTTGCTGAGCTGGCTGCTGCCGAGGCCGATGTCTGTGGTGAGCGTGATGCGCGGGAAGAACGCAGCGCGGGCCGCTCCTATATTCGCATTGGCACCTTTGAGGCGGTTCTCCGCTTCCAGGATGTCCGGACGGCGCTGCAGCACATCGGAGGGGAGCCCCGGCGAAACACCCTTCAGCGCGCTCACCACGTTGAGCTCCTGCGGCAGCAGTTCGGCCGGGACGGTGGCCCCTGCCAGGAGATCGAGGGCATTTCGGTCCTGCGCCACGATGGAGGTATAGCGGGCTATGTCGACGCGAGCCGCCTCCACGTTTGTCTGCGCCTGCCGCAGGTCGAGCTCGGAAGCGACGCCGAGATCGAAACGCTTTCTCGTGAGCTCATACGACTGCTGGTTCGTTGCCAGCGTCTCCTTTGCAAGCCTCAGGCGCTCCTGGTCCGCGCCAAGCGACAGCCAGGTGTTGGCGACCTCGGAGACGAGGGCGATCTGCGCGCTTCTGCGTGCCTGCTCCGTGGCGAGGAACTCTTCCAGAGCCCTTTCCTTGAGGCTTCTGATCCGCCCGAAGAGGTCGAGCTCATAGGCGCTGAAACCGACGGTCAGCGCGTAGGTGTGGGAGGTGACGGCATCCCCCCCCGCAAGCGTCCTCGGGGTGCGTGCCGCGACGTAGCTCCCGCCGGCATCGACGTACGGGAAGAGCTCGGAGCGCTGGATCTGGTACAGGGAGCGCGTCCTCTCGATGTTCAGCACCGCGACCCTGAGATCCCGGTTGTTGTCGAGGGAGAGGGAGAGCACCTTGCGCAGGCGATCATCGGTGAAGAAGTCCTTCCAGGCGATGTCGGCCGCCGCCTGGTCACCAGCCGTTCCTGCGGTGTTCTTGTAGGCGCCGCCGGTGGGCCAGGCTGCCGGCACCGGAGCCGCAGGTTGCTTGTACTTCGGTGCCAGCGTGGAGCAGCCGGTAAGGGAAAGGAGGGCACCGATGGCGATGCCCATGCTCAGATTGATCCTTCTCATTATCAAATGACCTCCGGGGCGTCCACTGAGGTGGCCGGTGCAGCGGCGGGAGCCTTTTTCCGGGCAAATGTCCGGGTGACGAGGACGAAGAAGAACGGTATGAAAATCAGGTCGATGAAGGTCGCCGAAAGGAGACCGCCGGTGACGGCGGTGCCGATGGCGTTCTGCGCGCCTGCCCCTGCACCCCTGGTCAGTGCCAGAGGGAGCGTACCGAAGAAGAAGGCGAGCGAGGTCATGATGACCGGTCTGAGCCTGATCTTTACTGCCGCAAGTGTCGCTTCCACAACCCCCAGCCCCTCTTTCATCTGATCCTTGATGAACTGGATGATGAGGATGGCGTTCTTCGTCGAGAGACCGACCGTGGTGAGGAGGCCGATCTGCAGGTAGACGTCGTTCGGCAGGTGCCGGAAGGTAACCGCCGTGACCGCACCCACCAGACCGAGCGGGAGCATGAGGAGGTTTACAAACGGTATCGTCCAGCTCTCATACAGCGCCGCGACGCTCAAAAAGACGACCAGAAGGGAGATGGCATAGAGCGCCGGAGCCTGCGCGCCCGCCTTCTTCTCCTCGTAGGAGAGGCCGGTCCACTCGTAGCCGATCCCCGGGGGAAGCTGGGCGGCCATCTTTTCCATTTCGGCCATCGCCTCACCGGTGGAGATGCCGGGGGCAGCCTGCCCCATGACTTCCACGGAGGGGAGGCCGTTGTAGCGCTCCAGTCGCGGCGAGCCGTACTGCCAGTGCGCGGTTGCAAAGGCGGAGAAAGGCACCATCTGGCCGGACTTGTTCGGCACGTACCAGGTGTTTATGTCCTCCGGCAGCATGCGGAACTTCGGGTCAGCCTGCAGGTAGACCTTTTTCACGCGGCCGTTCTGGATGAAGTCGTTCACGTAGGAACTCCCCCAGGCGGTGGCGAGGACGCTGTTGATGTCATCGAGGGAGACGCCGAGGGCGCCTGCGCGCACGTCGTCGATGTCGAGCTTGAACTGCGGCGAGTCGTCCTGGCCGTTCGGGCGTACCGCGACGAGCTTCTTGTTCTGCATCGCCATGCCAAGGAGCTGCTTGCGCGCCTCCATGAGCTTCGCATGGCCGAGTCCGCTGCGGTCCTGCAGCTGGAAGTCGAAGCCGTTTGCCTGGCCAAGCTCCACGACCGCAGGGGGGGAGAAGGCAAAGGCCATGGCGTCTCTGATCTGGGAGAAGGCCCCCATGGCGCGCCCCGCGACTGCCTGCGCCTTCAGGTTGGGGTTCTGGCGAAGTTTCCAGTCCTTGAGTTTCACGAAGGCGATCCCCATGTTCTGGCCGCGCCCTGCCCAGCTGAAGCCCGCCACGGTGATGACGGAGTCGACCGCATCCTTTTCCTTCTCTTCAAAGTGCTTCTCGATCTGCCGGATCACCGCGGTGGTGCGCTCCATGGTGGCGCCGGTGGGGAGCTGCACCATGCACATGATGAAGCCCTGGTCCTCCTCCGGGAGGAAGGCGGTCGGAAGTCTCAGGAAGAAGAAGACCATGCAGGCGACGATGGCGCCGTACACCACGAGGTAGCGCACCGGCTTCCCGAAGGAGCGCCCGACGATCCCTTCGTATTTCCCCCTGCTGAAGTCAAAGAGCCGGTTGAACCAGCGGAAGAATCCCTTGAACAGCCCCGATTCTCCCGGGTGATGCCCCTTCGCCACAGGCTTCAGCATGGTGGCGCACAGGGCGGGTGTGAGGATCATCGCCACCAGCACCGAGAGGATCATGGCGGAGACGATGGTGATGGAGAACTGCCGGTAGATGACGCCGGTAGAGCCGCCAAAGAAGGCCATCGGGATGAAGACGGCGGAGAGGACGGTCACGATGCCGACCAGCGCGGAGCTGATCTGCCCCATCGACTTGATCGTCGCTTCCTTCGGCGGGAGACCCTCCTCGGTCATGATACGCTCGACGTTCTCCACGACGACGATGGCGTCGTCCACGAGGAGACCGATGACGATGACCAGGGCGAACATGGTGAGGGTGTTTATGGAGTATCCGCCGGCCGCGAGGACGCCGAAGGTCCCGAGAAGAACGACCGGCACCGCGATCGTCGGGATGAGGGTGGCGCGGATGTTCTGCAGGAAGAGGAACATGATGCAGAAGACGAGGATGACAGCCTCGAAGAGGGTCTTCACGACCTCCTCGATGGATATCTTCACGAACGGCGTCGTGTCGTACGGGTAGACGGCCTTCACCCCGGCCGGGAAGTACTTCGACAGCTCCTCCATCTTGTCCTTGATGCGGTTTGCGGTGTCGAGGGCGTTTGCCCCCGCCGCCAGACGGATCGCCATGGCGCCTACGGGCTTACCCTTGTACCAGGAGAGGATGTCGTAGTTTTCGGTGCCGATCTTCGTCTCGGCGACGTCCTTCAGGCGAACGGTGGAGCCGTCCGGGTTGGTGCGCAGGATGATGGAATCAAACTGCTCCGGAGTCTGCAGAAGGCTGCGTGCGGTGATGGTGGCGTTCAGCTGCTGCCCCTGTATCGCGGGGGTGCCGCCGAACTGGCCGGCGGAGACCTGGGCGTTCTGGGCCTGCACCGCGGCGATGACGTCCTTCGTGGTCAGGTGGAAGTTGTTCAGCTTCGCGGGGTTCAGCCAGATGCGCATGGCGTTTTGCGAGCCGAAGATCTGCATCTCGCCGACCCCTTCGAGGCGGCTCACGATGTCCTGGACGTTGGAGACGAGGTAGTCGGTCAGGGCGTTTCTGTCCATCTTGCCGTCTTCGGAGACGAGACCGACGAGGAGCAGGAAGTTCCTGGTCGACTTCACGACCTGGATACCCTGCTTCTGCACGATCTGCGGCAGGACCGGCACGGCGAGCTGGAGCTTGTTCTGCACCTGCACCTGGGCGATGTTGGGGTCGGTCCCTGCCTTGAAGGTCAGGTTGATCGCCACAGCACCCGCGGAGTCGCTGGTGGAGGACATGTAGATCAGGTTGTCGATGCCGTTCAGCTTCTGCTCGATGACCTGGGTGACCGTGTCCTGCACCGTCTGGGCGGACGCGCCGGGGTACATGGCGTTGATGGTGATCTGGGGCGGCGCAATCGGCGGATACTGCGACACCGGCAGGGTCTTGACCGCCAGAAGGCCGGCAAGCATGACCATGATCGCCAGGACCCAGGCAAAGATCGGGCGGTTGATGAAAAAACGAGGCATTGGAGAAGCTCCTTATTCGTCTGCGCGATTCAATGGACGGCCCCAACCCTCCTCGGAGGGAGGGGCCGGAAAAACAGTCCTACTTGCTCGCCGTGGTGACCGGCTTCGCCCCCGGAGCGGGTGCGGCAGGCTGTGTCCCTTCCGGTTTCCCGGTAAAGGCTACCGCTTTCACCGGAGAGCCGGGACGCGCCTTCTGCAGCCCCTCGACGATGACCCTCTCGCCCGGCTTCAGCCCGTCGTCGACGAGCCACTTGTCGCCGACTGCGCGGGAAACCTTCAGCGTGCGCGGCTCCACCGTCTCCCCTGCACCCACGAGCATAACGGTGGCGTTCCCGGCAGGATCGCGGGTGACCCCCTGCTGCGGGATCATGATGGCGTTGTCGGCAACCCCTTCCTCGAGAATCGCCCTCACATACATCCCCGGGAGGAGAATCTGCTTCGGGTTGGGGAAGACGGTGCGCACGGTGAGGGAGCCGGTGCTCTGGTCGACGGTGACGTCGGAGAACTTCAGCGTGCCGGTGAGAGGGTAGGGGGCGCCGTTTTCGAGGACCAGCCGCACCTTCGCCTGGTCACCCTTCTTCATCTTTCCGCTGGAGAGGCTCTGCTTCAGCCTCAGGAGGTCGGTCGCCGACTGCGTCACGTCGACATAGACCTGGTCCAGGCGCTGGATGGTGGAGAGGGGGGCAGCCTGGTTCGCCGTCACAAGGGCACCGGTGGTGACGGAGGATTTCCCGATCCTGCCGGAGATCGGCGCCTTCACCTTCGTGTAGGCGAGGTTGATGCGCGCGGTTTCCACGGCAGCCTTCGCCGCCTCGATCTCCGCCTCGGCCTGCTTTAGCTGTGCAGAGACGTCGTCGTACTCCTGCCTGCTGACTGCATTCATCGCCACCAGCTCCTTGAAGCGCTCCGCCTTCAGGCGGACCGGGATGATGCTCGCCTCGGCGCGGCTCAAGGTCGCCTTGGCGCTGGCATAGGCAGCCTGGTAGGTGGCGGGGTCGATCTGGTAGAGGACTTCCCCTTCCTTCACGTCGGCGCCTTCTGTGAAGAGGCGCTTTTGCACGATCCCGCCCACCTGCGGGCGCACCTCCGCTACAAGATACGCGGAAGTCCTGCCGGGGAGTTCGGTGGTCAATGCCACCGATTGCGGCTGGACCGTCACCACCCCCACCTCGGCAGGCGGCATCTTCTGCTGAGACGGGCCGGCCGCGGCCTTCTTCTCGCAACCGGTCAATAACGCTCCCGTCACGAGGACGGCGGCGGCCAACACGCTGAGTCTGTAAACTGCTTTCATAAAAACCTCACCCCTTTGAGATCGTGCCTTTCGGCTATTCATCATGATGTTTCGAACGCTTGGACCAACCTGAGACCAAAGCTATAAAAGCGATTGCGATGCATACCCCGGCGTAGGAGAAAACCAGAAAATCCATCAGGTACCGAATCACCTTATGTCCCTCCATTCAAAATGAGCATTCATTCCGCAAATCCGCCTCACTTGCGGATCGCTTCCCAGCAGGCTTCCACACAGCTGTCGATGAGCTTTGCGTCGAGCTCGATGAAGTGCAGTATGTGGTCGCGCGAGATGTCGAGCAACGGGCAGAAGCCGAGGGCGAAGAGGACCGGGAGGGGAAGATCCTTCACCATCCCGGCCTTTGCCGCCTCGGTAAAGAGGTCGAAAAGCACGTCCTTCTCTTTGTTGCCGAAAAACTTCTCGCGCCGGTGTGCGATCCCGTACGGAGAGTTGTGAAACTGCTCAAGAAATCTGAACTCCAGAGGAGACGAGGTGCAGTATTTGACAAGAGCTTTCCCCATGTGGAGGAAGCGCTCCCGCACCGGCGCGCCTTCCGGATAGCCGTCCATGACTACGGCGAGAAAACGCTCCTCGAGAAAATGGTATATTTCCGCTATCAGTACATCCTTGCTTTCAAAGTACCGGTAGATGGTCCCGGCGGCGACGCCGGAGCGCTCCGCCACGAGCGCCATCGGGGTGCCGTGAAATCCTTGTTCTGCCACGATCTCGAGGGTGGCACGCATGATGGTGCACCTCTTGTCGACTTTCTCCATTGCTTCCTCCGGAATGAACGGTCATTCCGTTTTACCCCTTTCACTCTCACATGTCAACAGAGTTCATTAGGTTCCAAGGCCTTGCGCCGGAAGAACCTTATAATTCAAGACCTGACCCCGGGGTCAGGTCTTGAATTATAAGGTCATTGGTCCGGCTGCAGCTGCAGGGGAGACTGGAGAGGCTTTGCCGTGAGCCTTTGTGCACCCTGAAGTACGAGAGGGGTTGACAGGATGCCATTTGAGGGAGCATAGAAGAACGTTGTCGGGGTGATGGCGCAGATGGCGCCGGGCCTGGCGGAGTTCCCATTCTTTTGCTTTCCGGGAGTGAGAGATGCTGAGGTTGCTACAGTCTCTGTTCGGTAAAGGTCCATCGACAGGTCCTTACCCGAAAGGCCTTGTGAAGAGGGCGATCGAGCGGGCGGTGGACGGGACGGATCCGTGGATCCGCGCGGTGTCAGGGTACCAGAAGAAGCTCCGTCCCTCGGTCCTTCATGCCATTGATCATGTCTACTCCCTTGCCGACGGCATGACGCCTGCCATTGTCTTCGATCCCGCCCTCTACGACACGAACCCGCTGCTGCGCACTTTATTCATGTCCGCCGGGGAGATGCAGAGGTTTCTGGAGAGCGATGAGACGCTGGCGGAGTTTCGCCGCGAGCACGGCAGGGTAAAGGATGCTTCCTCACTGCACGGCATGCTCGTTGTGGAGAAGCAGGAGAAGAACGCCTTCGGCGTGGAGCGCTCGGGCAACGTCATCATGCGGGACGTGGCGCAGGTGACGGTGAGCTTCGAAGGGCACCGGCTCGTCGATCTCTCCTTCAAGGAGGAGGAAAGGAGTCGTCTCCTGAGGCGCCGGGCGTATGACCATCTCCTGAAGCTTGCCCTCGGTCGCCTGACCGCGGTAAAGACCAGGCGGGGGCGGCTGGAGAAACACAGGACCCTCCTGCGCTCCAAACTCGACCTCTTGCAACGGGAGGGGTGGGGATTCGACGACTCTCCCCGCGGCAAGCACCACGACGTGGCCGCCATCGAGGAAGATCTCCAGCGAATCGAAAAAGAGATTTTGGATGTGGGGGGGGATGACAAGATGCTGGAAGCCTACCTTGGAATAGTCGCCGACGTCCTGGGGAATGCCGAGAGCCACTTCTGGAGGAAAAAGGAGACTCTGATCGTCGACCGGATGGGTATCAAGCGCGGGGTCGCCGCCAGCGACGCCCCGGAGATCCCCCTCGACATGCTCTACAACATCGAGGGGCGCAGCCTTGCGGTCTCTTTGGTGACTCTCCCGATGGAGGTTGTGAAGGGGCGATAGCCCCCGCGCTCCGTGAATGCCTGCATGTACGCCGGGATAAGCCGGAGGCGTTCCAGGCTTCCGTGGGAATGGGGGCTGCCGGAAACGCTTCGCTTATTCCGGCCTACATGCGCCGCTTTCCTTTCCCGGCAACGGACTTTTTTACTCCTTCCCATGCCCTACCTCCCTTGAACCTCAACTTTTCTTGTCTCACATCCAAAAAACAGTACTATGCTCGGAAAGGGAGCACTTTTTCCCAATACGGCAGGGGTAGTTACGCTCAAGGCGGGGGGTAGATAATGGGGCACCTGGTAGGGAAGGATCTATTCCGGAAGCTTGGTGAGAAGATCGACGGGCTGGAGACGCGGACTCCGTGGAACGAGACGCTGTATGCGATCCTGAAGGAGCTCTACACGGATGAGGAGGCGGACCTCGTGGTGCGCATGCCGAACGGACTCTCCACTCTGGAGCGTCTGCAGCAAACGACGGCCATCCCCAAGGAGCGCCTGACGACCCTCCTGCATGGACTCGCCGAGAAGGGGCTGGTGCTCGACATCTGGGGAACTGATGCCTGGCACTATGCCCCATCCCCCTTCATCATCGGGATCATGGAGTTCTCGATGATGAGGACAGGCCCCGAGGTCAACACGAAGGTGCTCGCCGGCCTCTTTCACGACTACCTGCGGGGCTCTTTCCTGGAGAGCAACTACGGCCATGGGGAAGTGCACTCCATCTTTCGCACCGTTCCGCATGAGGAGGCGATCAGGGCGCCGGAACGCACCGAGATCCTCGACTACGAAAAGGCCGCTGCGCTCATCGCGCACTCCAAACGTTTCGCCATCGGGATTTGCGCCTGCCGTCACGAGATGATGCACCTCGGGAGCAAAGGGTGCGACGTCCCTCTCGAATCGTGCACCTCGTTCGATGTGGCCGCGGACCTGCTGATACGGCACAAGCTGGCACGGGAGGTCTCCCGTCGCGAGATGGAGGAGTGGTTCACCGAGTCGCGAAGCCGGGGCCTTGTTCTTACCGCCGACAACGTCCGCACCAATGTCCGCTTTGTCTGCCATTGCTGCGGCTGCTGTTGTAACCTCCTGAGAGGGATCAGCGAGTACGGCTATGGCAACATAATCGTCACCTCCAACTACATCGCGGCAGTCGATCACCCCCGGTGCGCCGGGTGTGGCAAGTGTGCCAAGGCGTGCCCCATCCGCGCGATCGCAATGACCTGCGACGAGCGCGACGCTGGAGGGAAGAGAACGGCCGCCGTCGATGACTCGATCTGCCTCGGCTGCGGTGTCTGCGCCCTGAGCTGCCGCAGCGGCGCCCTGACTCTGGCGCAACGGTCGCAGCGGGTCATTCATCCGGAAAACACCTTCGAGCGCATCATGCTGCAGTCGCTGGAGAAGGGGACGCTGCAAAATCAGATCTTCGACGACCCCAGTCGCATGGACCACCGGCTGCTGCGCGCCTTCGTGGGCGGGTTTCTCCGGCTGCCGCCAGTGAAGAAGGCGCTCCTTGGCGACAGGTTCAGATCGCGCTTTCTCGGCGCCATGAAGGGGGGGATTGAAAGAGAAGGGAAGGGGTGGATGCTGCAGCTCTAGAGGAGGTCATTGTGCAAATTGACTTTACAGGCGCAGCGGAGTTGATCGACAGCGCGGCACGCATCATAAAGACATTCACCGAGGGGCTGCGTGATGCTCTGAAGGCGAGCATAGAGACGGTGGACCTCGTGTCCGCCCGCACCGCTCAGAACAGGCTGAGGGAGGTGCACCGGCGGGCCCTTTTCCTCGTCAATCGCCAGGGCTTGATGCTGATGCCCTCTGCGGAAAAATATACCCAGATACCCACCGCCGAAAACTGGAGAGCGGTCCGTGAGGAGATCGTTGGGACGCTGAAGGAGGTCGAGGCCCTCTCCGGCGACCTCATGGCGCTGCGCGGTGATTTTCTCCTCGAGGAAACCTACCTCGGGCTCCTCGAGGCGATGACCAAGCGTGAGCATGCTCTGCGGGAAGTGCTCGAAATCTCGGAACCACCGACGACCCCGAACGAGATGGGGGCCTTCAGGGAGTTCCTGAAAAGCTACGTCGTTCTCGTGAGGGAACTGCAGCACATGAACATCAGCCTCGGAGGGTACATCAGGGCGCGGGAAGGGGGCGCAAAGGGGTAAACTTCGAGATAAAACAACAGGTCCGTGACGCCCGGCAAGGCAGAGGCGGCACGGACTCCCCGCCTCAGTGGGGCGGACGAGCTCGCCCGCATTAAATTCTTTGAACTTTCTCAGCAATCCATGCTACCTTGCTGCGCCAGTCGCGCTTCCCCCGGGCTTCCAGGGGAATGGCGGCGAAAGCAGTCTATTCTATTTGCTGAGGAGAGGGCATGGGACGATTTTTGTGCAATGTGATGTTACTTTTTGTGGTGCTATGTGCTTTGGCGGGGTGCGGCGGCGGTGGTGGTGGGGCATCTTCCTCCAGCAGCTCGTCGGGGGTGATTACGGGAGTGGCATGGTCGTTCGAAAACGAGTCGCCGGATCTCTCGGGTAACGTTGCCACCTGTTACCTGAACGTCCAGGTGAAGTGCAGCCCCTCCATTGCTGCAAGCGACATAGCAAACTGGGCAGTTACCGCTCCGACCGGCTGGGGATGGAGGATCTCCGGGGCGAACAGCGCCAAGGGAATTACCAGCAACGGGACGCCCTACATCGCGGCTGGTATGTGGTACGGCGCCGATATCAATGCCTTCCCGCTCGCCGGCAACTGGAAAGTGACCATAGTCCTGGCCAACGGTGAGGTTTCCTCGTACGATTTTGTGATGCAGGAGCCCGGCTCTACAGCCAACGCCACTCACGACTTTCTCTACACCCCTGAAGACTCGACCCCATTCTTCCCTGCGCAGTATATCGCGGCGCTGAAGCGTTTTCCTGCAGAGGGGTGCACCTTCAACTTCACCGGGAACAGCGTTGTCTCCAGCGGCTTCGCGTCGGCCGCAGCATCGTATCTGGCTGCGGAACCTCGTGCATACAACCTGTACCTGTGGCTCTATGACGGGAACTTCAGCTACGTCGGCTACTCCCAGCCGGTATATTCCCTCACAGACCACTCCGCCAGCGCTCTCATGACCCCGGACGGGGAAATCTCCCTCACGCCTGCGTCTGTCACGACCTCCACCGGTGCTGTAGATCTTTCCCAGGTGAGGTACGTAAGGGTAATCGCTGTGGACGGGGGGCAGTTCCCCTTGTCGGGGGCTCTGCTGTTCCACTACCGCTCCATATCGGCACCGGTACCGGTCGCGGCTCCACTTACCTAGTCTTCTTCGGATAATCTTCATGCGCCGCGCCCCGCTGGGGGCGCGGCACTCTACGCCGCCAGCGGGATCTCCAGCGTGAAGGTCGCGCCTTTTCCCGCTCCATCGCTGGCAGCGTTCAGAGTGCCCCCCATCTCCTGTGCCGCTAGCGCACAGCCGTGCAGCCCGAAGCCGTGCCCCTTCCTCTTCGTGGTGAAACCGTGGTTGAAGATGCGCGTCAGGTTCTCCTCCGGTATCCCTTCGCCGTTGTCCCCCACCGCTATCCGCAGTGTCGACTCTTCCGCCCCCCCCACCACTTCTACTCGCAGCTCAAGCCGGCGCGTTCCGTCACCACCGCGTGCCATGGCGTACACCGCATTCTTGATCAGGTTCACCAGGATGAGGAGGAGCCGCGCCTTGTCGAGCGGGATATGCCCGATGTCGCAGACCTCCCGCTCCACCGTTACGAAGTACCGCCGGATCGCCTCCGCGTTTATGTGGAGGGCGTCCTCCAGAAGGTCGCGCACCTGTACCGGTTGCACGATCCCGGAGGCGCCGGCATAGCGCTGCTGCGTGGCGATGACCTCCTCGATATGCTCCACGCTCTTGCGCAGCCGGTCGAGCTCATCGAGTACCTGCGCCTGCTCCTCCTTCAGAGCGTCCGCGAGCTTCTGCAGATAGTCCGGCAGGAGCCTGCCACGCTTCTCCTCCGTGAGAAAGCGCGGGAGATCTCCGGCGTTTGCGTTCAGAAGCGCCACTGCACGCGACAGCCCCGGTGCCTTCGAGGTCTGCACCATCCCGATGACCTGGCCGGCCGAGACGGCGACGCTGTTCAGCACGTTTCCCACGTTGTGCAGGACGTTCACCGCGATCTCCGCCATCCCCGCCTGGCGCGCGCTCGCCATGACCTTCCCCTGGGCCTCCCGCAGCTCCGTGATGTCGCGTATCACCGCCACCACGAAGCGGTTTCCTGCCGCATCCTCGTAGCGGGTCTTGCGGGTGAGGATGGTGAGGACGCTGCCGTCCGGTCCGTTGATGACCTCTTCATTCCTGTTGCTTTCGCCGCTGTCCAGAACGTGCCGGTCGATGGCGTTGAATACCTCTGCCTGCTCCAGCGGCACAAAATCGGAGTCCTTCTTTCCGAGGATTTCCTCGCGGTTTCGTCCAAAGAGTCTGCAAGCTGCATCGTTTACGAGGGCAAAGCGGCAGTCGTTGTCCTTCACGATGACCGGATCCCCGATGGTGTTCAGCACGCTGTTCAGGTACTCATGGGCCCTGCGCACCTCCTCCTCGGCTGTGCGACGGCTGGTTATGTCGCGGGTGACACCCTGGAATCCCGCCAGGGCATTGTCGTTGTAAATCGGGGTGCACACGATCTCCACCCATATTGATCCCTTCCTCGTCAGCTGTTCCGCCTGCAGTACAACCGTCTGCAGCCGTTCCCCGCGCCTGACAAGCTCGCGCTGCTTTTCCTCCATCGATCTGAACTCCTCGATGGAGCATGGTGAGAGGGTTTCCCAGAAAGGCTTTCCGAGCACCTCGGTGGCTGTGTACCCGCGCTGTCTCTCGTCCGACGGGCTTACATAGGTAAAGAGGTACCTGGGTGTGGTGCGCCAGAAGACGTCCTGCATGTTCTCGGCGAGGAGACGGTAATGCTCCTCACTGGCTGTGAGCGCCACCATCCCCTCTACCAGGGTCGCCGTCATCTGGTTCAGGTGGCGATATATCAGCCCCACCTCGTCTTGGCGGCCGGTCTCCGGGAAGAAGTGCGGCATGGAGAAGTCGCAACTCTTCATGAGCGGGACCAGTCTGCGCAGCGGAAAGATAAAGCGCCAGAGGTATACCAGCGAGGCGCTGAAGAGGAGGACCAGGTAAGCCGCCGTCTTCCACGCGAGCTGGCTCAGGAAGCTCCCGGTAAAGATCGAGCGCGGTACCTGGAGGACGATCCTGAACGATTGCCCCGGCGCTACCTCCACCTCCTTCACGCTGCTGTAGATCACTCCTTCCGGCGTCTTCAGGCGGCGAAACGCGTTTCCCCCTGCACCCAGCGCCTGGACCGCCAGGCGCTCGACGGCGAAAGAGTTGTCCCGCAGGGTAGGGGGGGCACTCAGGCGCGCGAGTCGCGCCACGAGCCTTGAGTCGGAAGTTGCCAGCACGTTTCCGCCGCCATCGGTGATTACTACGCGGGCTCCTGACAACTGTGAGGAGCATTTGGCAAGAAATGCAGAGAGATCCTTCAGCTCCAGGTGCACCCCCACCACACCGGCTCCCCTGCCGAGTCTTTTCACAGCGGTGATGCCGAGGGCCGAGGGGGCGCACAGGAGATAGGGCCGGCTCCAGGAGATCTTGCCGGAGGCGCTGCCGAGGGTGTACCAGGGACGGGTACGCGGATCGTATACTTCTTTTTCCTTCTTGCGCGAGAGCTCGCTCCCGTCAGGGGCGAGGGTGATCCAGGTGACGATACCAGGAGTGGTGCCGTCGTGCAGGCGGTTCTTCCACCCGGTGGGGGTCTGCAGCAGGAGAAAGCCGTTCCCTTCGGGATCCCCCTCTTTAACCGCGGTGAGTGTGCCGTAGCGTCGCAGTAACGGTATCGCCAGGTTGTTCACCGACTCGGGGCGCCTGAAGTCCACGCTCCCTTTTCTGTAACCCTCTTCAAGCTGGTCGAGGAGGGTCGCCGTGGCCGAGGTCAACTGCTGCACCTCGCCGGTCACCGTACGCTCGGTCTGTGTGAGGAGGGCCTGGGCCTGGACCGCTCCACTTTGCTCGGCGTGATAGTAGTCGAGCGTGATGAGCACGAGGAATAGCGCCGTGACGAGGGCGATGAACCCCTCGAGGAGTCCGAATCGAGTCAGATAACGATGCATGAAGTATCGACCTTTTGTGCGAGCCTGCGAAAGAGGGGCGCCCGTCGTAGCTGATGGTGAAGGGAGCGCTTACAGCGCCGCCATTCCCATATCGGAATCTGCCCGTTTTCCTTTAGCGGCGAAGATTTAGCCCCCGTGACGCGGTTAGTGACGAGGGGAGGTGAGGCGGAGAGCGCAGGCGGGCTTCAGGTCTTCGGGCTGTAGCGGCGCTTCAGCCAGCGACTCAGCCCGTCCAGTCCGGGAAAGAGGACCCGTTCCGTGATGTTCCCCTGATCGAGCTTGTCGCGGATCTCCCACTTGAGCGCCGCGGGAATGATGATCTTTCGCCCCATACCGGGGTGCTCTACGAGCCAGTCGTCCAGCCCCTTGCGCGGGTCGGACATGACGGAGAAGAGGGCGAACTGGTTTACGATGCGGTCGTCCAGGGAAGGTGGCTCGAAAAAAATGGCGATGCTGCGCTCCGCCATCTCCTCCAGCTCCGCCAGCGAGCTCACCGCCTCGGAAAGCATCTCCACGGTCAGCACATGGGCCCCCTCCAGATCGACTTTTTCCCTCAGGGGCGCGGGAAGCATCTGGTGCGCCTTGTCGTAGTTTATCGCCCAGATCGCCCCGTCGGTGGAGTACTTCTCGATGTTGGAGGTCGCAAAATGCATGGCGACGAAGGGTGAATAGGTCCAGTCGAGGATGCGGGTAGGGAGCCCGTAGTGCTGCGCCACGGAGAGCCAGTGCCACAGGGAGTCCCGCTCTGCGCCGCTGCGGTGCGCGTATTTCTTGAAATTTCTGAGGAGGTGCCGTTCGAGGGCCGCGTAGTCCCCCCCGAGCCGCATGAGCGTCGTGTTTAGGCGGTAGGCTGCATCGGAAAGCCCACGAAAGGCGTAGCGCGAGCGGAAGCGCCCGAGAGCGGGATTCCACGATCCCTCGAAAAGTTCACTCTGCAGTTCTTCCCAGCTGTGTACCGTCACGATTTCCATTCTTTAACCGTCCTTGTCTGCGCCTCTTTTATCCCGGGCGCCTTCTCCGTATCGGAACTTTCCGCCCCTTCTTGAGGCGCGTTTTCCACCGCGCTGCGCCCCCGCTCTCAATCAAAGAGGGCGAGTTGCCTCTTCCTCCCCAGTCTCTATTATCTAAGACGTGCAGACCATCCGGCTGCTACCGATCTTCATCCCTCCCGGACCTCTTCTTTGGGAATGCGGCCCCGCGAGCCGCAACTACAAAAACAGCAGGAGGAGACCATGACACAGATTGTGGGAATGGGCTGGATTCCGGATCACCCAGACATCAGGGACTACACCCCCGACCACCCTGCCATCAGGGGGATCATGCAACAGGCGAAGGAGAAGGGGGCGGGGAGGGGGGAGCCGAGCATGCGGCGCTGGAGAAGGGGTCGATCGACCTGAGGGAGTGGTGCTCCCCGGTGGAGAACCAGCTGACCCTCGGCTCCTGCACCGCGAACGCGGCGGCGGGGATGTATGAATACTTCGAGCAGCGAGCACAGGGGAAATACATAGACTGCTCCCGTCTCTTTATCTACAAGGTCACCCGCAACCTCCTGGGGTGGACCGGCGACACCGGCGCCTTCCTGCGCGCCACCATGGGGGCGCTGACCCTCTTCGGCTCTCCCCCTGAAAAGTACTATCCGTACTCCGTGCCGGACTTTGACAAGGAGCCGAGCGCTTTTTGCTACGCCTTTGCCCAGAACTTCCAGGCAGTGCAGTACTTCCGGCTCGACCCGCCGGGAACGAGCCCCACGAGCTTTTTGAACAACATCAAGAAGTACCTCGCCTCCGGCTTTGTCTCCATCATCGGCTTCACCGTCTACGACTCGATCTCGCAGGGGAGCGCCACAGGAAAGATCCCCTTCCCGGTGGCGACGGAGAAGGTACTCGGCGGCCATGCCATCGCCGTTGTCGGCTTCGACGATAACATGAAGATCAAGAACACCCTGAAGGGGGGGGTGGAGACCACAGGCGCGCTCCTGATACGGAATTCCTGGGGGACCGGTTGGGGCTCCGCCGGATATGGATGGCTGCCGTACGACTACGTCCTCAGAGGGCTTGCCATCGACTGCTGGTCCATGATCAAGGGGGAGTGGGTGGAGACAGGGCAGTTCGGCCTCCCGACCTGACGCTGACGATTCAGCAGGTAGTGCCCCCGAAGTGTGAGCGGTGTCACTAAGGGGGCACTTTCCTCCTTGACTATCGCCGCAAACCCTCGCTTGTGCTTGACACGCGTGCTAGTATGCAAACCCATCCCTCCCTCCCTACCTTTTTTCCCTCTCCTTAATTCTTCGCCATCAATAACTATCTAAAATGCTTACTTTTTTAAAGGCTGGGGCCGTTTCCATCGAGGCGATGGTGAGGAGAAACCAGATGCTGCTCTCTGGCAGCGATCTAGCGCTGCAAACATAAAGGTAAAAGGTGAGGAAGGTATGCGATCTTTCGATGTGAGAGCAGTCAAGGCAGTCATTCTTGCCATTCTGGTAGTAATCAGCATGGCCACGGCAGTGCAGGCGGCGGTGTACTACGTCGACGCAACGAACGGAAACGATTCCTACGATGGCATGTCCGCCAGCACGCCGTGGAAGACGATCTCCAGGGTCAACGGGAGTTCTTTTGCCCCTGGCGACAGCATCCTCTTCAAGCGCGGAGAGATGTGGCGGGAGCAGCTGACCCCGCCGTCATCGGGGGCGCTCGGAAGCGTCATCACCTTCGGCACCTACGGCACAGGCTCAAGACCTGTCATCAGCGGCTCCAATATCGTCAACGGCATCCCCTACATCATAAACGACACCTTCACCGGCAATGCGGTCAGGGGGTGGGCGGCAGGGCGCGGCACCGTTCAAGCCACGAACGACCACCTGGAGGCGGTCCTGGACGGCGTCGACAACAACTACGGCGACTACCTGACCAGAGACGTCCCTGCCATGAAGGAGGGGTGGCTCATGTACCGCTTCAGCCTCATCAAGGGGTACACCTGGACGAAGGACCAGGCGGTCGTAGGAAGCGGTGTCATCGACGGCGCCTACGTCGGGCTGATCAACGCCAACGGCGCGCCGGTCTGGCGGGTCAGGGTGGAGAGGGACGGCGGCTTTGACTACTATGTGCCGGCGGCCCCGAGCGTCCAGGACGGGATCTGGTATGACGTGAAGGTCCATGTGAAAGCCGCCAGCGCAGCGGGTGCCAACGACGGCGCGGTGCAGGTGTGGATAAACGGAGCGCTGATCTTCAATCTCTCCGGCATCGACAGCGATACGAAGACGCTGAAGAAAGTCAGCATGGGGAACACCTACTATGCCCCTGCTGGGTTGAGCATGCGGCTGGGGATCGACGACGTGAAGTTCGCCAACTGCGACATCAACGGGTCGGAGAGCGGGGGATGGAACGCCACCGGAGTCTCCGGCTCCGACGGGAGCGACATCTACCAGGGGTATGCCTTCTTCGACTCCAGCACCCTCTTTGAAAACAGGAGCGCCCTCAAAAAAGTGGCCTGGAGCACGGACCTTGCCACCACCGCCGCGCGTATGCAGGCGGGCACCTGGACGATCGACACCAAGAACTGGCTCCTCTACGTCATCCCCTCCACCCCGGTCCTTCCCGATTCCAATCTCTACGAAGCGAGCACCCGTGCCAACAGCATCCTCGTCAGCGGGAAGAATTACACCAAGTTCGAAGGGCTGGAGCTGAAGAACTCGGACCGCGAGTCGCTCCTCTTCATGAAGCTGACCGGGATAGAGATCAACGACATCGTCGCCCACCACAACGGATGCCAGGGAACGAACCTCTCCACGGTGCAGGGGCAGACGGTCAACGACGTCTACGTCCACGACTCCATATTCCGCGACTCCTCCTGGAACGGCGTCTCGGTCGACTGCTACTACGGCCCCTCCTCCAACATCACCATCGAGAACAACACGATCTTCAACAACATTCACAACGGGATCGATTTCAAGGCCGCGGCGAACTATACCTACAGCAACCTGAAGGTCACCGGCAACCGGTCGTATAGAAACGGCACGCACGGCCTGTACATGCAGAACTATACCGTCGGCGGCGCGAAGAACGCCACCATCGCCCACAACCTCTTCTACCGCAACTACGGAGCGGGGGGGTACATCCACAAGAACTTCACCGGCCAGGAACACAGCGGGATAAAGGTCTACGGCAACACCTTCGCCTACAACGGCGTCGACGGCGGGTTCGGCCCGGGTGTCCAGCTCGAGGCGGTGGACAGCGACATCCGTGACAACAACTTCTACACCGACAGCGTGACCGCATCGGGAAACTCGGAGTACCGCATCAACGGCTCGGGGAACAGCAGCGACTTCAACAACTCCTTTGACCGCGGTCGTACCGCCTATCTCTACTACAACGGCGCCTCCTACACCTTCCCCGCCTTCAGGAGCCTCGGCTTCGAGGCGCAGGGGAGCTCCGTCAACCCGAGGTTCAACGGGGAGTTCACCGACGACTACACGCTCAGGTGGGATTCCCCCTCCATCGACGCAGGGGTCGCCATTTCAGGGATCAGCACCGACATCCTCGGGAACCCCATCTACGGCACCCCCGATCTCGGGGCCTTCGAATTCCAGCCCCCCTACACCATGGGGTTCGATGCGCCCGACACCGCTTCCAACGTGCGGATCTACAGCGACGGGAAGTTCCGCAACACGCTTCCCCCTGCCGGGACCGCGGCACACCTCGTCATCGCGCCGAGCGGCGGCTTTACCTCCGGCAAGTACGACGAGTGGATGAATCTCGTCATCAACGCCTGGGAAACGAGCGGTGTCTTTGAAAAGAGCTGGCGGGAATCGAGTTCCACCATCGGGTACCTCCAGACCGCCCACACGGTCGGTGATCTGCAGCCGAGCAGGTACTATGCGGTCGCGGTCGACACGGTAACCGGCCTCGGCATCGGGGGAGCGGGGTGCTCCGCCGGTATCTGCCTCTCGGACGCGGAAGGAAAGATCTCCTTCACCTACAATGGCGGCTACAACGGGGGGACCCACACCTTCAGCGTCAGGGAGAGCGGCACCATCCCGAGCTGCGTAGCCCTTACCAATTCCGTCTGCTACCCCTCGATCAGCGCGGCCTACCAGTCGCTGTCTGAGGACGGGACGATACTGGTGCGCAACCTGAGTCTCACGGAGAACCTCACTTTCGACAAGAACATCAGCGTCTCCGTGTTCGGCGGCTATGATGCCGGGTTCACCAGCAAGACGGGGATTACCACCGTCAGCGGCAGCCTCTCCGTCACCACCGGCGCGGTCACCTTCGGGAGTTTCAGCATGAAGTAAGAGGAGCTGTTAACGGATCAGCAACGGCGCAGGAAAGGGCACGGTCACCCGGAGGGAGCCGTGCCCTTTCGCGTTATGGCATGCCCTTTCAAGGGAGAAGCCTCTTCCAAATCGCCCTCTCTTTGAACCTTTGTGCATTCCTTGCACAGGAGCCGACCGGCGTTGAATGACACCGGAGCGGGAAGTATCCGATTTGCCATTAAAAATTCCCAAGCTGCTTCGCCGTGTCATGGTACCGGTCTTGCGACTGCTGAAGGAACGACGCTGTCGCAGCTCCTTTCACAATGTGACCCTGAAGCCGTAAAGGAGATCTCCCTATGCGGCAACCTCGCACGTCTGATGCACCAGGACGAGGTCAAATCCACAGTTCGAGGAGGTGATGCACGGAAGCAGGTAGCAAGGCAGGAGATGCAAATCCACGAAAGGGAGGTGATAAAGGACGCGTTCTCGAAGCTTGGTTTCTGTAAAACAACGTAGGAGGAAGCCATGAAGAAAGGATTGATTCTTGCGGTAGCAACAGGTCTCACCATCCTATTAGCTGCAGCGTCAGTTTCTGCAACACCGATCGGGCCGACCCTGTCTCTGGACGACGGCACCCACGTCATGACGATCGAGGACAACGGTCCCCACGACAGCAGCCCGATCGCCGGGATCGTGGCTTTTGCAGGTCCCTTTTACGAGTGGTTCCTGACGGTCGACATCGGCATTTCCACCGCTAGTGGCGGCACACCGTACATGCACCTCAACTCCCTCGACTCGACCTTCTTTGGGGCGGGCACCTTGACGGTCATGCTGACCGACTTCATTACCACCCCGTGGAGCGGGCCGGGCGCGCGGGTGTCGGTCGGCGGGGCCTTCGGCGGCCACGGGGACAGTGCAACTTTCATGACCATGGTCAACGGGATCGATGTCAGCACCCTGAACTTCAACACCTCGTCGGGGTTGGGTTTCTCCGGCAACGACGCGTTCTACTACGAGCCCACCGGGGATGACATGCTGCAGTTGTGCGCCATTCTCACCCATCCGTGGTCTATCGTCAACGTCAGCTCCTTCGATTACGCCGTCACTCCGGTCCCCGAACCTGGCACATTCGTGCTCTTCGGGGCCGCATTCTTCAGCCTCGCCGTCTATGGAAAGCGGCGTGCTTACAGAAGGACGTGATGCACTTGCTGCGAGTGTCGTTGCACCACGAAAGGCGTTGCGCATGCAACGCCTTTCTCAGTCTGAGCTGAAGAAATTCCTCCCCGCAACGCCCCTCACCGCTCCCCCCACCATAACCGCTCCCCTATCGGATCTCCCCGAAATTATTCCCGATGCAGGTGACGCGAATTCTCACCATGGTGTACGATATCAATATCCACCAATTCCCTTTGCAGGTGAGCCATGGATCAGGAAATAAGCAACTGTGACCGTCTTTGGACCAACGCGCGCCTCGTAACCCTTGACCCGGCAACCGGTGCCGGCTATGCCATGCTGGAGCACTACGCCCTCGGCGTCAGCGACGGCCTTATCGCTGTCATCGCCCCGATGGAGGGGCTTGATCTCTCCGGCTTCGACAAGGAGGTTACCGATTGCCGCGGCGCCCTGATTACCCCCGGTTTCATCGATTGCCATACCCATCTTGTGTACGGAGGAAACCGCGCCGGCGACTTCGTGAAGAGGCTGCAGGGGATGAGCTACGAGCAGATCTCCCGCACCGGCGGGGGGATCCGCTCCACGATGCAGGCCACCCGGGCCTCCAGCGAGGAAGAGCTTTTCCTGAAGGCGCGCCCCCGCCTCTTGTCCCTCATCGCCGAGGGGTGCACCATGGTGGAGATCAAGTCGGGGTACGGGCTTAACGTCTATGACGAGCTGAAGATGCTGCGGGTGGTGCAGCGTCTGCGCGAGGAACATCCTGTGCGGATCAGTGCCACACTCCTCGCCGCCCACGCAGTTCCCCCGGAATATCTCGGCAAGTCCGACGCCTACGTCGACCTCATCTGCACCGAGCTGATCCCGCGGGTGTCCATACAGAAGCTCGCCGACGCCGTCGACGTCTTTTGCGAGAAAATCGCCTTCACCGCCATGCAGGCGGAACGCCTTTTCCTGGCCGCGCGCGACTACGGGCTCGGTCTCAAGATACACGCAGAGCAGCTCTCCGATACCGGCGCCGCCGCCCTTGCCGCCGCCTACGGTGCATGGTCCGCCGACCACCTGGAGCAACTCGAGGAAGAAGGGGTGCGCGCGCTGCAGCAGGCCGGCACCGTCGCCACCCTTCTCCCCGGCGCCTATTATTTCCTGAAAGAGACGAGGATGCCGCCGGTCGCGCTCTTCCGAGAGTACCGCGTACCGATGGCCCTTTCCACAGATCTCAATCCCGGCTCCTCTCCCTTCGCCTCGATCCGCCTCATCATGAACCTCGCCTGCCTCCTCTGGGGGCTCACCCCCGAGGAGGCGCTTGCCGGCGTCACCCGCAATGCCGCACGAGCTCTCGGGTGGGGGGACCGGCTCGGAACGCTGACCGTCGGGAAAGAGGCGGACTTCCTCGTGTGGGATCTGGAAGACCCGGCGCAACTCCCCTCCGAGGTGGGGCTCTCCGCCCCTCTCCAGCGCGTCCTTAAGGGGGTAGTGACCCGTGCATGAAGAGACGCAGATCTCCCTCTGGCAGGGGAGGGTCGATGCCGAGGAAGGGGGGGAGCGGTGGCATCAGCGGGTCCGGCTTCTCGACCCGCGGGGGGAGCGGCATGCTCCCCCCGGCCTTGCGCTGCTCGGGGTCTGCAGCGACGCCGGGGTGACACGAAACCTCGGAAGAGGGGGGGCGCGCAACGGGCCGGATGCGGTCCGCAAGGCCCTCGCGCCTTTCGCCTGGCACCAGGAAAGGCCGCTCTACGACGCCGGGAACCTCATCTGCGTGAATGACGACCTCGAGGGGGTACAGGAGGAGCAGGCGCGCTGGGTGGCGGCCCTTCTCGAGTTGGAACATTTCCCGCTCCTGATCGGCGGCGGGCACGAGATGGCGCTCGGCACCTTCCTCGGCTTGCAAAGCCGCCTCTTCGCTGGGAAGATGCGCGGCGAGATAGGTGTCATCAACTTCGATTCACACTTTGACCTGCGCGCCGCGGAGCGTTCTACTTCCGGCACCCCCTTTCTGCAGATCGCACGCAGACAGGAAGAGGAGAACCTTCCTTTCAGGTACCTTTGCCTCGGCGTGAGCGAGCCGGGAAACACCGC